>NZ_JBLRPR010000007.1:0-109956 GCF_047915665.1 Neisseria sp. LACPHL-SPEC-2024-00856
AGCATTTTAAAATCCTCGGTTTGAATTTGTCAACATCAACTGTCTGTTTTAAAATATTTTTTCACTTCAGACGGCGTTTTTTGGGAAACGTGCGGCGCCGTCTGAACGTCTGTCTGCGTGTTACTGTCCGACAACAACGCGGCGGATTTTGACGGGCTGTACGGGTACGTTTTGATAAAAGCCGCGCGTGGCGGTTTTGACGCGGGCGATTTTGGAAACGGTGTCCATTCCGCTTTCGACCCTGCCGAAAACGGTATAGCCGTATTGTCCGTTTTTGTAGTCGAGCGAAGCGTTGTCCGCCAGATTGATAAAGAATTGGCCGGTGGCGGAATCGGGGTCTGCCGTCCGCGCCATGGCGATGGTACCGGCGGTGTTTTTCAAGCCGTTGCCGGATTCGTTGGCAACGGCCTTATCGGTTGCCTTTTGTACCAGGTCCTCGGTCAATCCGCCGCCTTGGATAACGAAGCCGTCGATAACGCGGTGAAAAATCGTATTGTCGTAAAAGCCTTTTCGGGCATAGCGCACGAAATTGGCAACGGTTTTGGGGGCTTTGGATTCGTCCAAAACCAAACGGATATTGCCCATATCGGTTTCCATCAGGACGCGGGTTGCCGCCATAGACGGCAGGGAAGCCGCCAAAAGCAGCGCGGTTAAAACGGTTTTGAATTTGGGTTTCATCCCGTCCTCCTAAAGCCTTCAGACGGCATTTTCATTTCCTATGCCGTCTGAAGGCGCGTGAACGCTATTCCAATGCGTCTTTGAGTTTTTGTTCGATTAAATCCGCATCAAACGATTTGGCAATCAATTCAAAACGCGAATCGCGCCGCCAAGACACTTGGTTCGCGCCCCATTGCCCGTCTACCCAGTTGAGCCACACCCACGTTCCCAATACTTGAAACACGCCTTTGGCGCGGACGAGTCCTTCGGTCATTTTGGGCAGGTCGTTGAAGAAGTTGGTCAGCTTTTCGCCGTCAAAATCGCGGCCTGCGGGGAAAGTGAAACCTTGCGACTGGAAGCCCATGGTGTTGTCCGGCAGGGCTTTGAGGCGGTAGCGTGATTTTTCGATGACGGGAATATCGAGCCATTGGATATCGAGTTGTGCGTTTTGGACTTCGACCACTTTGGCTTTGGGTGGAAACAGTTTTGCCGCTTTGTCGTGAAATTCGGCAAGCTGTTCGGGGGTGCATAAATCGGTTTTGCTGGCGACCAATACGTCGCAGATGCCGATTTGGTCTTTATACAACGCCTGTTGCGCGTAATCGGGATTGATGAACTGGCGCGGATCGACGACGGTAAAGACTGCGCCGATTTCCAAAAGGCTGTCCAGCGGTTTGGTTTTCAGTTCATCAATGACGCTGGCGGCGTGCGCCAGTCCGCTTGCTTCAATCATCAGGCGGTCGGGCTTGGCATCGCGCAGCATTTTCTGTACGGTTACGCCCATTTGCGGGCCTGCGGTGCAACACAAACAGCCGCCGGCGATTTCTGCCACAGGGATGCCGTTGTCGCTCAATACCGCGCCGTCAATGCCGATTTCGCCAAACTCGTTGACGATGATGACCCATTTCTCGTTCGGTTCTTTCTGCTCCATCAGGCTTTTGAGCGCGGTGGTTTTGCCTGTTCCCAGAAAACCTGAAATCAGGTGGACTTTGGTTTTTTTCATTTCTGGCATTTTTTACAGATTCCGGTTAAAACAACATGTTCTTCTTTCAGCGCAAAGCCGCTTTCGGCCACGCCTGCACGCAATGCCGCCCATTCTTGGCTCAAGGTCTGCTCGTCTGCCGTACCGCATTCGGTACAAACCAAAATAAACGCGCTGTGGTGCGCTTCGGCTTCTTCGTGGTCATGGCAATGGTTGTTACACTCGTGCTGCGCGTGGCTGCACAAAATATAGCCGTTGACCGCCGCCACTTTGTGCAAAACGCCCTGCTCCGCCCAAAAATCAAGGGCGCGGTAGGCGGTAGGCGGTGCAACCGCGCCCTCGCTCTGCTGCTGCATCTGCGACAAAACATTGTAGGCTTTAATCACGCCGCTTTGCTGCAAGACAATATCTAATACCTGCTCGCGCAAAGCGGTTACCTGCAAGCCCTCTCTGCGTGCCTGTTCGATAATTTTCTGTTTGAAATTTGTTTTCATAAATTCCCTGTTTATGCCGTCTGAACGACCGATACGGCAGGAGGCGGTTTTATAGTGGATTAACAAAAATCAGGACAAGGCGACGAAGCCGCAGACAGTACAAATAGTACGGAACCGATTCACTTGGTGCTTCAGCACCTTAGAGAATCGTTCTCTTTGAGCTAAGGCGAGCCAACGCCGTACTGGTTTTTGTTAATCCACTATATATTTGTGTTTGTATTCAATTATTTTATTTGGAAATCTTTTCCAACAATGCCCGACAGCCCGCATCCGCAAGCCTGTATGTTTCTTCAAAATCGCCCGTGTACCACGGATCGGGGACATGGTCGTAACCGCTTTCGGGTATCAGGTCGGTCAGCTTGAATATTTTTTCCGGCTGCCTGCCGAAGGTTTTTTCCAATTCGGACAAATTCTTGCCGTCCATCGCGATGATGCAGTCAAACACCGCCGCATCGCTTTGGCGGATTTTGCGGCTGGTAAAGCCTGAAGCATCGATACCGTGTTTTTTCAATATCTTCGCCGTCTCGCGGTGCATATCTTCGCCGTCGTGCCAGCCCGATGTCCCCGCGCTGTCCGCTTCGAGGGGAATCCCTGCTTCGGCGGCACGGCGGCACAAAATGTATTCCGCCATCGGCGAACGGCAGATGTTGCCGAGGCAGACAAAAAGGATTTTCGGTTTTTTCATATCCGCGCCCTGTTCCAATGCGATGCCGTCTGAAGCGGAAATCCTTTCAGACGGCATCGGCAGGTCAATCGTATTGTGTACTGAAAAACGGATTGTGCCCTTCCCGTTTCAACGCTTCCGCATAGCTCGGGATGTTTTCCTGTTCGCCCAAGGGATTGTGCAACAGGTAAACGTGTTCCACGCGGCATTCTGCCATTAAATCCAAAAAATTTTGCTGAACAACGGCAATGTTGTCGGTAAAGGAAAGCTGCCACGAAAACACCTGCGGCACGACTTCAAACGCGCCGTCGGTCGCATTAAATCCGAATAGAATCTGTCCACCCGCCTTTGCCGCAGCGACCACGCCGACGCGGGGGCTCTGCATACGGACGGCGCGTATCGCGTTTGCCGCAAAAACATCCATCGCCATACGTTGGCGCGTGTGGCTGCCGTCTGAAAGCGCGCGTACCGGAGAATCCGGGGAAAGCGGATTGGCAAACAGCGTAACGCCTTCCGATGCAAGATTTTCCTGCCATACCTGCATCAAGGGCAGACCTGCCTGAAGAAGGTTCTGACCCAATGCCGTCTGAACCTTGCCGCTGCCGAAACCCAGCGCGTAAACGACGTGGACGGACTGCCCTTCGGGCAACAGCAAAGGGCGTGGGACGAAACGGCGTAAGTGTTGCGCCGCCGCTTCGGTATTTTGTTTGGCACGCCACCACTCATCCGGCGCGACCGCACTCAAATCGGACGAATGCACAAGATAAGGCAGCCATTGTGTCTCTTGCGTCAACGTGCGCAGGTGCGGATAGTTTTGCAGGCAGGCAAACAATGCCTCCGTCGGCAGCTTCATCTCGATTGCCCGTTCTTTCTTGCAGCCGGACACCAGCACAACCGGCAGGGCGAACCACTGCACTTCGCCTTCTTTCTCGCAATCGAGTACCGCGTTCACACTGGAAAGCAGCGCGGCATAAGTTCCGGCATCGGGCGACATCGTCAGCGCGAGGGAAAGGTTGATATAGTGGTTTTGCTCAAGCATCCCTCTGATTTCGGTTTGAAGTTGGCCGGACGAGAGTTTGCGCGAAGCCTGGGAAGAATTATGCGCCAACTGGTAGGCATTGAGCAGCAGGTGGTTTTTAATCGGATTTTGGGGATACGGGCGCGTATCGGGCAAGGTAAATGTCTGGTTCATATGTGTCGTGTACCATTTTTCGCAGTGTGTGTCTTTCCTGTCTGAAAATATATCGGACGGATTGCCGCCGGGCCTTGCCCGTCAACCCGCCGAAACGAGAAAATGCCTGTCTGCCAAGTCTGCCAATATTTCTTCCACATACACTTCGGCAGGCGGATGGAATGTCAAACCGTCGGGCGTGGTGCTGACGATGTTCAAGTTTTCAGCAACCGCATCTATCACCGCCTGTTTGCTCGTCGGCCGCGATAATTGCCGCATAATGTACAAATGCCCGTATCCGAATGAGGGGGTGCTTTCGTTGTAACGGTTGGCAGGCTGGACAAACGCTTCCGCGCCGTGTTCCACAAAGGCGGCGACATAATCTGTAAAACGCGCCGGCACATAGGTTTTATGGTCTTCAAAAAATGGTTTGCCCGCATTGTCTGATGAAACAGAAAAACGCCCGAGAATGGTTTGCAATAAAAGCTGGAAATTGATTTTCATGCGGTCAAATTCCAGACCGGGAAATCGGCGGGCGAGATTTTCCGCAACATCTTCCGTTTTAAACGCCTCTCCGGTTTTCATCACATCGCGTATGCCCGAAAGCAGGGTATCGTTTTCATCAAAGTTGATTGTTTCCCCTCTTGCCGGGCGGAAATTCAAACTTTCTATCACTTCGACAGTAACCGACTCATCACGCCTGATAGTATCCCCGACTTCCTCACGACATAAAAGCGAACGGCGGAATTGGCGGTCGGATAAAATATCGCTGTAAAATTCTTTGGCAATATAATCGCCCCCTGCCAATGCCAGAATCCGCTCCCGCGTATGCTCCGCCATCCAAGAAACAAAAGACGCGTGCAAATCAGTATCCCCGATATATGCGAGCCTGTGGCGATTAGCCCATTCGATGAAGCCGTTGACGTAAATCGGGTCGTTGAATATTTCCATATATTCGTGTGCGACATAATAAGTATTGTGATTCAATATTTTTTGAATCGCCGGAAGTTTGCCGCCGCCGCCCAAGCCCTTGTCGTTTTCCAAAATTTCCGCCAGCGCCTTGAGCGCGTCCAAGCCTTTCCGCGTTCGCGCTTCCAAGGGTTCTTCAAGCACATCCCTGCCGGCAAAGTACATAATTTCGCGCAACTGCTCCTGCCGTTTCCAGCCGGGGTAAACATTGTATGAAATATAGGCAATGCCGTGTTCGGTCAGGTTGTTCCGGCAAATCGAAAAGATTTTGTCTTTAACTGCGTCAGGCACCCACGACCAAATGCCGTGGACGATGATATAGTCGAACTTCCCGAATGATTCATCGACGGTCAAAATATCTTTTTCTTCCAGACGCACATTTTTCAAGCCCATTTTTTCAATGATGGCGTTGCCCTGCGCAACCTGCCTGCCGGACAAGTCGATACCGACAAATTCCGCATCCGGGTAATAAAGAGCCTGCGTGATGATGTTGCCGCCCATCGAACAGCCCAGCTCCAAGACCTTGGCATTGGCGGCGGGCGCGGGCTGCAAACCCATCAGGCGGGCGCGCGCCTCCAAAGCGTTGATAGCGGTTTGGGAAAATGCTTTGGATTCATACATCAAATCATCATATGAATTTTTGATGTCCGATATTTCCGAAGGTTCCGCCATATGGGAGGCAGGACTGCCGACAACCGCCTGCCGCGCTTTCTTTGCCATAATAGGGCGCGCGGAAGCGGCTTTTTTCTTTTTGTTCGACATATTCTGTTCACTCTAAAGACAATATGCCCGCAAGTTTAACCAATTCGCCTGCCTACTTCAACCGCACGAAAATTATCGGGCTTCCGAACAAGTATGCCGTCTGAAGGTATGCGCATACGTCCGGACGCATCCCTCCGCCGTCTTGCCAAAATCAGGGATAAAGGCGCAACACTATGGTATATTGACCGTTTTATGCCAGCATCCCGACCGCCATGGATTTTGCCGTACCTGCCGTTTTAATCATCGACTTGGAAATTAACCCCAAAACCGATACCGTCTTCAAAATCGGTGCATACCGGCCCGACCTTGACCTCGGGTTTGAACGAAGCTTCCGCCATGAAGAAGGTTTCAGGAAGGCATTGGCGGAAATGCAGCCCCTTGCGGAAGGTGCGGAATGGCTGATGGGGCACAACTTCCTCGAACACGACCTGCCGTATTTGAAAAAAGCCGCGCCCGGCCGGGCATGGCTTTCATTGCCCGTTATCGATACGCTGAAGCTGTCGCCGCTCGCCTTTCCGCAAAACCCGTACCACCGTCTGATTAAAAACTACAAAATCATCTCTTCCGAACTCAACTCCCCGTTGGCGGACTGCCGCGCCTGTTGGCAGCTTTTTCAAGACCAGTGTGCCGCATTCGGCAAAATCAAAACCGAAAGACCCGATGAATTTACCCTGTGGGCGGCATTGTCCGATATGCGTCTGCCGTATCGTTTTTCAGACGGCATCTCCTTCGCCGAACGTACCGAACACCCGGATACCAACCGATTGATACGCATTATTTGGATGATGATGCAGGACAACGAAGGAAAAGGGCGTTTGAAAGTCTGCCGCACGCGTTTTCTGGAGTTGATGAAAACCGACATCCGCAATCGCGACATCTATCCTTCGCTTGCCTATGCCCTGTCATGGCTAAACGTCTCCGGCGGCAACTCCGTGCTTGCCCCGTGGGTGCGGAGCCGTTTTCCTGAAACGGCGCGGCTGATTGCCGAACTGCGCGATCACGACTGCGGCGACAGCAACTGCAACTACTGCGCCGACATGCTCAATCCCGAAGCCCAGTTGCAGCGTTATTTCAAACTGTCCGAATTCCGCCATTTCAAAGGTTTCAAAGGCGGTCAGCGCGCCATTGTGCAGTCGGGGATGAAAGGTCTGCACACGCTGGCGGTCCTGCCCACCGGCGGCGGAAAATCCCTGTGTTATCAAGTTCCCGCACTCAACCGCTATTACCGTAACGGCGGGCTGACCGTCGTCATTTCGCCCCTACAGTCACTGATGAAAGACCAGCTGGACGGAATGCTCAGAAAAAACATTACCTGCGCCGCCATGCTCAACGGCCTGGTCGAAGTGGTCGAACGTGCCGAAATATTGGACAAAACCGCATTGGGCGACATCGGCATCCTGCTGGTCGCTCCCGAACAGTTCCGCAACGACAGTTTCATTTCCGCCATTTCCCAACGTCAAATCAACGGCTGGGTATTCGATGAGGCGCACTGCCTGTCCAAATGGGGGCACGATTTCCGACCCGATTACCTGTATGCGGTCAAATTCATCGCCGAACACGGCAGGAAAAACGGCAGCACCGCACCGGTAAGCTGCTTTACCGCCACCGCCAAACCCGACGTACTTGCCGACATTACCGATAATTTCCGCGAGCAGGCCGGCATAGAATTCAGGCAATTTATCGGCGACAACGCGCGCGACAACCTGTCTTACGAAGTTTTCGAAGCTTCAGACGGCATCAAAAAACAAAAAATCGACGAGCTGCTCCACCGGGAACTCGACCATCAAAGTGGCGGCGCAGTCGTTTTCGTCGGCAGGCGCAAAAGTGCGGAAGGCTATAACGAATACCTCCAAAAACAAGGCTGGGCGTGCGAATACTTCCACGCAGGCCTGGAAACCAATGCCAAAGCAGACATACAGAACCGCTTTATCGAGGGCGGCTTGCGCGTCATCGTCGCCACCAACGCCTTCGGCATGGGCGTGGACAAACCTGATGTACGGCTGGTCATTCATGCCGAAATTACCGGTTCGCTGGAAAACTACCTTCAAGAAGCCGGGCGCGCCGGACGGGACCGCGAAGAGGCAAAATGCATCCTGCTTTATGAAAAAAGCGATGTGGATACCCAATTCGGCATCAGCAAAATGTCGCAAATAGAATTGCGCGACCTCAAAACGGTATGGCGCAAAATCGGCATGCTCAACGCGGCGGCACACGGCAAGGACGGTTGCGGCGAAGTCGTCGCCACCGGCGGCGAGATTCTGAAAGACAGCGAAGAATATATGAGCTTCGACAGGGACGACCGCCAGTCGGACACCAAAATCAAAACCGCCATTTCCTGGCTGGAACGTGCCGAACTGCTCGACCGCAAAGAAAACCGCACCAGAATCTTCCCCTCCCGCTCGGGCAAACTGACTCTGGAACAGGCTTCGGAGCTGATTCAAAAAGGCCGGTTCGCCCGACGGCTCAAAGAAATCTACCTGACCATTGCCGAAATCGTATTCAACGCACCGGATGACAAGCCGCTCAGTACCGACGACCTGATACAGGCGACCGCATGCAGTTTGGAAGAATTGCGCGGACACCTGCACAGCCTCGAAGAAATGGGCATATTGACCAACGATACGCGTATGACCGTCATCCTGCGTACCGACAACGTCAAACCGTCGTCCGGGCTTTTGGAAAAAATAAGCCGATGGGAAGAAAAACTCTGGCAGATATTGAAAACGGAAATTCCCGATGCCGACCAGGGAATATGGCAAAACCTCGCCGTCAATGCCGTCTGCTACGAAATGCACGATTCGGGACTGGAAAGCACGCCCGCCGAAATCAAGCAGCTCATCCTGTCTTTTGCGGACGACAAATCCGCACTCGAATCCAATAAAAACGGCAGCTTTGAAATCCGCGACTTAGGCAACGGCTGCCTGAAAATCCGCTTCAAAAACAATGACAGCTGGGAAAATATTCAGGAAGCCGCCCTTTTGCGCCGCAACATCTGCGCCTGCGTCCTGTCCTTCCTCGTCGGCAAGACAGAGGGTGTCCGGCGGAAAGATGTCGTCGTGGAAACCGGAATCGGCGAAATGGTGCAGCGGCTTGCCGACGATATGCAATTGTCGGTACAGATTCCGGCAAACCGCCGCGAAACCCTGCTCAAACAGGCGCTGCTGTTCATGCACAAACTGGGCATCATCAAACTGAACCACGGCATTACCATCCTGCGCCACGCGATGACCATCGTCCCCAACCGGAACGCGCTGGAATCCAAACGGCAATACCTCAAATCGGACTACCGCCCCTTGGAAACGTTTTACGGGGAAAAACGTTTCCAAATCCACGTCATGCGCGAATATGCGGAACGCGCGCTCAAAAACATCACCGAAGCCTTAAACCTGGTCGCCGACTATTTTAAAACGGATGAAAAATCATTTAAGGACAAATGGTTCTCAGGAAGGCTGAAAGAATTGGAAGAACCCGTCTCTCCGGGTACCCTCCATGCCGTCACGGACGGTCTGAACAGCGTGCAAAAAGCCGTCGTTACCGATCAGAGCGGCAGGAACCGCCTGGTGCTTGCCGGCCCCGGTTCCGGCAAAACGCGCATCATCGTCCGCCGTGTCGCCTATCTTCTGCGCGTCCAACATGTTCCGGCATCCTCCATCATCGTCCTGACCTTTACCCGGCTTGCCGCACTGGAAGTCAAACGCCGCCTGCACGGACTGGTCGGCAACCTTGCCCGGACCGTTACCGTCCTGACTTACGACGGTATGGCAATGCGGCTTTTAGGCGTACGTTTCGACAGCAAAGGTTTCGACGGCAAAAGCAGAGAACAGGAGAAACGGAAAACCGAAGAACAGTTTGAAAAATGGTGCGAAGAAGCCACCGCCATGCTTTCAGACGGCATCGGCGGCGGCGACGGGGACGAAGCGCGCGAACGCATCATGTCGGGATTCCGCTATATCCTCGTAGACGAGTACCAAGACATCAGCGAACGGCATTACAGGCTGGTTTCCGCGCTGGCAGGCAGGAAACGCGACGATGAAGACAAGCTGACCATTCTTGCAGTCGGCGACGACGACCAAAATATCTTTGCCTACAACGGCAGCAGCAACGAATACATCCGCCGTTTTCAGGAAGAATACGGCGTGGATTCGCCCGATTTCCTGACTTTCAACTACCGCAGCACGCAAAACATCATCGCCGCCGCCAACCGCGTGATAAGCGGAATGCCCGACCGCCTGAAAAACCTGCACCCTATCGCCGTCAATCCCGAAAGGCAGCAAGACCCCGACGGCGGCAGCTGGGCGAAAACCGACCCCGAACGCCAAGGCCGCGTCCGCGTCATCCGCCCGCACCCCGAGTTCAACCGGAGAAGACGCTTCAACATCCAATCCCAAGCCGTCATTGAGGAAATACAGCGTTTGCGGAATTTGGCGGACATCCCTTGGAACAGCATCGCCGTCCTTGCCCGCAACAACGACACACTCAACCCCATGCAGGCATGGTGCGAACAAAACAGCATCCCCTACTTCCTGACAAACGAACAAAACCTGCCTTTATGCAAAACACGCGAATTCGTCCGTCTGGTGCACGGCATCGAAACGGCGGGGGACGGTATGCTTTCTTCGGCGGATTTCTGTCGGTTGATAGAGAAGGAAATCGGGCGCAGCGGCAAGAAATGGGAAAACTGGTTCGCACAGCTTAAAACCGACTTCCTCAACGAATTCCCCATTACTCAGCCGTCTGAAAACACTGCTGCACCGCAACATCCTGCGGCATTTCTGAAAAACTGGCTGTACGAATATGTCGGCAACGAAAAAATCAGCCGTTCAGACGGCATATTCTTGGGAACGGCGCATTCATCCAAAGGTTTGGAGTTCGACCACGTCTTTATCCTGGACGACGGCTGGGAAGAGCGCAGCGACGAAAACCGCCGCCTCTATTATGTCGCCATGACCCGTGCCAAAAAGACGCTGACGCTGATCTGCCACTCACCCCGCCATCCCTGGATAAACGCGCTGCCCGAAGACGTAGAGTACATAGGCCGCACCTTTGCCGAACTGCCTGAATTGAATGTCGAATATAGGATGCTTTCCAACTATGGAGGAGCGTTGGATATCGGCTTCATCGCCCGAGAAAACGAAAATCCTTCATACGGGGAAATCGGCGAACGCATCGAAGCTGCCAAAATGTTGAAAACCGGCGACAGCCTGGACATCATTGAAGACGGCGGCGGCAATTACCTTTTCTGCGCCAACAATATACCGGTTGCCAAAACCGCCAAGAATTTTAAAGAAAAAATCCCCAAACATGCCCGTGCCGCCGTTGCCGCTGTCGGTGTCTCCTATTTGAAAGATGTCGGCAAAAAATATCTCGAACAATATCGGGAAGACATTCCGGTATGGGCAGTCGTCATCCCCGTACTGATGATTCCTCAGAAACCGTAAACCTTATATAAAAAAATGCCGTCTGAAGGCACGGAGCGTGCTTCAGACGGCATCGGGGAGGCGCAAAGGCTTCAGACGGCATTTTTGCCGCTTTATTTCAACGTGGCATCATAGCCGCCGTCTTCAACGGCTTCAATTAGTGCTTCCGCTGCGGTTTGAGCAGGATCGTATCCGACGGTCGCACTTTTGTTTTCAAGGCTGACTTCGACGCTTGCCACGCCTTTGACGCTTTCCAGTATCCGGGTAACGCTTTTGACGCAGCCGCCGCAGCTCATACCGCCGATGTCGAGGATAAGGGTTTCCATCATTTTTCCTTTCGTTGGTACTGCATTCTGACGGGCGTTATTGTAAGTCGGAGCGTGAACTTGGGCAAACGCGGAAACGGTGCGGCGGTTTGAAAAAATACGGACGCTTGCGCATAATGGCGGCAATTCCCATCAGGACAACAACAATGAACGCTTCGCAAAAACCCTGGTTGAGCATCATTGCCTTGGCAATCGGCGCATTTATTTTCAACACGACCGAATACATCCCCATCGCACTTTTGAGCGACATCGGACGAAGCTTCGGCATGGCGGCGACCGAAACGGGTGTAATGATTACGGTTTATGCGTGGGTTGTCGCGCTGACTTCGCTGCCGCTGATGCTGCTGACGCGCCATATGGAACGGCGCGGTCTGTTGTTGATTTTGTTTGCACTGTTTACCGTCAGCCACATCCTGTCATTTGCCGCATGGCGTTTTGAAATCCTGCTCGCAAGCCGCGTGGGGATTGCGCTGACGCACGCGGTGTTCTGGTCCATTACGGCTTCGCTGGCGGTACGCATCGCCCCTGTCGGAAAGGGAAATCAGGCATTGGGGCTGCTCAGTACGGGGACGGTAATGGCGATGGTGGCGGGGATTCCGCTCGGGCGTATGGTCGGACAATATTTGGGCTGGCAGGCGAGTTTTCTGCTGATTGGTTTGTGTGCGGCGGCGGTGATGGCTGTGCTTGCCAAAAGCCTGCCGCGCCTGCCGAGCGTGAATGCCGGTTCTTTAAGCAGCCTGCCCCTGCTTTTAAAACGGAAAAAACTGATGTTGCTGTATGCGATGACGGTACTGGTCATCACGGCACACTTTACCGCATACAGCTACATCGAGCCCTTCGTCATCCAAATCGGCGGTTTCTCCGCCCGGCAGGTTACGGTGGTTCTGAGCCTGTACGGTCTGGCGGGCTTTGCCGCGTCTTACCTGTTCGGCAAATGGTTTGCCAAACATCCGCGCGCATTTTTGGCGGGCGCGGTATCGCTTATCGCCCTGTCTTCGGGGCTTTTGCTACCTTTGGCGCATTTGCCTGCCGCCATTTACGCGCTGGTGTTCGTATGGGGGACGGCGATTGTGGTCGTCAGCTTGGGGATGGTTTCCAAAGTTTTGGATTTCGCCTCCGATGCCGCAGACCTTGCCAACTCGATTTATTCGGGACTTTACAACGTCGGTATCGGCGGCGGCGCGCTGCTGGGGCATTGGGTAACGCAATATGCCGGCATTTCCCGTATCGGCATCGCCGGTATGCTGACGGCAGCGGCAGGTTTGTGGATCTGCCTGAATTTGAACCGCCATATCCGAACCTGACCGCGCGATGCCGTCTGAAGCCCCTCCTGCCCTTCAGACGGCATTTTGATTGAAGAAATATCCGCCCCTGCTTAAAATAACGGGCTTTGCCGTGTTTTAACGCCTATTTTCTTATTCCAAGGATGGTTTATGCCGCTGCTGTCTGTCGAGTTCGCACTGTTCTTTCTCGCCTTCCTGCCGCTTTACTGGTGTATGGCGAAATACCCGTCCGTCCAAAACCTGCTGCTTTTGGCTATCGGTATGGGCTGGCTC
The DNA here is from genome assembly GCF_047915665.1 of Neisseria sp. LACPHL-SPEC-2024-00856. Lineage (NCBI taxonomy): Bacteria > Pseudomonadati > Pseudomonadota > Betaproteobacteria > Neisseriales > Neisseriaceae > Neisseria > Neisseria sp. LACPHL-SPEC-2024-00856. The sequence goes on from NZ_JBLRPR010000007.1 coordinate 12,999, forward strand.
TACCATATCAGCCCCGTATTTGCGGCAATCGTCGTCCTTTATTCCTCCTGTGTGTACCTTTTGGGCGAACTGCTCCGTTCCGAACGCGAAAATACGCGCCGTTTCTGGCTGGGGTGCGGCATTGCCGCCTCACTGACCGTCTTGGGATTTTTCAAATATTTCGACTTTTTCCGACCGCTGATTGCACAATATGCCGGACAAGGCGGCGCAATCGACATCCTGATGCCGCTGGGGCTTTCGTATTACACCTTCCAGTCAATCGCCTATCTGGTTTACTGCTTCCGCGCCCCGCACGCCGCGCGTTTCAGCTGGCACGAGCTGCTGCTGCACCTGAGTTTTTTCCCCACCGTTACCTCCGGCCCGATTATCCGCGCCGCCGCATTCAAAAGCGCGGACGGCGAACAGGCGGGCGCACTGGCGCAAATCCGTACCCACCGACCGCGTTCGCCCGTCCGCCCCGCACTCGCCGTTTCCCTGATTTTGCTGGGTATTGCCAAAAAATGGTGGCTGGCGGGGATGCTGGCGGAAAACTGGGTGTCGCCCGTATTTGAAAATCCCGCCCAATTCGACGGCTGGGGCGTATTGGGCGGCGTGTACGGCTATACCTTCCAACTCTTTTTAGACTTTTCCGGATATTCCGATTTGGTTATCGGCATGGCAATGCTGCTGGGCTTCCGACTGCCCAAAAACTTCTCCGCACCGCTTCGTGCTTTAAACATCCGCGCATTTTGGGACAAATGGCACATCAGCCTTTCCACCTGGATACGCGACTACATCTACATCCCCTTGGGCGGCAGCAAAAAAGGCTTTTTGCGGACACAGCTCAACCTGATGGCGGCAATGGTGCTCTCAGGCATCTGGCACGGCTACGGCTGGAACTTCCTCATTTGGGGCGCGCTGCACGGCACGGCACTGGTGCTGCTCAACACGGGCGACCGCTATTTCGGACGCAACGCGCTATGCCGTCTGAAATACCTTGCGCCGCTCTCATGGCTCATCACCTTCCATTTTGTCTGCCTGACCTTCGTCGTCTTCAATACCGCAAACCCCGACGATGCAGGCGCGGTTTTCAGTGCCCTCTTTGCCAATGCCAACGGCTGGAATGCGCCACAACAGGCAGACATGCTGCTGCTTGCCTCGTCTGCAGCCGTGATGCTGCTCTACCCTTACCTGCAACGCGCTTTCGACGGGATGGTCGCAGGTTTGGAAAAAATCCCGATGTGGCTGTGGTTTATCCCCGTTTCCGCCGTCCTGCTGCTGATTATCGTATTCGCCCCCTCGGGGATACCCGGCTTTATTTATGCCAATTTTTAAGGGTTTGGACATGAAAAACTTTCTTTCCCTTTTCGCCTCCATACTGATGTCTGCCCTGATTGCCGTGTGGTTCAGCCAAAACCCCATCAACGCCTACTGGCAGCAGACCTACCACCGCAACAGCCCGCTCGAACCGCTCGCCGCCTACGGATGGTGGCGGAGCGGTGCGGCGTTGCAAGAAAACGCCTACGCCCTTTCAGACGGCATCAAAGCCTTCCTGTCCGGCGAAACGTCGCCGACGGCCCAAGACGGCGGTTCGGCAGATATGCCGTCTGAAGCCGCCGCATCCGAAGCCGCACCTCAAACCGGCAAAACAGAATGGAAACAGGACACCGCCGCCGCAGCCGTCCGCAGCGGCGACAAAGTCTTTTTCGCCGGCGACTCGCTGATGCAGGGCGTCGCACCCTTCGTGCAAAAAAGCCTGAAACAGCAATACGGCATCGAATCCGTCAACCTCAGCAAACAAAGCACGGGGCTGTCCTACCCCTCATTCTTCGACTGGCCGAAAACGATTGAAGAAACCCTGAAAAAACATCCCGAAATCAGCGTGCTGGCCGTCTTCCTCGGCCCGAACGACCCGTGGGATTTCCCCGTCGGCAAACGATACCTCAAATTCGCTTCCGACGAATGGGCGCAAGAATACCTGAGACGCGTCGACCGCATCCTTGAAGCCGCCCGCGCGCACCACGTCCAAGTCGTCTGGCTCGGCATCCCCTACATGAAAAAAGCCAAGCTCGACGGGCAGATGCGCTACCTCGACAAACTGCTTTCGGAACACCTGGAAGGCAAAATCATCCTGATTCCCACCGCGCACACCCTGAGCGGCGGGGAAGACCGCTACACCGACTCCGTCAACGTCAACGGCAAACCCGTCCGCTACCGCAGTAAAGACGGCATACACTTTACCGCCGAAGGACAAAAACTGCTGGCGGAAAAAATAATGGAAAAACTCACTTTTACACCAGGCCGACAACCATGAACCTCAGACACTTCATCACATTTTCCGCCCTGTTCGCCGCAACCCAGGCAAACGCCCTGCCCGTTGCCTCCGTCAGTCTCGACACCGTTACCGTTTCCCCGTCCGCCCCCTACACCGATACAAACGGGCTCTTGACCGACTACGGCAACGCCGCCGCCTCGCCTTGGATGAAAAAACTCCAATCCGTCGCACAAGGCAGCGGCGAGACCTTCCGCATCCTGCAAATCGGCGACTCGCATACCGCCGGCGACTTCTTTACCGACAGCCTGCGTAAACGCCTGCAAAAAACCTGGGGCGACGGCGGCATAGGCTGGGTTTACCCCGCCAACGTCAAAGGGCAGCGTATGGCGGCAGTCCGGCACAACGGCAACTGGCAAAGCCTCACCAGCAGGAACAACACCGGAGACTTCCCACTCGGCGGCATCCTCGCCCACACCGGCAGCGGCGGCAGCATGACCCTGGCCGCATCGGACGGTAAGACCGGCAAGCAGCGCGTTTCCCTGTTTGCCAAACCCCTGCTTGCCGAACAAACCCTGACCGTCAACGGCAACACCGTCTCCGCCAACGGCGGCGGCTGGCAGGTACTGGATACGGGCGCGGCACTGCCCCTGACCATACAGACCGAAATGCCGTGGGACATCGGCTTCATCAACATCGAAAATCCCACCGGCGGCATTACCGTTTCCGCAATGGGCATCAACGGCGCACAATTGACCCAGTGGTCGAAATGGCGTGCCGACCGTATGAACGACCTCGCCCAAACCGGCGCCGATTTGGTTATCCTTTCCTACGGCACCAACGAAGCCTTCAACAACAATATCGACATTGCCGACACCGAACAAAAATGGCTGGATACCGTCCGCCAAATCCGCGACAGCCTGCCTGCCGCCGGCATCCTCATCATCGGCGCGCCCGAATCCCTGAAAAACACGCTCGGCGTATGCGGCACACGCCCCGCCCGCCTGACCGAAGTCCAACAGATGCAGCGGCGCGTCGCCCGTCAGGGGCAGACGATGTTCTGGTCTTGGCAAAACGCGATGGGCGGCGTTTGCAGTATGAAAAACTGGCTCAATCACGGATGGGCCGCCAAAGACGGCGTACACTTCTCCGCCAAAGGCTACCAACGGTCGGCGGAAATGCTCGCCGACAGCCTCGAAGAACTCGTCCGCGCCGCCCCGAAACGGTAAACAAAAAGGCTTTCAGACGGCATCGCCGCCCCACGCACGGTTTGCCCGGCAAGGCGGATTCGTCCGCAACCGGCATACGGCGCAAAGGCGGCGTTTGATATGCCGTCTGAAGGCAAAGATGATAAACTGCCGCCTTCCGTTTTCAGACGGCATATTGTTTTCAAATGAGGGCGTTCGCCGTCCGCAACCATAAAGGAAGTTTCATGAACCGGACTTATGCCAATTTCTACGAAATGCTGACCGCCGCCTGCCGCAAAAACGGCAACGGCACGGCAGTGTTCGACGGCAAGGAAAAAACCGCCTACCGCGCGCTCAAGCAGGAAGCTGAAGCCGTCGCGGCGTATCTGCAAAATATCGGCGTGAAGTTCGGCGACACGGTCGCGCTGGCGGTTTCCAATTCCACAGAATTTATTACCGCCTATTTCGCCGTGTCCGCCATCGGCGCGGTCGCCGTACCGATGAACACATTTTTGAAAAACAGCGAATACGCGTATATCCTGAACGACTGCAAGGCGCGCTTCCTGTTCGCCTCGGTCGGTCTGTCAAAAGAATTGGCGGACTTGAAGGCGCAAACGCCCGTCGAAAAAATCATTTGGACGGGCCAAAGCCGTCCGGCCGGCGAAACGGCGGAAGGCGATGCCTTTTTTGAAGACGTGCGCCGCTTCCCCGAAAAACCCGACTTGGGCCGCCAACCCCGGATAAATGATTTGGCACACATCATCTACACCTCCGGCACGACGGGGCATCCCAAAGGCGCGCTAATCAGTTACGCCAACCTGTTTGCCAACCTGAACGGCATCGAACGCATCTTTAAAATTTCCAAACGCGACCGATTTATCGTTTTCCTGCCGATGTTCCACAGCTTCACGCTGACGGCTATGGTGCTGCTGCCGATTTATATGGCGTGTTCGATTATTTTGGTCAAATCCGTTTTCCCGTTTTCCAACGTTTTGAAACAGGCCCTACTCAAACGCGCGACCGTGTTTTTGGGCGTACCCGCGATTTACACCGCGATGAGCAAGGCGAAAATCCCTTGGTATTTCAGATGGTTCAACCGAATCCGTCTGTTTATCAGCGGCGGCGCGCCTTTGGCGGAACAAACCATCCTCGATTTTAAAGCCAAGTTCCCCCGCGCCAAATTGCTGGAAGGCTACGGACTGAGCGAAGCCTCGCCCGTCGTCGCCGTCAATACGCCCGAACGGCAAAAAGCCCGCAGCGTCGGCATCCCCCTGCCCGGTTTGGAAGCCAAAGCCGTCGATGAAGAATTGGTCGAAGTGCCGCGCGGCGAAGTGGGCGAACTGATCGTCAGGGGCGGTTCGGTGATGCAGGGCTACCTCAATATGCCTGCCGCCACCGATGAAACCATCGTCAACGGCTGGTTGAAAACGGGCGATTTCGTTACCATAGACGAAGACGGCTTTATCTTTATCGTCGACCGCAAAAAAGATTTGATTATTTCCAAAGGTCAAAATGTCTATCCGCGCGAGATCGAAGAAGAAATCTACAAACTCGATGCCGTCGAAGCCGCCGCCGTCATCGGCGTGAAAGACCGTTATGCCGACGAGGAAATCGTCGCCTTCGTCCAATTGAAGGAAGGTATGGATTTGGGCGAGGACGAAATCCGCCGCCACCTGCGTACCGTGCTGGCAAATTTCAAAATCCCCAAACAGATCCACTTTAAAGACGGGCTGCCGCGCAACGCTACGGGCAAGGTATTGAAACGGGTGCTGAAGGAGCAGTTTGAAAAAAACAAATAAATGCCGTGCCGTCTGAAGCTCCGTCCGGCAAAAAAAATGCGGTGAATCTGCTTCACCGCATTTTTTGGCAAACGCCGGAGCGAGGATATTTACTCTGCCAATTCCACCTGCTCGTGCGCCATCAGTTCCTGACCGACATCATCCAACAACATCAAATAACGTTCGTAGTTTTTCAAAATATCGGCAATCAACTCGTCCTTGTTCATATACTGCACATCGTACCCGACGCGCCCGTCGAAAAAATAAGCGTAAGGTTTGTAAGTTGTCTGGTGCCGGATATGCGGCAGATTGCCGTCGTTAATCAACTGGTCGGATACATCCTGCCCGACAGACTTAATCCCGTACATAAAATCGCGCATCCTCTCTTTCCGGATGACGAACTCGATTGCGGGCTCGTCCTGATGAAACATCTTATCGACCCGGACGCTCAAGCCGTATTCTTCCGAAAGCTCCCGTTGCAACTCGTGCATAGCGGGCGATGCGGTATGTTTGAGGAATTTTAAAATATCCTGCTCCTGCGTCTGGCTCATTATCTGCACCAGCCGTTCTTTCCACTTGCCGCCCGTCCAAAATACACTGGTAGGGTTAACCCGGGTCTCAAAATATTTCTTATCCGCACTCAAGCCTTTCCACAGGCTGAAACACATTATCAGCATCAGCAGGGCAAACGGCAGGGAAACAATCAGGGTCATAGACTGCAGGTTGCCTAGCCCGCCCGAGCGCATCAGCAAAACGGCAACGGCAGACATCAGCACGCCCCACATAACCGCCTGCCACCGTGGCGCGCTCAAGCCCTTGTCCCGAGAGGTAATATTGTTCAGGACATAAATCCCGGAGTCGGCAGAAGTTACAAAAAACAGGGAAATGACCAGCAGGCTGACGATGCTCGTCAGTTCGGGCAGAGGGAGGTAATTAAAGAATTTAAAAAGCAGCGTTTCCGGAGAGGAGGTCATTTTTTCGAGCACTCCCCCCGCAACCCCGTCATTCAGCCAAATCGCCGTATTGCCGAAGACGGTAAACCACAAAACGCCGAACAGACCGGGGATGAGCAAAACCCCGAAGACAAACTCGCGGATGGTGCGCCCCTTTGAAATGCGCGCGATAAACAAACCCACAAACGGCGCCCAAGAACACCACCACGCCCAATAAAGCACCGTCCAAGATTCAAACCACGGCTTGTGCTCCCCTTCGTACGCATAAGTTTTAAAACTGAGGCGCACCAGATTTTCGAGGTAGTTCCCTATGTTGTCGCCGAATGCCGACAATAGGTAAACAGTGGGACCCGCCGCCAAAACAAAAAACAGCAGCAAAAACGCAAGACCCAGGTTCAACTCGCTCAACACCTTCACGCCCTTCCCCACGCCGGATATTGCCGAAACGACGGCGAGGGACATGACGGCGGCGATAATCAAAACCTGCACGCTGAAGCTGTTTTCGGCAATCCAGCCTATTTCCTGCAATCCGGCGCCCAGTTGCGAAGCCCCGAACCCCAATGTGGTGATGATGCCGAAAAAAGTAGCAAGCAACGCCATAATATCAATGGCATCGCCGAACCTTCCGGAAATTTTTTCTTTCAACAGGGGGTAAAAACAAGAACGCAGGGCAAGCGGCAGCTTGTAGCGGAAACCGAAATAAGCCAAAGCCAATGCAATCGTACCGTACACCGACCAAGCGTGAACGCCCCAATGGAACACCGTGTGCAGCAATGCCTGCTGCTGCCTGTGCTCCGGCGTGCCGGCCGTAATGTCCGAAAAATAATGCATCAACGGCTCTGCCACGCCGAAAAACATCAGGCCCACGCCCATCCCGGCCGCAAACAGCATCGCCAGCCACGACAGGAAGCCGAATTCCGGCACATCTTCATCCCGTCCGAGCCTGATGTTTCCCAAACTGCTGACCGAGAGTATCAGCAGGAAACCCAGAAAAATGGAAAACGTTAAAACATAAAACCAGCTGAACTCGGTAAAAATGACTTCTTTTGCCCGATCGAGCCACATCTGCACCTGATCCGGCACGGTTAAAACCAATACCACCAAAACACACACAAAAAACAAAGTCGTCAAAATAACCATCGGATTAAATGACGTTCGGCGTTCTATAAATTCAGACAGGGACAAACCTTCTCACTCCTTTGTTAAAAACAGACAAACCCGGTCATCGGGCAAAGCGGTCAAAACCTGCCGGCAAAATACCGGCTTCCGGATGACGAAATGCACAAACCGGCCGAAATTGTTATAATCGAAAAAATTAAAAATCAATACGGATTATTCTATCAGATTGATTTATCGATATTTATTATATCATTAATATAGTTTGATTTCAAACCGGCGGAAAATGCGCCGCCCACCGCAGTCGCGCCCTCCCCGCCATCGGGGCGTTTAACGCCGGATTGCCGATGCGGTACAATGGCTGATATGAAGAAAATTACCCCTCAAAACCTGCGCCCCCTGCTTTCGGAAAGCTTGGGACATACCGATTTTGTCAACGTCCTCAACGCACTGATTAAATTTTTGCGCCGTGGCGGCAAAAAATGTGCGGGGGAACGTTTCGACCTGATTATCGACACATTCAAACAAGACAGGGAATTGCTGTCCCGCTTCAGCCAGTGTTTTTACATCTGGCTCGCGCAAATACACATTTATCCGGCACTCATCAAACTCGGCATCTTCTCACGCCACAGCTTTGCCCGGGAAATGGGCATACGCATCTACGAACGCTTCAGCCCGTCATATAAAGATTTTGCCAACTTGGGCGAAGTCTTCCTTTATCTTTTCCATTCCGAAAACGACGACAAATGGCTGCAAACGCTCAATATCCGCCAATGGCTGGTTTTATACGAACTCATCCGGAGCCACGCCGAACCGTCCAAATTGCAGACGGCGGGCATCCGCCTTGCCGATGCCCGTTTGCGCGCCATCGAAATGCTGTCTGTCTGGACGGCATCCGAAGCCATCGAACCCGACCTCATCCGCATCTCCCCGCGCCTGCTGGAAGCCGATTCTTCCTTCGTCGCCCTCCAGCGCGAAACCGCCAAACTGGTCGAACACTACCGCAACGGCACCGCGCCTTACGACACCGCCCACCTCGAAGTGATGTTCGACCAATGTTTCAGCCAGATTGACTATTTGCGCCGCAAAGGGACGGGCGCCGGCTCCGGTTCGTCGGTCAAAGTCGCCCACCTGCTCGAACGGCTCCGGCAGACCGTAGGCCGTCTGAAGCTGCTCACCGACATCCAAACCGGTGCCGGCAACAGCAACCGCCTGACCATCGCCCTGATGAACTCCCTCATCTACGCGGCAGTCGAACAATACAGCACCCGCCACCTGCGCCGCAGCAGCATCCGTATGCTCGCCCGCAGCATTACCGAAAACAAAAGCCACCACGGCGAACACTACATCACCCGCAACCGCAAAGAATATTTCAAAATGTTCTACTCGGCGGCAGGCGGCGGCATCATCATCGCCCTGATGGCGCTGCTCAAAATCCGCATCGGCACACTCGGCCTCAGCCCCTTCCTGACTTCCTTGTCGGCTGGGTTCAACTACGGCATCGGCTTTATGATCATCCATATGCTGCACTGCACCGTCGCCACCAAACAGCCCGCGATGACTGCCGCCAGCTTTGCCGAACAGGTCGATCTCAACGAAGGCGGCAAAGCGGTGGACAACAAACTCGCCAAGCTCCTCATCGACGTATGCCGTTCCCAAAGTGTCGCCGTTTTCGGCAACGTTTCCATCGCCATCCTTTTGGCGTGCGCCATATCGTTCGGCTATGCCCATCTGTACCGGCTGCCCATACTGGATGCCCACACCGCCGCCTACCAGTTCAAATCCATAGACATCATCGCTTACCCGACGCTGTGGTATGCCGCCATTGCAGGTCTGTGGCTGTTCTGCTCCGGCATCATCGCAGGCTTCTTCGACAACCGCGCCGACTACCTCAACCTGCGCCAACGCCTGCCCTTCAACCCCTTGCTGCGTAAAATCATGCGCCCGGGGCCCCGCCGCGTCCTTGCCGCCTATATCCACAAACACTACGGCTCACTGGCAGGCAACTTCATCTTCGGGATGCTCTTGGGTATGACCGGCTATTTCGGACACCTCCTCGGGCTGCCGCTGGACATCCGCCACGTCGCCTTCTCCTCCGCCAACCTCGGCTATGCTGCCGTCAGCGGCAACGTCGGCTTGGGCACGTTCGTACTCGGCATTTTCAGCGTCCTCGCCATCGGCCTGGTCAACCTCTGCGTCAGCTTCAGCCTCGCCCTCTTCGTCGCCCTGCGCTCGCGCGGCACGAAAATCGGCAGCATCCGCAATCTGATTAAAAGTTTTTGGAATCAGATTAAAACCAACCCCTCCATACTTTTCCTCCCGCCCGCCAAAGAACACCGCCCGCCTCCTTCGGGCAAGCCCTGACCGGCAATGCCGTCTGAAGCGGGCTTTGCCCCCGAATACCGCCCGGCTGTGGGAAATCCCCATAAAAGGATGCAAAAATGCCGTCTGAACCGAAACGTGGTTCAGACGGCATTTTAAAAAACATTACAATCCCGGACCGCCGAGCGAATTGGCGATGTCCCTGACCGCCGTTACATACATCCGGCTGTGGTTGTACTGCCAAACCGTATAAAAATTGTTCAAACCCAAATAATATTCAAACACGCCGGGGGCGGTTTCCAGTTTGAACAAAACCGCCTTTTCATCATCCGCAAGCTCTTCGCCGGGGATGATGCCGTAAGCCTTCAAATCCGCCACCGTCCGCGTCAGGACGGTTTTTTCGCCAATAATTGCCTCAACATCCGCACCCGGTGCCAACGTCGCCGGCACCAGCATTTTACCGCCCGTGCGCCAACCGTGCTGCTTCATATAATTGGCAACCGATGCCGCGACATCGCCGACGTTGCCCCATATGTCCCGATGTCCGTCCCCGTCATAATCCACCGCCCATTTCCGGTAGCTCGAAGGCATAAATTGCGGCATACCCATTGCGCCCGCATAGCTGCCTTTAAAGGCGAAAACATCGCCGCCTTCCTCTTTTGCCAGCTTTAAAAGCTCGACCAATTCTTTTTGGAAGAACCCGGCGCGGCGGGGATAATCAAAGCCTAAAGTCGCCAATGCGTCCGCCACCCGGAAGCTGCCCGTATTTTTGCCGTAATTCGTTTCAATCCCGATAACCGCCACGATAAGCTCGGCAGGCACGCCGTATTTTTGCGCCACATCATCGATAAGCGCGCGGTTTTCCGCATAAAACCGGCGCGCGCCGCGAAATTTCGCCCCGCCCGAATTTCCCGTGCGGAACACATACCACGGACGCGATGTGGAAGGGCGGTGCATAATCTTGACGATGTCCGCCTTGTAAGCCGCTTTGTCAAAAAAATCCTGCCATTCCGCCCGGGAAAAATCCCCTTTCCCGACTTCATCCTCCACAAAACGGCGGACATTTGCATTGGCGGCAAACCCGCTGTCAGATACCGGTACGGCTGCCGCGTCAAACGCGGGGCGGTTTTCTTTTTTCATGTCCTCTGCGCGTGAGACCCGAACTTCATCCGCCCGGGGCGGCTGCGCCTCCATTGCCGTACAGGCAGACAAAGCCGCCGAACAAATTACCAAGGTCAGTATTTTTCTCTTTTTCATCAATACGTTCCAAACAAATAGGGTAAGTGGGAAAGCCGGCAAAACAAAAAAGGCGCGGCGCGAAATCCGGCATCCGGCGCCGGCAATGCCGTCTGCCTGCCGCCGTATTTGCCCGCTATCCGCAATATCGGCAGTCCAATATATCTTTGCGGATGTCGTTCAGCAGGAAGGCTGCGGTGTCTTCGTGTTCCGCCTGTACGAAAACAAAGAGTCTGGCGATGATTTTGCCGATGAAGACTTTCTGCAGGGCGCAGGCATCGGTCAGGGTGTGTTCCTGCAGGAAGCTGCGGATGTCTTCGGGCAAGGTGTACTCGCGGGCGACGGCGGCAAAGCGTGCATCGGTTTGCAGGCGGTCGAGCAGGGTTTGGTTTTTGTCCAACTTAATGCCCGCTTCTTTTTCTTCGGCGGTGGCGCGGACGAACTGGTCGTAAATTTCGGCATAAAGCATATCGTTCGGGCCTTCAAAAATCGTGAAGGGACGGATGTCGATAGCGATATTGCCGGCGGTGTGTCCGCGTTCAAAACCCTTCGCGCCCAAGAGTTTTTGCAACATTTGCGCGGCGGCGTAAGTGTATTCCGTGGCGAGGGTTTTGACGATGTTTGCCTCCATTAATTGATGGGCGACAGGCGAGACGGGCGAAACGAAACGGCAGACGTAGCGGTAAAGGATTTCGGAAACCTGATGGCGGCGTTGGATTTCGCGGCGTTCGTAATCGACGAATCTGATGTCGTTGCGGACGTATCGGTCCAGGTTTTCAAGGATGTATTCCATAATGCCGTGCGTCATACCGACCAGTTGCAGGCGGCTGCGGATAAAGATGTTTTGGAACGCGCGCAAACCGGCAGCATCGCCCTGCGAGAGTTTCATCACGGCGGTTGCAGGCATTTCGGCATCGATGCGGTTGACGGCGTAACGGACGGCGCGCAGGCCTTCGGATGCGAGGGTTTCGCAGCGGATGTATGTTTTGGGGACGAGCAGCAGGTCGATGACTTTGGCGAGTTTGCCGTTTTTGCGCTCTTTGGCGGCAACGAGGAGGAAGTCGCTTTGCGAGTTGCCCTGCCAGTATTTCGCGGCGTTGACGTAAATGGTTTGTCCGTCGGTATATTCGTAGTAAGACTGCATTTCTCGGGCAATCGCCGCGCCGGAGGTTTCGGGTTCGGTAACGCCCAAACCACCGCCCTCGCCTTTGAAAACCATATCCAAGCCTTGCGCGATTTGCGCTTCATCGCCGAACTCTTGCAGTGGCTGCAACACCAGCGCGCCTTCGATGCCGGTACGCAGCGTAACGGGCACGCCGTAATGCCCCGCAATCCGCAATACTTCCTGAATTTCAAACTGGCCGCCCTTGCGGCCGCCGTGTTTCTTGTCGAGGAAGGGCAACAGCAAACCCACCTGCTTCAAGGCCAGCCATTTGTCTTCGGGCAGGTATCGCATCAGGTCGATGCCGTCTGAAAAAATGCGGCGGAATGCGGATTCGATGTGCTTTAAAAAAGCAGCCGTGTCCATAGTTGACGGCTGCGCGCTCGGTTCGGTGTGTATCATCGGCTTCCTCTGTCGGTTCCCATTAATCGGCGGCCGGTCAAACCGCCTGCCACGGTTTAGAGTTAATTTTCTAAGTTTTATACCATAAACTTACCTAAGCAACAATGATTATCGGACAGCTTTAATAACTCACAACGTAGCAGCTACAGCCATTTCCAAATTTAATTATGAAATATTAAAAGATAACATATTGATTTTTAATAAAAATTAATTATTTACATTATATATATATAATGGGATTCTTAATGCTTTATTGAATCTTTCTAACCAATACTATGGAGTCTTAAATGCTGAATAAAAATCACTCAGTTGACCAAAAAATGCCTATTAACCACCCATTACTTTCTCGATTGATTAAAGAAGTTGAGAATGAGCAGAAAACAGCGATGATGTTCAAATATGACCGCACGCACAACCGTCATAATCGTGGTCAGTAATATCAGATTATGATTGATACTGTTTTATTGAAAGTCGCCAGTAGGTGCAATCTGAATTGCACCTACTGTTATGTGTACCATTTAGGCGATGACGGTTGGAAAGATAATCCAAAACTGCTTAGTGAAAAGAGCATTGACGATATTGAGAAATCTTTGTTTGACTTATACTCTTTTCAAGGAAAAAGTTTTGCAATTGTTCTTCATGGAGGCGAACCCTTTTTATTGCCAAAACATCGGCTTGAATATTTATTGAAAAAATTGCGGCATCGATTACCTGAATACACTACTGTTTCAATTCAAACTAACGGGCTTCTTCTTACAGAAGAATTGATTACACTTTGTTATACATATAACGTAACCATTTCTATCAGCTTGGACGGTCCGCAAAACATCAATGATGAAATGAGGCTGGATCATTTAGGACGTGGTTCATTTTACCGCATTATGGATAGTCTTCGTCTGATAAAAAACCATCCATTTTCAAATCAAGTTTTTACTGGTTGCTTGGCTGTTATTAACCCTTTAAGTAACCCTAAAGAGATTTATAATTTTTTTAAAAAATTAAATATTCCAAGTGTTAATTTCTTAATGAGAGACGGCAATCATGACCGATACCCTTTTGGAAAATCAAGTTTTGAATCATTAGAATATGGAAAATGGCTGGAATCTTTATGGAATTTATATTTTTATGACCCCAACCCTATCCCTATAGCATTTTTTGATAACTACGTCAAACTGCTGATTGGAGGATTTAGTTCGAAAGAAGGGACGGGAACTGAAACTTCAGGCATTTTGATTATTGATACAAATGGAGATATTACCAAGAACGATACCCTAAAGAGTACAAAAAATCGGGCAGACAGATTCGAGTTTTCGTGGAATGTCTCCAAGAATAATTTAATAGAACTAATCCAATCTAATGAATTTAAGGATTACTTGGAACTTCAAAATCCAACATCAAAAAAATGTAAAAATTGTCGCTATTTATCAATCTGTGGCGGTGGGATGCCCCTATATCGTTGGAGTGATAAAAACGGATTTGATAATCCATCCGTATTCTGCCAAGACCACATACATATCATTGAAACCATATCAAACACATTAGAAAAATATCTATGAAGATAAATACAAATAATATTCAATGCAATAACATACCTTTTCCTCATGCTTTTTCTAAAAATTTTTTAGATGAGCAACAAGCAAAAGATATTTTAGAATGGTTGAAAATTGCCCCTTGGCATTTAACTATTACAGATTTCTACAGCCAGTACGAATTTTTACTTGATATACAGAATGTACCAAAAAACCTACAATTCTTGATTAGCGATGAAACAAAGCAAAGATTAAAGAATTTAATGGAGAATTTATTTTCATGTCAATTAAAGGATACTGTCGAGATAGTTGCCCATCGCTTATTAGGCAATCAAATCATTAAAATTCACAATGATTACATTGAAGAAGCTGATTTTGAAACTGAATCGCATCGCCTGCTTATTCAACTAAACTACGGCTGGCCTGCTGATAATGGCGGATACTTAATGATTTTTAACAGCGAAAATCCACAGGATATAGCTAATATAATTTTACCGGAGCATCGAAGTATGTTCGCATTTGAAATATCAAGGGAATCTCATCACGCCGTTAGCAAAATTTATGCCGGTTGCCGCTACACCCTGATTTTTAATTTCTACAGAAATAAATAAATCTTATTTGATAAAACATGTTTCAACAAACAGGACAGCACATAAAAGCGTCGCCATGTGTGCCGTCCTGAATGGGGGGCACTTTCACATCCGATTAGATTCTATTACCATAAGTGGCAAGGCTTCAACCAAAAGCACTCCTTCCGATGAGGCGTAATATATAAGGAGTTGAGATAAAGATTATCTTCCCCCTTGATACCAATAATGCCGACATATTTTATATTTTCGTTTCTTAACCTCACTTTGCCTTGCCATTTGAAAAGCTGAAACTTACTATCCGGTAGCAAAGGTAGCGTTTTACACATCTTTTTTTCCCATAAAATCAAGTTTTCTCCGACATACAAAAGCCGTTTAAAAAACTAGGCAAGTATCCTGTTCTTAATCTGTTAAAATTCCATCTATACAGCCTGACTAACCCCGAAGCGGCTCGAAATTTTTTCCGGCTGCCGCAAGCCATTATCCCTACGCCATGACCTACCCCATCCCCAAACCCCGTGAAAAATCCCGTTGGCTCAATCTGTCTCAAGGCTCGCTGCCCTTGGCTTTGGCGTGTTATCTGCCGCATAAGCAGCTCAAGGTTGTCTTGACCCAAGATGCGGAACAGGCGTTGCGCCTTCAGACGGCGTGGCGGTTTTTCCGTCCGCACGATACGGCGGTGTTCCTGCCGGACTGGGAAACGCTGCCTTACGAGCGTTTTTCGCCGCATCAGGATTTGGTGTCGGAGCGTTTGTCGGCGTTGTGGCAGATTAAAAGCGGCGCGGCGGACGTGTTGTTCGTGCCGGTTGCCACGGCGATGCAGAAGCTGCCGCCCGTACCGTTTTTGGCGGGGCGCACGTTTTGGCTGAAAACGGGGCAGACTTTGGATATAGGCCGTCTGAAAAGCGATTTGGTGGATGCGGGCTACAACCATGTTTCCCACGTTGTCGCGGCGGGCGAGTTTGCCGTGCGCGGCGGTATTGTCGATTTGTTCCCGATGGGCAGCGAAATGCCCTACCGCATCGATTTGTTCGACGATGAAATCGACAGCATCAAAACCTTTGACACCGACACGCAGCGCACCATCTCGCCCGTTTCCGAAATCCGCCTGCTGCCGGCGCACGAGTTCCCCACCGACAACGAGGCGCAAAAAATCTTCCGCAGCCGCTTCCGCGAGGAAGTTGATGGCAATCCGAACGATGCCGCCGTGTACAAAGCCGTCAGCAACGGCCATTTCGGCGCAGGCGTGGAATATTACCTGCCGCTGTTTTTTGAAAACGAGTTGGAAACGTTGTTTGACTATATTGGCGAAGATGTGCTGTTTGTCTCTTTGGGCGACGTTCACGCCGAGGCAAACCGTTTTTGGAGCGATGTCAAATCGCGTTACGCGATGGCGCAGGGCGACGAAACCTATCCGCCTTTGCTTCCACAGCATTTGTATCTCTCTGCCGATGTGTTTGCAGGCCGTCTGAAAAACTACGGACAAGTGCTGCCCGATGTTTCCGGCAAGGAACACGCCCTCCCCGACCTTGCCGTCAACCGACAATCCGACGAGCCTTTGCAGGCATTGAAGGATTTTCAGACGGCGTTTGAAGGACGGATTTTGCTGTGCGCCGAAAGTTTGGGACGGCGCGAAACCATGCTCGGCTTCTTGCAGCAAAACAGTTTAAAAGCCAAAAGCGTGTCTGATTGGCAAGGCTTCTTGTCGGCACATGAGCCGCTGATGATTACAGTGGCGCCGTTGGCTTACGGGTTTAAATTAGAAGATCAAAACATCGCGGTCATCACCGAATCCGATCTTTATCAATATGTTGCCCGCTCACGCAAACATCATCGCAAGAAACACGCCGCCGTTTCAGACGGCCTGTTGCGCGACCTTGCCGAAATCAATATCGGCGATCCCGTCGTGCACGAAGAACACGGCATCGGACGGTATATGGGCTTGGTAACGATGGACTTGGGCGGCGAAACCAACGAAATGATGTTGCTCGAATACGCGGGTGAAGCGCAGCTTTATGTGCCTGTTTCGCAACTGCATTTAATCAGCCGCTATTCCGGTCAGGCACATGAAAACGTCGCACTGCACAAGCTTGGCAGCGGCGCGTGGAACAAAGCAAAACGCAAGGCTGCCGAAAAAGCGCGCGATACCGCCGCCGAATTGCTCAACCTCTACGCCCAGCGTGCCGCCCAATCGGGACACAAGTTTGAAATCAACGAGTTGGACTATCAAGCGTTTGCCGACGGCTTCGGCTATGAAGAAACCGAAGACCAAGCCGCCGCCATCGCCGCTGTGATTAAGGATTTGACGCAGGCGAAGCCGATGGACCGCCTCGTGTGCGGCGATGTCGGTTTCGGCAAAACCGAAGTCGCCCTGCGCGCCGCGTTTGTGGCGGTAATGGGCGGCAAACAGGTTGCCGTACTCGCCCCGACTACGCTTCTGGTCGAGCAACATGCGCAAAATTTCGCCGACCGCTTCGCCGATTTTCCCGTGAAAGTCGCCGGCCTTTCGCGTTTCAACAACAGCAAAACCACCAAAGCCGCGCTGGAAGGTATGGCGGACGGCACGGTCGATATCGTTATCGGCACGCACAAATTGGTTCAGGACGACATCAAATTCAAAAACTTAGGTTTAGTGATTATTGATGAAGAACACCGTTTCGGCGTGCGTCAGAAAGAGCAACTCAAACGCCTACGCGCCAATGTTGACATCCTCACCATGACCGCTACGCCGATTCCACGCACCCTCAGTATGGCGCTCGAAGGTCTGCGCGACTTCTCGCTGATTACCACTGCGCCCAGCCGCCGCCTCGCCGTCAAAACCTTTGTTAAACCGTTCAGCGAAGGCAGCGTACGCGAAGCCGTGTTGCGCGAACTCAAACGCGGCGGGCAAGTGTTTTTCCTGCACAATGAAGTAGATACGATTGAGAATATGCGCGAGCGGCTGGAAACCCTGTTGCCCGAAGCTCGCGTCGGCGTGGCGCACGGACAACTGCGCGAGCGCGAGCTGGAACAAGTCATGCGCGACTTTTTGCAGCAACGATTCAACGTGTTGCTCTGTTCCACTATCATCGAAACCGGCATCGACATCCCCAACGCCAACACCATCATCATTAACCGCGCCGACAAATTCGGGCTGGCGCAACTGCACCAGCTTCGCGGTCGCGTCGGCCGCAGCCACCACCAAGCCTACGCCTACCTGCTCACGCCCGAATACATCACCAAAGACGCAGAAAAACGCCTCGACGCCATCGCGGCGGCAGACGAACTCGGCGCAGGTTTCACCCTCGCCATGCAGGATTTGGAAATCCGCGGCGCAGGCGAAATCCTTGGCGAAGGGCAATCCGGCGAAATGATACAGGTCGGCTTCACGCTTTACACCGAAATGCTCAAACAAGCCGTGCGCGACCTCAAAAAAGGCCGCCAGCCCGACCTCGACGCGCCATTGGGCATTACTACCGAAATCAAACTGCACAGCCCGGCATTATTGCCTGAAGACTACTGCCCCGACATCCACGAGCGCCTCGTCCTCTACAAACGCCTCGCCGTCTGCGAAACCGTGCAGCAAATCAATGCCATACACGAAGAACTCGTCGACCGCTTCGGCCTGCCCGAACAACCCGTCAAAACCCTCATCGAAAGCCACCACTTACGGCTTGCGGCAAAAGAATTGGGTATAGACGCCATCGATGCGACCAGCGAAGCGGTAACGGTAACCTTTGGCAAAAACAACAATGTTGATCCAACCGAAATCATCCTGCTGATTCAGAACGACAAAAAATACCGGCTGGCAGGGGCAGACAAATTGAGGTTTGCAGCAGAAATGGAAAACATCGAAGTACGGATCAACACCGTCAAAACCGTGCTAAAAACCCTGCAAAGCAAACGCCTGCCCAAAGGAAATTGATGTAACGATGCCGTCTGAAGAACACCGTTCAGACGGCATACAATCCCCCAATCCTCACCAAAGGAACAATCATGTCGATTTTTCACCCCTATTTCCAACAACTGTCCACCGAAGGTTTTGACGGAGAAGAAGATGTCCTCTGGGAAGACGAGCTGACCGTCAAAGGCAATCTTGTCGAGGTATCCCTGTGGGCAGAAAATGAAAACAGCCTGCCAACCAAAACATTGGATGCATTTGCCGCCTTCCTGTCCGAATTGGAAAAAGCCGATGATGCTGCACGCGCCGCACTGACGGAATATTTGAAACGGGACAGCCGCTATATCGACTTTCACACCGAAGATGCCCAAACAAGCCGCGATGCGGCAAAGTTTGTCCGCACCATGCAGTTGACCTATATCAGCTTATGGGCAGAAAGTCCGGCTTTTGCCGTTATGGATTATATGCCCGCCAATATGGAAAGCGACGAAATCCTTGCCGTCAAACTGCATTTGGACGGCAGCATTTTCTCAATCGATTGGGAGAGTTGAGCCGGATTGCCAATCGGCAAAAATGAAATGCCGTCTGAAAACAGCTTCCCTGCCCGAAGCCTTGCCATTATGAATTTGAAGGAAACTCCACTATAATACGGCATTCAGATTTTCAGACGGCATCGCGCCCGTCAGACCGCACACAAACCAAAAGGAAATACATGTTCCGTACTATGCTTGGCGGAAAAATCCACCGCGCCACCGTAACCGAAGCCGATTTGAACTACGTCGGCAGCATTACCGTCGATCAAGACCTGTTGGACGCGGCAGGCATCTATCCCAACGAAAAAGTCGCCATCGTCAACAACAACAACGGCGAACGTTTTGAAACCTATACCATTTCAGGCAAACGCGGCAGCGGCGTGATTTGCCTGAACGGTGCGGCGGCCAGGCTGGTGCAGAAAGGCGACATCGTCATCATCATGTCTTATATCCAACTCTCCGAACCGGAAATCGCCGCGCATGAACCCAAAGTCGTCTTGGTAGACGGAAACAACAAAATCCGCGACATCATCTCCTACGAGCCGCCGCACACCGTGCTGTAACCCTGAAAACGGACATCGATTATGGATATTAAAATCAACGGCATTACCCTCGGCAACAACTCGCCCTTCGTCCTATTCGGCGGCATCAACGTTTTGGAAGATTTGGATTCCACCCTCCAAACCTGCGCGCATTACGTCGAAGTAACCCGCAAACTGGGCATTCCCTATATCTTTAAAGCCTCTTTCGACAAGGCAAACCGTTCCTCCATCCATTCTTATCGCGGCGTAGGCTTGGAAGAAGGCTTAAAGATTTTTGAAAAAGTCAAAGCGGAATTCGGCATCCCCG
Source organism: Neisseria sp. LACPHL-SPEC-2024-00856 (assembly GCF_047915665.1). Classification (NCBI taxonomy): domain Bacteria; kingdom Pseudomonadati; phylum Pseudomonadota; class Betaproteobacteria; order Neisseriales; family Neisseriaceae; genus Neisseria; species Neisseria sp. LACPHL-SPEC-2024-00856. Next base: position 32,784 of record NZ_JBLRPR010000007.1, read on the forward strand.
TCATTACCGACGTACACGAACCCTATCAGTGCCGACCCGTTGCCGAAGTGTGCGATGTCATCCAGCTTCCCGCCTTCCTTGCGCGGCAAACCGACTTAGTAACCACAATGGCGAAAACCGGCAAGGTCGTCAACATCAAAAAACCCCAGTTCCTCAGCCCCTCGCAAATGAAAAACATTGTGGAAAAATTCCGCGAAGCCGGCAACGGGAAACTGATTTTATGCGAACGCGGCAGCAGCTTCGGCTACGACAACCTCGTTGTCGATATGCTCGGTTTCGGCGTGATGAAACAAACCTGCGATAATCTGCCGGTCATCTTTGACGTTACCCACTCCCTGCAAACAAGGGAATCGGGCTCTGCCGCTTCCGGAGGAAGACGGACACAAGCACTGGATTTAGCACTTTCCGGCATGGCTGCCCGGATTGCAGGCCTGTTTCTTGAATCCCACCTCAATCCGAAACTGGCGAAATGCGACGGCCCCAGCGCGCTGCCGCTGCATCTTTTAGAAGATTTTTTAATCCGCATCAAAGCATTGGACGATTTAATCAAATCACAACCGATTTTAACAATCGAGTAACACGGTTTCGCCTTATGATGCAGACTTTCCGAAAAATCAGCCTGTATGCCGCAACCTTGTGACTCGGTATGCAGATTATGACGGGTTATATCGCCGCGCCGGTACTGTTCAAAATGCTGCCCAAAATGCAGGCGGGCGAAATTGCCAGCGTTTTGTTCGACATCCTTTCTTGGAGCGGGCTTGCCGTTTGGGGCGCGGTGTTGGCTGCCGCCTTTGCCGTCCTGACCCGGCTGCAAACCGCCCTGCTGATTTTTTTATTGTCCGCCCTTGCCGCCAACCGATTCTTGATTACACCCGTTATCGAGGCGCTGAAATACGGGCATGAGAATTGGCTGTTGTCGGCTTTGGGCGGATCTTTCGGAATGTGGCACGGCATTTCCAGTATTGTTTTTATGGCGGCCGCCCTACTTTCGATTTACTTAAGTTGGCGGCTCTACGGCAAAAATGCCGTCTGAAGCCTACCGTTTTACCTCACGTCACTTTAATTTGGAGAATATTTATGAGCGCAATCGTTGATATTTTTGCCCGCGAGATTTTGGACTCACGCGGCAACCCAACCGTAGAATGCGACGTACTGTTGGAATCCGGCGTCATGGGACGCGCAGCCGTACCAAGCGGCGCATCAACCGGTCAGAAAGAAGCTTTAGAACTTCGCGACGGCGACAAATCCCGTTACTTGGGCAAAGGCGTATTGAAAGCCGTTGACCACGTCAACAACCAAATCGCGCAAACCCTCATCGGTATCGATGCCAGCGAACAATCTTATATCGACCAAATCATGATCGAATTGGACGGTACTGAAAACAAAGGCAACTTGGGTGCCAACGCGACTTTGGCCGTTTCTATGGCCGTAGCACGCGCAGCTGCTGAAGATGCAGGCCTGCCCCTGTACCGCTACTTGGGCGGCGCAGGCCCAATGGCCCTGCCTGTTCCGATGATGAACGTTATCAACGGCGGCGAACATGCCAATAACAGCCTGAATATCCAAGAATTCATGATTATGCCTGTCGGCGCAAAATCTTTCCGCGAAGCTCTGCGTTGCGGTGCCGAAATCTTCCACGCACTGAAAAAACTATGTGACGGCAAAGGCTTCCCAACTACCGTTGGCGACGAAGGCGGTTTCGCACCTAACCTGAACAGCCATAAAGAAGCCCTGCAACTGATCGTCGAAGCAACTGAAGCCGCAGGCTATAAAGCAGGCGAAGACGTATTGTTTGCCCTGGACTGCGCATCCAGCGAATTCTATAAAGACGGCAAATATCACTTGGAAGCCGAAGGCCGCTCTTACACCAGCGCAGAATTTGCCGAATACTTGGAAGGCCTGGTTAACGAATTCCCAATCGTTTCCATCGAAGACGGTATGGACGAAAACGACTGGGAAGGCTGGAAACTGCTGACTGAAAAATTGGGCAGCAGAGTTCAATTGGTCGGCGACGACTTGTTCGTAACCAATCCAAAAATCTTGGCCGAAGGCATCGAAAAAGGCGTAGCAAACGCATTACTGGTCAAAGTCAACCAAATCGGTACTTTGAGCGAGACCCTGAAAGCCGTCGACTTGGCCAAACGCAACCGCTACGCCAGCGTAATGAGCCACCGCTCCGGCGAAACCGAAGACAGCACCATTGCCGACTTGGCAGTAGCCACCAACTGCATGCAGATCAAAACCGGCTCCCTGTCCCGTTCCGACCGCATGGCAAAATACAACCAACTGCTGCGTATCGAGGAAGAATTGGCGGAAGCCGCCTACTACCCTGGGAAAGCCGCATTCTACCAACTGGGCAAATAAAAAAGGTTAACGTATGAAGTGGGTAACTGTCGTTTTATCCGTCTCACTTGTCTGCTGCCAGTACAGCCTCTGGTTCGGCAAAGGCAGTATCAGACGCAACAACAACCTGAAAGATCAAATTGCCGTTCAGGAAGAAAAAAACCAGACACTCGCTTTACGCAATAATTCTCTGGCCGCCGAAGTCTATGATTTAGAAAACGGCCAAGAAGCCATTTCAGAAATTGCCAGAGTAGAATTAGGTTACATCCAAGACGGTGAAACTTTTTACCGACTCATCAGGCATAACCAGTAATGCTGTACAAAAGCCGTCTGAATCCGTTTCAGACGGCTTTTATTTCAAGAAACCCTCAGGTTTCTGCCCGACCTCTCCCTCCAATCCGCAATCCAAACTGATATTTTCTTCAACGCAACAGCAACAAGGCAGTATTTCATCCCTACCCAAAAAAGCCAACGGCGACTCCCGATAAGTAACACTTCCCTCCAAAATCTTTACCCGGCACGATCCGCAATATCCGCTTCGGCACTGATATTCCACCATATGCCCCGTCCGTTCCAGACCTTCCAACAAAGTTTCCCCCTCCAACAACTCAAAAACCCTATCTCTCGTACTAATGAGCGCCATTTCTAACCAATCATAAAAACCCAAAACCGATAACAAGCCTAACCCGTTTCATTCCTTATTGAAAAAATGCCGTCTGAAAAAACAAGTTTCAGACGGCATTCCTCCATAAAAAACACATACAGTAAAAAATTTACAGCTCAAAGTCGCCCAAATCATCCGTATTCACTTCAGAGTCAATCTGTCCGATAAGGTAAGAAGAAATTTCCACTTCCTGCGGCGCAACCTGTACATTGTCAGAAGACAGCCATGCGTTGATCCAAGGAATCGGATTTTGGGTCGCACCTTCAAACCCAGCAGGAAGGCCAACTGCCTGCATACGCAGATTGGTAATGTATTCAACGTATTGAGCCAGAATTTCCTTGTTCAAACCGATCATCGAACCGTCTTTAAACAGATAGGCAGCCCATTCTTTTTCCTGCTCCGCCGCTTTTTTGAAGAGTTTGAAACATTCGTCCTGCAATTCATTCGCAATTTCAGCCATTTCAGGATCATCGGCACCGGCGCGCATCAGGTTGAGCATATGCTGGGTGCTGGTCAGGTGCAGGGCTTCATCGCGGGCAATCAGCTTGATGATTTTGGCGTTGCCTTCCATCAATTCGCGCTCGGCAAAGGCGAACGAGCAGGCGAATGAAACGTAAAAGCGGATGGCTTCCAATACATTGACGCACATCAGGCAGAGATAGAGCTTTTTCTTCAACTCACGCAAAGATACGGTCACGAGCTTGCCGCCGATATTGTGCGTGCCTTCACCCAACAGATTGTAATACTGAGTGTATTCAATCAAATCATCGTAATAGCAGGCAATGTCTTCAGCACGGGCGATGATGTATTTGTTTTGCACAATATCATCGAACACGACTGACGGATCATTCACGATATTGCGGATGATATGAGTGTAGCTGCGCGAGTGGATGGTTTCACTGAAGCTCCACGTTTCAATCCACGTTTCCAGCTCGGGAATAGACACCAAAGGCAAGAACGCAACATTTGGGCTGCGGCCTTGGATCGAATCGAGCAGGGTTTGGTATTTCAGATTGCTGATAAAAATATGTTTTTCGTGTTCGGGCAGATTTGCATAGTCGATACGGTCGCGCGACACGTCGATTTCCTCCGGCCGCCAGAAAAAAGATAATTGTTTTTCGATCAGTTTTTCAAATACTTCGTATTTCTGCTGGTCATAACGGGCGACATTTACCGGCTGACCAAAAAACATCGGCTCTTTCAGCGCGTCGTTTTTGGTTTTGGGAAAGGTGCTGTATGACATGACTAGGTGTTCGCAGGACATAACGTCTCTCTTTTTAAAATTAGTCGACTTTTCTATTAATTTTTAATTCACCATATGAAACTTTTTGAAGTTTATCAATAAAGCACCATCCTAAAATAGCGAAGACTAAAAGAACACTAATAAATATATAAAATTTATATTCAGCTAAGAATGACCGAATGACATCTATACTTCTCCTTTTCTGGAAAATAACAACTTAGCCTCATATAGTAGTAGGCACTAATTTAAGAAAATCCTTGAAGCCTTCTACTATCTAGAAGCCTTGGATATATTTCAAAAATTAACCTGTTTTAAATCTTACAAGCCCCGCCCGCGCAGCCGTCATCCTGAATATCAGCTTGCGTATCGTCCGCGCCGTCGCGGGTGTTGTGGTAGTACAGGGTTTTGACGCCGTATTTGTAAGCGGTCAATAAGTCTTTGAGCATTTGTTTCATGGAAACTTTGCTGCCTTCAAATTTGCCCGGGTCGTAGGCGGTGTTGGCGGAAATCGCCTGATCGACGAATTTTTGCATCACGCCGACGAGTTTCAGGTAGCCTTCGTTACTCGGAAGCTGCCACAGAGTTTCGTAGGCGTCTTTCAGGGTTTCAAACTCCGGCACGACTTGCTTCAGGATTCCGTCTTTCGACGCTTTGACCGTTACCAAGCCGCGTGGCGGCTCGATACCGTTGGTGGCGTTGGCGATTTGCGAACTGGTTTCAGACGGCATGAGTGCGGTCAGAGTAGAGTTGCGCAGGCCGTATTTGACGATGTCGGCGCGCAGGCTTTCCCAGTCGTAGTGCAAAGGCTCGTTGCACACGGCATCCAAGTCTTTTTTGTAGGTGTCGATGGGCAATTTACCCTGCGAATAAACGGTTTGGTTGAAGAGCGGACACGCTCCGTATTCTTTGGCAAGGTTTACCGACGCTTTGAGCAGGTAATACTGCATGGCTTCAAAGGTACGGTGGGTCAGGCCGAGTGCGGAGTCGTCGCTGTAGCGTACGCCGTTTTTTGCCAGATAGTAGGCGTAGTTGATGACGCCGATGCCGAGCGAACGGCGGCCCATAGTAGAGGTACGCGCGGCTTCTACCGGATATCCCTGATAATCTAAAAGTGCATCGAGTGCGCGCACAGTCAAATCGGCAAGCCCTTCCAATTCGTCCAGGCTGTTTAATGCGCCCAAGTTGAAGGCGGACAGGGTACACAGGGCGATTTCGCCGTCAGGGTCGTTGATGTTGTCCAGCGGTTTGGTCGGCAGCGCGATTTCCATACACAGGTTGGACTGGTGCACGGGGGCGACGCGCGGATCGAACGGGCTGTGCGTATTGCAGTGATCGACGTTTTGAATGTAGATGCGCCCGGTCCCGGCACGCTCCTGCATCAGCGTGGAAAACAGGTCGGCAGCCGGAATGATACGCTTGCGTATGTTCGGGTCTTGCTCGTATTTCGTATAGAGCCGCTCAAATTCGTCTTGGTCGGCAAAAAACGCTTCGTACAACCCCGGAACCTCGTTGGGCGAAAACAGCGTAATGTTGCCGCCCTTAATCAGGCGGGTGTACAGCAGACGATTGATTTGCACGCCGTAATCAAGCTGACGGATACGGTTGTCTTCCACACCGCGGTTGTTTTTCAACACCAGCAGGCTTTCGGCTTCGATATGCCACAAGGGGTAGAACAAGGTTGCCGCGCCGCCGCGCACGCCGCCTTGCGAACAGGATTTGACCGCCGCCTGAAACATTTTAAAGAAGGGAATGCAGCCGGTATGCCGCGCTTCGCCGCCCCGGATTTCGCTGTCCAAACCGCGGATACGTCCGGCATTGATGCCGATACCCGCGCGTTGGGAAACGTATTTCACAATCGCGCTGGTAGTGGCATTGATGGAATCCAAACTATCGTCGCATTCGATCAATACGCAGCTTGAGAACTGGCGCGTAGGCGTACGCACGCCGCTCATAATCGGGGTCGGCAGCGATACTTTGAATGTGGAAACGGCATCGTAAAACCGTTTGACGTAACCCAAGCGCGCCTCTTTCGGGTATTTGCTGAAAAGGCACATCGCCACCAAAACATATAAAAACTGCGGCGTTTCGTAAATCTGGCGGGTAACGCGGTTCTGTACCAGATATTTGCCTTCGAGCTGTTTGACAGCGGCATAGGAAAAGGACATATCGCGTTCGTGGTCGATATAGGCGTTCAGCTCGTCAAATTCTTCGCGGCTGTAATCCTCAAGGATATGCCTGTCGTATTTTCCGGCATCGGTAAGTTTTTTAACGTGGTCGTAAAGGTGCGGCGGCTCGTATTCGCCGTAGGCTATTTTACGCAGATGGAAAATCGCCAAACGCGCGGCAAGGTATTGGTAGTCCGGGGTATCTTCCGAAATTAAATCGGCAGCGGCTTTGATGATGGTTTCGTGGATGTCGTCGGTGCGGATGCCGTTGTAGAACTGGATGTGCGATTTCAACTCGACCTGCGACACGGAAACATTTTCCAATCCTTCCGCCGCCCAAGTAACGACACGGTGAATCTTATCCAAATCAATGGCTTCTAATCTTCCGTCTCGTTTGGTTACTTTCAAATCAGTCGGTGTATTCATCGCTTCCTCTTCCACTCTTGATATTCAAGACACGGTCTTTTCAAATAAATTAAGACAGACAATATAGTGGATTTTTGGCATTTTCTCCAGTCTTGACAACGGTTGCATTTTTCAGTTTCAGGCAATGCGCGATAAAACCCGCCTGTCGTATTTTTCCTATAATATTTGTTTTATCTGATAATTCTTTACCGATAAAAAACGGGTAAATTTTTTGCCTTTTGACCGGCTCCGGCTACAAGGCGATGAAATAAGGATTTTCCGACGAAAAAGGAAAGCTTCCGGTTTTCTGCCCCTGCAAATTGTTAAATTTTGCAAAGTATGATTTTTGCCACGCCGCCGCCGACAAATTCCATTTTCTTACCGATTGGAATTTATTATTGAGATTAATGTGTTATTTGAATCTGCATATCAAACGGCAAGTTTTGTCGGCTGAATGAGTCTGAAACTGCCGACAATTTGCCCGTTCCATCCTTCCATCCTATACTGGAAAGAATTACAAACTGAAAGGATCGTCATGTCTGTCAAAAAGATGCTTGCCATACTGTTGTCTGCAATATTGGGACTGGTATCGACAACTGCCGCTGCCGGTACGTCAGAACCCGCCCACCGACATACTAAACATATCCGCAAGGCAAACAAGCAGATGCTGCACCCCGAATGCAGGAAATATTTGGAACGCCGTGCCGCGTGGTACCGATTGCAAGGCAACGTGCAGGAATTGCGCGAAAACAAAAAGGCGCGCAAAGCATTCCGCTCCCTGCCTTATAAGGAACAGAAAACCCAATGCCGGGCGGCTTATGAGGCTTTCGATGATTTCGACGGCAGCAGGTTCCACCGTTAATCCCATATAAAATATGCCGTCTGAACACAGGTTCAGACGGCATTTTCCATAGATACAACAAACTATCCTTACGCCATTTCGTTTGAGGTGCTCCCGTTGCCGCAGCCTTAATATAGTACGGCAAGGCGAGGCAACGCTGTACTGGTTTAAATTTAATCCACTATACATCCGCAAAAGCGAATCATACTGCCACATTCCGACAACCGGTTTCAGATGGCAACGTCCGCATCGCCGGCGACAACGGCACGGATGCTTTCTTCGATTTTATCTTTTAAAGCATAACGGTCTTCGCTTTCCGCCGTATCCGCCACGCAAACGAAATCGACTTTGATGGTCAGTTTTTTCATGGACACAATGCGCCACAGGCAGGTCGGCAAACCGACATCGGCATATGAGGGACGAGCCGTCCTTTTTCCCGTTTCGTCATAATAACGCAGCGCGACCGCCAAAACCTTTGCCCCCGCATCGATGGCGGATTGGAACAGCGCGGCTTTGAAGGGCAAAAGCCCCAGTCCGGAGGAAGTCCGCGCTTCGGGGAAAAAACTGACGTTTTGACCGCGTTGCAAGGTTTCGCAGACGGCGCGGTTAATCGGTTCGATGTCGCGCCGCGAATTGCGGTTGATGAACACCGTTCCCGCGTTCTGCCCCATCTTGCCCAATACCGGCCAGCTTTTGATTTCCTGCTTGGCGATAAAGCTGCTCGGATAAACCGCGCTCATAGCGAAAATATCCAGCCAAGACACGTGGTTGGCGGCAACCAAGACACCGTTCGGATGTTCGGGTGTGGGTCTGCCCACCTCCAATCCGATATCCAAAGCCGCCAAAGCCCCCCTACCCAACTCGATTACCGCCCGATTACGCGACTCGGGGCAGCCGCCGTCAATACCGCGCAGGTTTTTGCCGGTTTTGAACAGCCAGACCGCCAAACGGCACAAGCGGCGCAGACGTGTAAAAAATGAAGCTTTATTTGAAGACATGAGCAATTCTTTCCCGATAATCGGTGTTTGTTGTTGAAACGTTCGGACGGCATACCGATAAAATGCCGTCTGAAACCGTTTTCAGCCCTATTTCTGACAGTTCGGGCAATAAAACGTGCCGCGCTGCCCCAAAGTTTCTTTCACAACCAAACCGCCGCACCGAGGGCACGGTTGATTGTGCCGCCCGTACACCGTATATTCCTGTTGGAAGTAGCCGCTTTTGCCGTCGCTGTCCACAAAGTCCCTCAGCGTACTGCCGCCCGTTTCAATGGCGTGCTGCAACACCGCTTTGACGGTTTCAACCAGAAGCGCGCACTCTTTCTTTTTCAGGCGGTTGGCAGGACGGCGGGGCGAAATGCCCGCCCTAAACAGGCTCTCGTTGGCATAAATGTTGCCCACACCGACCACGACCGCATTGTCCATCAGGGCAAGTTTGACCGCGCGTTTCTGCGCCTTCAGCCTTGCATACAGATAATCCGCACAAAATGCCTCCGACAAAGGCTCCGGCCCCAGTTTTTCCAACAGCGGATGATGTTCTTCGATTCCCTCATACCAAAGTATCGCGCCGAACTTTCTCGGATCGCGGTAACGCATGACCGTGCCGTCTGAAAACACAATATCGACGTGATCGTGTCTGTCCGGCTTGCCGATACGTCCGTCCGACGGCATAAAAATCCACAAACTGCCCGACATCCCCAAGTGAATCAGCAAAATCCCCGTTTGAAAACGGACAATCAGATATTTGGCACGCCTGCCGCAGGACAAAACCTGCCGGCCGGACAAAATCTCCCCCAAATCGGGATTGACCTGCCAGCGCAGCTTCGACTGGCGCAATATCACGGTTTCCACCGTTTTCCCTTCAATATGCGGCGCGATGCCGCGCAACGTCGTTTCCACTTCCGGCAATTCCGGCATAACCCCTCCCGACATTTTTTCTGACAGATGCCGTCTGAGAGACGGCTGTCCCTAATCCGCAACCCTTGCCGCACCCGCCGCAAGGGCTTTGCCGCCCCAATACCCGTCCCACGCGGGCAGGGGCATTACGCCCGCCGCCCTTTTGACCAAAACCAGACCGTACACTGCGGCACACTGCGGCCACCAACGGTCGCCCGCCTTTTCCATAAACCGCCAAAAGCGTATTTGCCCGAGCGACGAAACGGGCGGCAGATACACCATAAATTTCCCAAATTCAATATCGAAACCGGCATCGGCAAGCCGCCTTTTCAACTCGGACAACGGCAGACAAAACCGTTTTTCCGGCAGGCGTTCGCCGTCAAACCAACGGCTGAATCCCCAGAGCGAATACGGATTGAAACCCGTCAGCATCAAACGTCCGGACGGTTTCAATATCCGGTGCGCCTCAGACAGGATTTGCGAAGGAACACCGCCTTCCAGAGTATGCGGGAAAAGCAGCATATCCGCAGAAACATCCGCCAAAGCCATATTTTCCGCCGACATCGACATATCTCGCGGCACACAGACAACATCTTCAGACGGCATCAGCCACCTGCCGCCCACCTGAACCGCACACATTCCCGAAAAACGGTATGAATCCAGATACCGCCCGAAGAAGTCCTGTTCCAATTTTGCAACATACCGCCCCATCGCCGTATCTTCAAACCATGCATCCATATTGCGTCCGTTTCAAACAGATTGCCTGCCGATATTCTATTCCAAACAGAATTTCTGTCAAAAAACACATCGGCCGTCCATTTCCGAATCCGCATAAAGTTCCTGTAAAACTTGACGCTTTTTCAGTCAAACAGTACCATCGGACGATAGAATATGTTTATTCCGCCGATATAAATCATGTCCAAACTCAAAACCATCGTCCTGACTGCCTCGGGTCTCTCCGTCTGTTCTGGCTCACTATACGCTCAAAACACCTCTTCACACCAAATCGGTTTGGCGATTATGCGCTTAAACTCTTCAATACTCGACCTGCCACCGACAAAACAATATTTCCAATCCGGCAGCCTGTGGAGCGAGCTGCGCCAAGGCTTCCGGATGGGCGAAGTCAATCCCGAACTGGTACGCCGCCACGAAAGCAAATTCATCGCAAGCCGCAGCTATTTCAACAGGGTCATCAACCGGAGTAGACCCTATATGTACCATATCGCCAACGAAGTCAAAAAACGCAATATGCCCGCCGAAGCCGCCCTGCTTCCCTTCATCGAAAGCGCGTTCGTCACCAAAGCCAAATCACACGTCGGCGCATCAGGATTATGGCAGTTTATGCCCGCTACCGGCAGGCATTACGGCCTGGAAAAAACACCGGTTTACGACGGCAGGCACGACGTTTACGCCGCCACCGATGCCGCACTCAACTATCTGCAATACCTCTATGGACTGTTCGGCGACTGGCCGCTTGCCTTTGCCGCCTACAACTGGGGTGAAGGCAACGTCGGACGCGCCATCAACCGCGCCCGCGCCCAAGGGCTCGAACCGACCTACGAAAACCTGCGTATGCCCAACGAAACGCGCAACTATGTCCCCAAGCTGCTCGCCGTGCGCAACATCATTGCCGCCCCCCAATCTTTCGGCATGAATATCAGCGACATAGACAACAAACCCTATTTTCAGGCAGTCGAACCGGACCGTCCGCTCGACAACGAAGCCATCGCCCGGCTTGCCGGCATCACGCAAAGCGAGCTGCTCGCCCTAAACCCCGCATTCAACGTCCCCGCGTTCATCCCCAAAAGCAAACGCAAACTGCTGCTTCCTGTCGCATCCGTCCAAACCTTCCAAAGCAACTACCTCAACGCCGCACCTGACAGCCTGTTTTCATGGGAAGTCTATACGCCTGCCGCCAAAACCAGCCTGTCCGACATCTCGACGGCAACCGGTATGAGCATTGCCGACATCAAACGCCTCAACAACCTGAACGGCAACCTTGTCAACGCAGGACGCAGCATCCTTGTCGCCAAGAACGGCAAGACCCTTCAGACGGCATCGGAATCCGTCGTTTCCATCGACATCGACAATACGCCCGACACCTACCGTTCCAATATGCCGGCAGGCACGGTGAACGTCGGCATTGCCCGAATCCGACCCGCCGCCGCACAGACAGCGGACATTACCGTCGCACCTTTGCCGCAGGAAACCGTCCGTACGGAACCCGATCCCCTTGTCCGCATTGCCGAACCTGCCCTTGCGACAGCCGCAGCGCAACCTCAAACCGAAAAACAGACCGCCATGCCGTCTGAAACCCAAACCGCAACACTCGCGCAGATCGTCCCCCAAAACGACATGCAGGCGGCAGACGAACTCATGCAGCTTGTTGCCCGAAACAACCTGCGCCGACAGGCTGAAGAAACCATCTCTGCCGTCATCGGCACGCCTGACACAGTTGTCGAACATAAAATTTCCGCATCTCCGCAACATACCATTGCCGCCGACGGCAAACACCGGGTACGTTTGGAAACGCGCGTAGCCAAAGCTGCCGATGGCGAAGCCGAAACCTCCCCGCTCCATGCCAGCATCCACCGCGTTGTAGAAGGCGACACCCTGTTCAACATTGCCAAACGCTACAACGTCAGCGTAGCCGACCTGATTGTCGCCAACAACATCAAAGGCAACACCATCCAAAAAGGACAGGTACTCCGCCTGGCGCAGGCAGCCCCTGCCCAAACCCGTATTGAAAAAGTATCCTACACCGCGCGCAAAGGCGACACCTTCAAAAGTATCGCCGCGCGCTTCAATATCCATATCGACGACATCCGCCGGCTCAATCCCAACCTGAACACCATCAATCCGGGACAGAGGGTCAAACTGATTGGAAGCTGATTCGGATACGGCATATGACAGAACTTTCGCAGTCCTGTCTTTTTCATCCCACATTTCCCATACCATCATGAAACTCATCAAATACCTGCAATATCAAGGCATAGGAAGCCGCAAGCAGTGCCAATGGCTGATTAGGGGCGGCTGCGTCTCCATCAACGGAACCTGCATGGACGACACCGATGCAGACATCGATTCCTCATCCGTCGAAACGTTGGATATTGACGGGGAAGCAGTAACCGTTATTCCCGAACCCTATTTCTACATCCTGCTCAACAAGCCTGAAGATTACGAAACTTCACACAAACCGAAGCACTACCGCAGCATATTCAGCCTGTTCCCCGACAATATGCGCAATATTGACATGCAGGCAGTCGGCAGGCTGGATGCAGATACAACCGGCGTATTACTGATTACCAACGATGGCAAACTGAATCACAACCTTACCTCTCCGAGCCGTAAGATTCCCAAATTATACGAGGTAACACTCAAGCATCCTGCTGACGGAATGCTCTGTGAAACGCTAAAAAACGGCGTCCTGCTTCATGATGAAAATGAAACCGTTTGCGCCGCTGATGCCAACTTAGAGAGCCCGACCACATTATTACTGACCATTACGGAAGGCAAATACCATCAGGTCAAACGGATGATAGCGGCCGCAGGCAACCGCGTGCAGCATCTTCATCGCAGACAATTCGCACATCTGGAAACAGAAAACCTCAAGACCGGGGAATGGAAATTTATCGAATGTCCAAAATTCTGAAACAAAATTCCATAATTTCCCTATATTCAACTATATGCTTATTAAATAAGTAGTTTTACAAAAATTAACTCAAAAAAAAACAGTTAGTTTGCGATATAATCCTCTTGTCTGAGTAACGCCTGTTCAAGCAGGCTTATGAGTAAGACGTTTTCCCCGTAATGTGTTTGGCCATCTATACTTCCCCTTGTATAGATGGTTTTTTTATCTTCATTTACTACATATATTACCGGTGCAACATCTCCGCCCATATGACATATGAAATTTCATTTCACCGTCCTGTTGTAGAAAAATAAACGATTAATCTATTAAAACTAAAATTTTGATAGGGATCTTATATGGACATTAAATTAAAATATGAATTATCAAAAAAATGTGAATTTTTAGGTGATATTTTTAATGAATATAAAGATTATTTGAATTTAGATATACAAGATCCATTATTAGAAATAAATTTTTTTAAATTCTTAGAGGAACTTCTTGCAGATGGTGTTATTGAGTTGTGCGATTATCGGGAAAATCCAAAAAAATACTAACTGGATCGCCAAAAACACAGGTAGATGAATTAAGAAAAATTTGGCCTAAAGATGTAGATGAAATGCGATTGTATTTTCCAGATAATCCTTGGTATTACGTTGAATGGTTTTGGTGGAGAGCAACATGTCCTATTGAACTGACACAATTACCTAAAATAGAAATTTACGAAGAACAAATAAAACAAGGTAAGTAAGCGTATTAGTATAAACCATAATCATATATAACAAAATTAATCAGTTAGCAAATTGGCTTAATTCGGTTATATTCCAATGTAAGTAGATGAGAAATATTTGATTTATATAAACAATATTCAGGCTATAAAATCTGATTCAATCCTTGTTGATTTATGCAAATCAGAAATATCCACTATAAAATATAACTCTATTAGTGAAAATAACTATACACTTAAAAAACAATCAGTCAGTTCCTGTTAAAAAACACGTGTAAAATTTCCGCTTTATCTCAATCGGACACGGTTTCAATATGTCTTCCCCTTCAAATACCAACCGTCAAACCTGGTCCAGCCGTTTGACTTATATCCTTACCGTTGCCGGCGCGACTGTCGGTTTCGGCGCGACGTGGCGTTTCCCGTATTTGGTCGGTGAAAACGGCGGCGGCGCGTATGTATTTTTATTCTGTATCGCCATGCTCGTTATCGGCATACCGATGATTTTAGTAGAAAACGTCATCGGGCGGCGCAAAGGTGTGAACGCGCTGGATGCGTTCGGTGGTTCGATGAACGGCAAACCCGTTGCCAAAATTTGGAAGCTGGTCGGCTGGATGGGGCTGCTCGGCGCGTTCGGCATCATGGCTTATTATATGGTACTCGGCGGCTGGGTCATCAGCTATATCGTCAACATTATCGGCGGCAATCTGGACATTTCCAGCCCCGTTGACGGTGTGATTACAAAAAGCTTTTTTACCGAACACATTGAAAACAGCCCTTGGGAAATTGCGTTCTACACTTTCTTGTTTGTCGTTGTGAACCAATGGATTTTAGTCAAAGGCGTTATCGGCGGTATTGAAAAAGCAGCGAAATACCTGATGCCGCTGCTGTTTTTGTTCCTGATTGCCATGGTCGTACGCAACGTTACCCTGCCGGGCGCAATGGAAGGGATTACTTTCTATCTGAAGCCTGATTTCAGCAAGATTACCACTGAGCTTTTCGTCTTCGTTTTGGGACAAGTATTTTTCGCCTTGAGCTTGGGTTTCGGCGTGATGATTACCTTATCCAGCTATCTGGATAAAAACGAAAATCTGGTTCAGACGGCAGTTATCACGGCAATTACCAATACCATCATCGCCGTACTTGCGGGCTTTATGATTTTCCCGTCGCTCTTCAGCTTCGGCGTCGCGCCCAATTCCGGCCCGACTTTGGTATTCCAAAGTTTGCCGATTGTGTTCTCACATATGTGGGCAGGACCCGTGTTCGCCGTCATTTTCTTCTCGCTGCTCCTGATTGCCGCGTTGACAACTTCGCTGACGATTTATGAAGTGTTGATTACGACCATTCAGGAAAAAACCAAAATCCGCCGTACCGCCGCGATTACAATTGTATTGGCCGCCATCTTCGTTTTCGGCAACATCCCGTCTATTTTGAGCTATGGCCCATGGAAAGACGTTTCCGTGTTCGGCAAAAATATTTTCGATGCCTTCGACTATATCAGCGGCAACATCTTGTTTATGCTGACCGCGCTCGGCTCCGCGCTGTTTGTCGGTTTTGTGATGAAAGACGAAGCGAAGGAAGAATTACTTTATAAAGGCAATCATACGACGGTCAATATTTGGTTCGCCTATGTAAAATACCTCGTGCCCCTCGTAATCCTGCTGATTTTTGTCAGCAACCTTTTCTGATTCACACCGATTAATGCCGTCTGAAAGCCATACTGACTTCAGACGGCATTGCTTTTATTTCCACTCCAATATCCGAAATGCTAAAATCCGAACAAATTTATCAGGTTCTGAATCTCCATCAGAATTTCCTGAGTAACCGGTAATTCGCACCCTTAGACAATAATCATTTGAAACAGGTAGAATCAGCCCTCAACGAGAAACACCCTTAGGACGGCATGTAAAATTAGAAATCCCACATGCTGAATTATCAGGAATACCTTTTATGAACAGACAAAAAGTAATCGCTATCGACGGTCCGGGAGCATCAGGCAAGGGAACGGTAGCCTCCCGAGTCGCAGCCGCATTGGGATATGACTATCTCGATTCCGGAGCACTTTACCGTCTGACCGCACTGTATGCACAAAAACAAGGTGTTCAATGGCATGACGAGCACCGTGTTTCCGAACTTGCCGAAAAACTACCGGCCGTATTTGCAGGAAGCAGCATCCTGCTCGGCGGAGAAGACGTTTCAGACGGCATACGGACAGAAGCCATAGGCATGGGGGCATCCGCCGTTGCGCAATTGCCTAAAGTCCGTGCCGCACTGCTGCAACGCCAACGTGATTTTCTGACCGAAAAAGGACTGGTCGCCGACGGACGGGACATCGGATCAGTCATTTTCCCCCAAGCCGAACTCAAAATCTTCCTTACGGCAGAATCCAAAATCAGAGCCGAACGCCGCGCCAAACAAATCGGCATTCCCTGCGAAGGTTTGGCATTCGAGCGCATCCTGTCCGACATCGAAGCCAGAGACGAGGCAGACCGAAACCGCACGCTCGCCCCCCTGAAACAACAGCCCGATGCCCTGCTTTTGGATACGAGCCGCCTGACTATAGAAGGAACTGTAAAAAAAGTGCTTGATTGGTATCGTAAAGTTTAAATTTTCAGGTATAATTACCCACATTACGTTTCAGACGGCATAAAAATCCCCCATATGCCGTCTGAAACCTTATTTACCCGTCTGCCCTGCCAAGGACGGCAGACATCCACCAACCCACCCCGCACCCCTTGGCGGTGTACCGAAAAGAGTTATATATGTCTATGGAAAATTTTGCTCAGCTGTTGGAAGAAAGCTTTACCCTGCAAGAAATGAACCCGGGTGAGGTGATTACCGCTGAAGTAGTGGCAATCGACCAAAACTTCGTTACCGTAAACGCAGGTCTGAAATCAGAATCCCTGATCGATGTAGCTGAATTCAAAAACGCTCAAGGCGAAATTGAAGTCAAAGTCGGCGACTTCGTTACCGTTACCATCGAATCCGTTGAAAACGGCTTCGGCGAAACCAAACTGTCCCGCGAAAAAGCCAAACGCGCAGCCGATTGGATTGCCCTGGAAGAAGCGATGGAAAAC
Organism: Neisseria sp. LACPHL-SPEC-2024-00856; assembly: GCF_047915665.1. Classification (NCBI taxonomy): domain Bacteria; kingdom Pseudomonadati; phylum Pseudomonadota; class Betaproteobacteria; order Neisseriales; family Neisseriaceae; genus Neisseria; species Neisseria sp. LACPHL-SPEC-2024-00856. Next base: position 49,766 of record NZ_JBLRPR010000007.1, read on the forward strand.
GGCGATATCCTGTCCGGCGTTATCAATGGCAAAGTCAAAGGCGGCCTGACTGTTATGATCAACAGCATCCGCGCATTCCTGCCGGGTTCTTTGGTTGACGTACGTCCCGTTAAAGACACTTCCCACTTTGAAGGCAAAGAAATCGAATTCAAAGTGATCAAACTGGACAAAAAACGCAACAACGTCGTGGTTTCCCGCCGCGCCGTTCTGGAAGCCACTTTGGGTGAAGAACGCAAAGCCCTGCTGGAAAACCTGCAAGAGGGCTCCGTCATCAAAGGCATCGTCAAAAACATCACCGACTACGGCGCATTCGTTGACCTGGGCGGTATCGACGGTCTGCTGCACATCACCGATTTGGCATGGCGTCGCGTGAAACACCCGAGCGAAGTCTTGGAAGTCGGTCAGGAAGTTGAAGCCAAAGTATTGAAATTCGACCAAGAAAAACAACGCGTTTCCTTGGGTATGAAACAACTGGGCGAAGATCCTTGGAGCGGTCTGACCCGCCGTTATCCGCAAGGCACCCGCCTGTTCGGCAAAGTATCCAACCTGACCGACTACGGCGCATTCGTCGAAATCGAACAAGGCATCGAAGGTTTGGTACACGTCTCCGAAATGGACTGGACCAACAAAAACGTACACCCGAGCAAAGTCGTACAACTGGGCGACGAAGTCGAAGTCATGATTTTGGAAATCGACGAAGGCCGCCGCCGTATCTCTTTGGGTATGAAACAATGCCAAGCCAATCCTTGGGAAGAATTTGCCGCCAACCACAACAAAGGCGACAAAATCTCCGGTGCGGTTAAATCCATTACCGATTTCGGCGTATTCGTCGGCCTGCCCGGCGGCATCGACGGTCTGGTTCACCTGTCCGACCTGTCCTGGACCGAATCCGGCGAAGAAGCCGTACGCAAATACAAAAAAGGCGAAGAAGTCGAAGCCGTCGTATTGGCAATCGACGTGGAAAAAGAACGCATCTCCTTGGGTATCAAACAACTGGAAGGCGATCCTTTCGGCAACTTCATCAGCGTGAACGACAAAGGTTCTTTGGTTAAAGGTTCCGTGAAATCTGTTGACGCCAAAGGTGCCGTTGTTGCCCTGTCTGACGAAGTAGAAGGCTACCTGCCTGCTTCCGAATTTGCAGCCGACCGCGTTGAAGACTTGACCACCAAACTGAAAGAAGGCGACGAAGTTGAAGCCGTCATCGTTACCGTTGACCGCAAAAACCGCAGCATCAAACTTTCCGTTAAAGCCAAAGATGCCAAAGAAAGCCGCGAAGCACTGAACTCCGTCAATGCCGCTGCCAATGCGAATGCCGGTACCACCAGCTTGGGCGACCTGCTGAAAGCCAAACTCTCCGGCGAGCAAGAATAAGGTTGCAGACATGACAAAGTCTGAGTTAATGGTTCGCTTGGCAGAAGTATTTGCCGCCAAAAACGGCACGCATCTTCTGGCAAAAGACGTAGAGTACAGCGTAAAAGTCTTGGTTGACACCATGACCCGATCGCTTGCCCGAGGTCAACGCATCGAAATTCGCGGTTTCGGCAGCTTCGATTTGAACCATCGTCCTGCCCGCATCGGTCGCAATCCCAAAACCGGCGAGCGTGTGGAAGTACCTGAAAAACATGTACCCCACTTCAAGCCCGGTAAAGAGTTGCGCGAGCGGGTCGATTTGGCTTTAAAAGAAAATGCCAATTAAACCTTAGCATCAAAACGCCGCTTCCAAGCGGCGTTTTTTTCTGTGGTTTAACTTCATCCGCTGCTTCAATGCCTTAAGCCAAGCAAGCAACGGATTAGAGCGTGGATTTTTTTATCATTGCTTACAATCCGCTTTTTAAACAACAAATTGTTGATTTCTATTACGAACAGGAAAAAAATCCTGCTTATTGCACTAAAACTAAGCCGTTTCAGGAATTTGCGGCAAATTTACGGCTTTTACCGAACCTAATGCTTTCGCTTTTTGGTAAAACGCTAATTTGTATTCAAGCAAATCTAAATAGCGTTTTAATTCGGCAATTTGACACTTCACATTTTCTATTTGATTTTCAAACAAGGAAAGGCGTTCTTCAATGGTATTGTCGCCAATGACGGTACATTCCGCAAAGCGTTTGATGTCTTTTAAGCTCATTCCCGTATTTTTCAAGCATTGCAATAAGCCCAACCATTGCAAATCGTTATCGGTAAAACAGCGGTTACCATATTCATCACGTCCGATATTAGGCAACAAGCCTTCTTTGTCGTAAAAACGTAGGGGGTGGGCGGAGATGCCTATTTTTTCGGCGGCTTTGGCAGTGGTATAAGTCATTTTCCCTCCTTCTAAACAAAAACAGTAAAAAACACTTGCCTTAGAGTGAACTCTAAAGTGTAAACTGTTGCTATGTTGCTCAGGCAAGGCTGTTTTGTCAATGAATTAAGAGGAAAGACAATGGAAATGAAACAAACCAATTCAACCATCAAATCTCGTGCGGCGGTGGCATTCGCTCCAAATCAACCCTTACAAATTGTGGAAATCGACGTAGAAATGCCGCGCAAAGGCGAGGTGTTAATCCGCAATACCCACACGGGCGTGTGCCATACTGATGCATTTACGTTATCAGGAAGCGATCCTGAAGGTGTGTTCCCTGTGGTGCTTGGACACGAAGGTGCGGGTGTGGTTGTTGCTGTGGGCGAAGGTGTGTCAAGCGTAAAACCAGGTGATCACGTCATTCCTCTTTATACCGCTGAATGTGGTAAATGTGAGTTTTGTCGTTCAGGTAAAACCAACTTATGCGTCTCAGTGCGTGATACACAAGGTAAAGGCTTAATGCCGGACGGCACGACGCGTTTTTCTTATCAAGGTCAGCCGATCTATCACTATATGGGCTGTTCGACTTTTAGTGAATACTCAGTTGTTGCCGAAGTTTCACTGGCGAAAATCAACCCTGAAGCCAACCATGAACAAGTATGTTTGCTCGGCTGCGGCGTTACCACAGGTATTGGTGCGGTACATAATACGGCAAAAGTGCAAGAAGGCGACTCTGTTGCCGTGTTTGGCTTAGGCGCGATTGGTTTGGCGGTGGTGCAAGGTGCGCGTCAAGCCAAAGCCGGCCGCATTATCGCCATTGATACTAATCCTTCAAAATTCGAGTTGGCAAAACAGTTTGGTGCAACGGATTGTTTGAACCCGAACGATTGCGATAAACCGATCAAAGATGTGTTGTTAGACATTAATAAATGGGGCATTGACCATACCTTTGAATGTATCGGCAACGTAAACGTAATGCGTCAGGCATTAGAAAGTGCACACCGTGGTTGGGGTCAATCCATTATTATTGGTGTAGCCGGTGCAGGACAAGAAATTTCAACTCGTCCGTTCCAGTTGGTAACCGGCCGTGTTTGGAAAGGCACGGCATTTGGCGGCGTGAAAGGTCGCTCTGAGCTTCCGAAAATGGTGGAAGATTCAATGAAAGGCGACATCCAGTTGGAACCATTTGTAACCCACACAATGACACTCGATCAAATCAATGAAGCCTTTGAGTTAATGCACGAAGGTAAATCGATCCGCGCCGTTATTCACTACTAAGGTATGCGATGAAACTGATTGAACAACATCAAATTTTTGGCGGTTCGCAACAAGTTTGGGCACACAATGCCCAAACGCTGCAATGCGAAATGAAATTTGCCGTCTATTTGCCTGATAATCTGGAAAATCGACCGCTTGGTGTAATTTATTGGCTTTCCGGCTTGACGTGTACGGAACAAAATTTCATTACCAAATCGGGCTTCCAGCGTTATGCGGCAGAACATCAAGTGATTGTGGTCGCCCCCGATACCGGTCCTCGCGGAGAACAAGTGCCGAACGATGCCGCTTACGATTTAGGACAGGGTGCAGGCTTTTATTTGAATGCGACCGAGCAGCCTTGGGCGGCGAATTATCAAATGTATGATTACATTTTGAACGAGTTGCCCCGTCTGATTGAGAAACACTTTCCTACCAACGGTAAACGTTCCATTATGGGGCATTCGATGGGCGGACACGGCGCATTGGTATTGGCACTACGGAATCGGGAACATTATCAAAGTGTTTCTGCCTTTTCGCCTATTTTATCGCCAAGCCTCGTACCGTGGGGAGAAAAAGCCTTTACTGCTTATTTAGGAAAAGATCGCGAAAAATGGCAGCAATATGATGCGAACTCACTCATTCAACAAGGCTATAAAGTGCAAGGTATGCGCATTGATCAAGGCTTGGAAGATGAATTTTTGCCGACACAATTATGTACTGAAGATTTCATCGAAACCTGCCGTGCGGCAAACCAGCCGGTCGATGTGCGTTTCCATAAAGGATACGATCACAGCTATTACTTCATCGCCAGTTTTATTGGCGAGCATATTGCTTATCACGCCGCGTTTTTGAAGTAAACCGAAGAGCGTTCAGTTTTCAAAGCAGTTTGGGATAGCCGGCACGAGGGCGGTAAGAAGTGCCGGCAAAATACCAACATAAACGTATGCCGTCTGAACCGGAAGGAGCTGGCTCTACGGATTACCAAACCCTGCCCTTGATTTAATTAGTATGATTTTTGAGCTTAAACCCTGATTGGTCAAACATTAAAATCGCCCGTATTTCCTACTTCACTTTCGGGCTTCGTATTATTCGTTGCCGAATTTGTATAAGCAGCCTGTTCCTGTTTTGTTTTCTCCCCCTCCAAGCTGACGGTGGCGTAACAGCTTCGCGATTCACCATCTGTTTCATTTATCCTTCTTCAATATTAAAACGCAGCCTGAAATAAAAGGCATTTGGGCTCATATCTGCACCATATTGAAACGCCGCCTTTGCTTATACTCCCTTGTGCGCGTCATTATTCTTTTCCACGGAAAACGCCAAGTTTGAAGGAAATCATTTATAATACCGACGGTAAGCATTTTCTTTCTCCGCCGCAAGAAGTATAACAAGGTTAAATATGAGTAATAGAGACCAACTTTTTAAAGCCCCGCCGTTTGAAAATCACAGCCCGCTGACTTGGTATCAGGCTGCCTCACAACTGCCCAACTTCATCCGCGACGACGCGCAGGCTGCCGCCATCGAACACCTCGATCGGCTTTGGACCGAATTGATGATGTTCAAACGCAAAAGAAACCGTTTTTTAGGCAGGAGTTTGCGTTCCCCGCAAGTCCCCAAAGGGCTTTATTTCTATGGCGGGGTCGGACGCGGCAAAAGTTTTCTGATGGACGCTTTTTTCGGCTGCCTCCCTTACCGCCGCAAACGCCGCGTCCACTTTCATGCATTTATGGCAGAAATCCACCGGCGGCTGAAAGCCCTGAAAAGCGAAAGCAACCCATTGAAATCCGTTGCCGCCGAGATTGCCAAAGAAACCCGCGTATTATGTTTTGACGAATTTCATGTCAGCGATATTGCGGATGCAATGATTTTAGGCCGTCTGCTGGAAAACCTGCTTAACGAGGGCGTTGTTTTGGTGGCGACTTCAAACTACGCGCCTTCCGAACTCTACCCGCAAGGTCAAAACCGGAGCAGTTTTCTTCCCACAATCGCGCTCATCGAGTCCAGCCTGACCGTCTTAAACGTTGACGGCGGGGAAGACTACCGGCTGCGTACCCTCCGCCCCGCCGAGATTTTCTTTACGCCTGCCAATGAAGAAAATGAGGCAAAACTGGCAAAACTGTTCAAAAAAATGACGGGCATTACCGATTTGAACCCCGGCATCAGCACCATCCACGGCCGGGAAATTCCCCACAAAGCCGAGTCCGGCCGTGCCATATGGTTTGATTTCCGCGCACTGTGCTTCGGCCCCCGCTCACAGTCCGACTATCTGTATTTGGCCGAACATTATGAAATGGTTTTTATTTCAGGTTTGGAACAACTCTCACCGCAAGAAAAGGCGGAGGCGCGGCGGCTGACTTGGCTGATTGACGTACTCTACGATTTCCGTGTCAAACTGTGTGCCACCGGCGCGGTAGATGTCAACCATATCTACACGGAAGGCGATTTTGCCGAAGAATTTACCCGCACCGCCAGCCGGATGGTCGAAATGCAGTCCGAAGTTTATTTGGAACAGCCGCACCTGACCCTATCTCCCAAGGCTTCAGGCGGATAAGTTATTTTTTTGGTAGAATACCGATTTGACTCTTCTTAAGTAAAAATAAGGATATAGCATGGCGATTGAACGTACCATCTCCATCATCAAACCCGATGCCGTCGGCAAAAACGTTATCGGCAAAATATACAGCCGCTTTGAGGAGAACGGTCTGAAAATCGTTGCCGCCAAAATGAAGCAGCTTACCCTCAAAGAGGCGCAAGAATTTTATGCGGTTCATAAAGACCGCTCCTTCTACGCCGGATTGGTTGAATTTATGACCGGCGGTCCGGTTATGATTCAAGTACTGGAAGGCGAAAACGCCGTTCTGAAAAACCGCGAACTGATGGGGGCAACCAATCCCGCCGAAGCCGCCGAAGGCACGATACGAGCGGACTTTGCCACTTCGGTCAGCATCAATGCCGTACACGGCTCGGACACTCCGGAAAATGCCGCTTTGGAAATTGCCTACTTTTTCAGCCAAACCGAAATCTGCCCCCGTTGATACAATACACCGCATAACTCCTCTTCAGACGGCATAAAATATATCCATGCCGTCTGAAAACTCTGTCGCAAAAGGCTTCAAATCAAACTTGCCTGCCCTGCAATTTTTTATTTGAAGCCTTAATTTAAGAAAAACACAAACACATGAAAACCAATCTGCTCAACTACGACCTTCAAGGGCTGACCCGACATTTTGCCGATATGGGCGAAAAACCTTTCCGTGCCAAACAGGTTATGCGTTGGATGCACCAATCCGGCGCGCAAAATTTTGACGAAATGACCGATTTGGCAAAATCCCTGCGCCATAAACTGAACGAACAGGCAAGCATCGAAATTCCCAAGCTGATGATGTCTCAAGAATCTTCAGACGGCACTCGAAAATGGCTGCTAGATGTCGGGACGGGGAACGGGGTGGAAACCGTCTTCATCCCCGAATCGGATCGCGGCACGCTCTGCATTTCCTCGCAAGTCGGCTGCGCTTTGGAATGTACATTTTGCTCGACCGGCCGGCAGGGCTTCAACCGCAACCTGACTGCTGCCGAAATCATCGGACAGTTGTGGTGGGCAAACAAAGCGATGGGTGTTACACCGAAAAACGAACGCGTAATTTCCAATGTAGTGATGATGGGTATGGGCGAGCCGATGGCGAACTTCGACAATGTCGTTACCGCCTTAAGCATTATGCTGGACGACCACGGCTACGGTTTGAGCCGCCGCCGTGTAACCGTTTCCACTTCGGGTATGGTTCCCCAAATGGACAGGTTGCGCGATGTCATGCCGGTGGCTTTGGCGGTTTCCCTCCACGCTTCCAATGACGAAGTCCGCAACCAAATCGTACCGTTAAACAAAAAATATCCCTTGAAAGAATTGATGGCTGCATGCCAACGCTATCTGGTCAAAGCACCCAGGGATTTCATCACTTTCGAATACGTCATGTTGGACGGAATAAACGATAAGGCGCAACATGCGTGCGAACTGATCGAACTGGTCAAAGATGTTCCCTGCAAGTTCAATCTGATTCCGTTCAATCCCTTTCCAAACTCCGGATACGAACGCTCCAGCAATGAGAACATCCGTGTGTTCCGCGATATTTTGCAGCAGGCAGGATTTGTCGTTACCGTACGAAAAACGCGCGGCGACGACATCGATGCCGCCTGCGGACAGCTGGCAGGTCAGGTTCGGGATAAAACGCGCCGTCAACAAAAATGGCAGCAGATTTTAATCGGACAACAGGGGTAATTATGCCTTTTAAGCCATCCAAACGACTGTCTTTATTACTTGTTCTTGCCTTGGGCGCGTGTAGCACTTCCTACCGCCCCTCGCGGGCAGAAAAAGCCAATCAGGTTTCCAATATCAAAACCCAGTTGGCAATGGAATATATGCGCGGTCAGGACTACCGTCAGGCAACGGCAAGTATTGAAGATGCCTTGAAATCGGACCCTAAAAACGAGCTTGCCTGGCTGGTCCGTGCCGAAATCTATCAATACCTGAAAGTTAACGACAAGGCGCAGGAAAGTTTCCGGCAAGCCCTCTCCATCAAACCCGACAGTGCCGAAATCAACAACAACTACGGCTGGTTCCTGTGCGGCAGGCTCAACCGCCCTGCCGAATCTATGGCATATTTCGACAAAGCCCTGGCCGACCCCACCTACCCGACCCCTTATATTGCCAACCTGAATAAAGGCATATGCAGTGCCAAACAGGGGCAATTTGGATTGGCGGAAGCCTATTTGGAACGCTCGCTCGCCTCGCAGCCGCAGTTCCCCCCTGCATTTAAAGAACTGGCGCGCACCAAAATGCTGGCCGGGCAGTTGGGCGATGCCGATTACTACTTTAAAAAATACCAAAGCAGGGTAGAAGTCCTTCAGGCCGATGATTTGCTGCTTGGCTGGAAAATTGCCAAAGCCCTTGGAAACGCGCAGGCGGCATTCGAATACGAAGCGCAACTGCAGGCAAATTTCCCCTACTCGGAAGAATTGCAAACCGTCCTCACCGGTCAATAAACAGATTCAAACCATATGAACACACTCCAACGCCGCAAGACGTATCAAGTCCGCATCGATCATATTACCGTCGGTTCAGAAGCACCCGTCGTTATCCAATCTATGACCAACACCGACACTGCCGATGCAAAAGCCACCGCATTGCAGATTAAGGAATTGAGCGATGCCGGCTCGGAAATGGTGCGGATCACCGTCAACAGCCCCGAAGCCGCGTCCAAAGTTGCCGAAATCCGCCGCCGCTTGGACGATATGGGCTATGCCACACCACTGATTGGCGATTTCCACTTCAACGGCGAACGCCTGTTGGCGGAATTTCCCGAATGCGGCAAAGCATTGTCCAAATACCGCATCAATCCCGGCAATGTCGGCAAAGGCGTAAAAGGCGATGAAAAATTTGCCTTTATGATTCGGACTGCTGCCGAAAACGATAAAGCCGTCCGCATCGGCGTAAACTGGGGTTCTTTGGATCAGAGCCTCGCCAAACGTATGATGGATGCCAACCTCGCTTCTTCCGCGCCGAAACCGCCCGAAGAAGTGATGAAGGAAGCACTAATTGTCTCCGCCTTGGAATCTGCCGAAAAAGCCGTTCTATTAGGGCTGCCCGAAGACAAAATCATCCTGTCGTGCAAAGTCAGCTCTGTTCAAGACCTGATTCAGGTTTACCGCGAACTGGGCAGCCGTTGCGCCTATCCGCTGCATTTGGGTTTGACTGAAGCGGGAATGGGCAGCAAAGGCATTGTCGCGTCAACGGCGGCATTATCCGTCTTGCTTCAAGAAGGAATCGGCGACACCATCCGCATTTCACTCACTCCGGAGCCGGGCAGCCCACGTACTCAGGAGGTTGTTGTCGGACAAGAGATTTTACAGACTATGGGTCTGCGTTCGTTTACACCGATGGTTACTGCCTGTCCCGGATGCGGACGCACCACCAGTACCGTTTTTCAAGAGCTGGCTCAAGATGTGCAAAATTACCTGCGCCAAAAAATGAGCGTATGGCGTACTGCTTATCCCGGCGTGGAATCCTTGAATGTCGCCGTGATGGGCTGCGTCGTCAACGGACCGGGTGAAAGCAAACTGGCTGACATCGGCATCAGCCTGCCCGGTACGGGGGAAACACCCGTCGCACCTGTTTATATAGATGGGGAGCGCAAAGTCACACTGAAAGGCGACAACATTGCAATGGAATTTCTGACTATTGTTGAAGAGTATGTCAAAACCAATTATGGGGAGAACGGACTCAAACGCCATCAAGGGAAGGTTATCCCGATACACTCCCTATAAAACCCAACCGCCAGCCTACCTTGGCTATTTTTAAATAAAAACCGTTTATTTTCATTGATATAAAACCCATCCCATTGGAAAAGGCATTTTTTTAAACCGATAAGGAATGGAGGCGCAATATGAAAATACAATCGGCAAATACGGAGATGAATTGCAGGTATAAATAAGGAAGGCGGGATACCGCTTCCTGCCCTTGTCTTTTCTCAATAACCGTACCGGCAGATTCAGGCGGATGCGGGTGTTGCGCCCTTGCAAAAACTGCTGCCCCATTTGGCTTTCAGACGGCATCCGTCCATCACAGGCGGGAACGGGGATCCTTTAAAAAACTCCAAATCCTTCTTCCGTCCCGTGGATGGCGGTATCGATACCATATCAAACGCAGCTTGAAACAAATGCCGTCTGAACGTTTCAGACGGCATCGGTTTCTCTCAGGTTTCTTTTATTAAAGCCGCAAAGAAGCGCGGTTTTCCAAAATCTGGTCAATCAAACCATATTCTTTGGCTTCTTCGGCAGACATGAAATTATCACGGTCGGTGTCGCGTTCCAAATCTGCCAAATCGCGGTCGCAATGTTTCGCCATCAGGCGGTTGAGTTTTTCTTTGATTTTTAAAAGTTCGCGTGCGTGAATTTCAATGTCGGATGCCTGACCGCCCAGACCGCCGCTGATTAAAGGCTGGTGAATCATAATCCGGCTGTTGGGTAGGGCAAAACGTTTGCCTTTCTCGCCTGCCGACAATAAGAACGCGCCCATACTTGCCGCCTGCCCCAAGCACAAAGTCGATACATCGGGCTTGATAAAATTCATGGTGTCGTAAATCGACATACCGGCCGTTACCGAACCGCCCGGCGAGTTAATATAGAAGAAAATATCCTTATCCGGATTCTCACTTTCCAAAAACAACAGTTGGGCAACCACCAGATTGGCAGACTCGTCGGTTACCGGTCCGACCAAGAATACGATGCGCTCTTTCAAAAGCCGGGAATAGATATCGAATGCACGCTCACCGCGACCGCTCTGCTCGATAACGGTAGGGACAAGATAGTTATCAAAAGACATTTCGTCTCCTTTCATGATGGAAAAGCACCAAAGCGGGCTTTAAAAGCGGCTTCGGTGCTTTCAAAAACTGCCTTCAGACGGCATTTTCAGAACAATCAGGCTTGCGCGCCCATCACTTCGTCAAAAGACAATGCTTTTTCGCTGACTTTTGCTTTACCCAAAACGAAATCAACGACGTTGCTTTCTACCGCCAAAGAAGTCGGACCTTGCAGGCGAGAAGGCTCTGCGTAGTACCAGTCGATTACTTCTTGAGGATCTTCGTAGCTTTCTGCGAAGTTGGCGACAACGGCTTTGATTTGCTCTTCAGTCGGTTCCAGTTTGTTTTCGTCAACCAGTTTGGCTAAAATCAGACCCAAAGACACGCGGCGTTCGGCTTGTTCTTTGAACATATCCAAAGGCAAATCCAAGTTCGCGGCATCGGGCATACCTTGGTTGACGAAGTTTTGTTTCATTTCGTTTGCCAAACGGGCGGCTTCTTCATTGACCAAAGCAACAGGCACTTTCAGCTCTACGGCTTTGAGCAGTGCGTTCATTACAGATTCTTTGGTTTGTTCGTTTACGCGGCGTTCCACTTCGCGGCTGACATTTTTCTTCACTTCTTCGCGCATTTTGGCCACGTCGCCGTCGGCAATACCCAATGCTTTAGCAAAATCGGAATCAACTTCAGGCAAAGTAGCTTCAGACACGTTGTTCAATGTGATGGTGAAGACAGCGGATTTACCGGCAACGTCTTTACCGTGGTAGTCTTCAGGGAAATTGACGGTAACGTCTTTGCTTTCGCCCGCCTTCATGCCGACTACGCCGGCTTCAAATTCAGGCAGCATTTGACCTGCGCCCAATACGAAGGCGTAGTTTTTGGATGCGCCGCCGGCAAAAGGTTCGCCGTCGATTTTGCCTTCAAAGTCGATGATGACGCGGTCGCCGTTTCGGGCTTCGCGTTCGACATGGTTGAAGCGGGTGCGTTGTTTTCGCAGGATTTCTACGGTTTGATCCACTTCGGCATCGCCGACGGAAGCGGTTACTTTTTCGACTTCTTGTGCAGACAAATCGCCGATAACGACTTCGGGAAACACTTCAAAAATGGCGGCAACTTTGAAAGACTCTTGATCGTCTTGTTCTTCAACGCCTTCAAAACGGGGGAAGCCTGCCACTTTCAACTCTTGGGCAACGGCAACATCGTAGAAGCGGCGTTGCACCAGCTCGTTGATCACGTCGTTTTGTGCGCTCGCACCGTACATTTGGGCAATCATTTTTAAAGGTGCTTTACCCGGACGGAAACCGTCGATTTTTGCACGGCGTTGGGTTTGTTTCAGTTTTTTATCGGTTTCTGCGTTGATTTCGGACCAAGGCAGGGACAACACTACTTTGCGTTCCAGATTTTCTAAAGTTTCAACAGTTACGCTCATCATAAGCCCTTAAATTTGTTGTGTTGATAAAATGATAAACTTTCTTCCCTACATGGGGAAGCAAACAGCGCAACGGTACGATATTTGAACCGCATTGCCGCAAAGGGGAAATTTTAGCTGGCAAGTATATCACAATGTTTCGCCTGAAACATAATATGCCGTCTGAAACGCCAATTCCGCCGTTCAGACGGCATTTTGCAATACGGGCTATAAATGGTCCTTGTGCGCCAAAATTTTACGGCTGCCGTTGAGGTCGGCCGGCGAAACGACACCCGCATTTTCCAGTGCCTCCATCAGGTTTGCCGCGCGGTTATAGCCGATACGCAACTGCCGCTGCAAAGACGAAATGGAGGTTTTTTTGCTTTCCAAAACATAGGCGACTGCCTGATCGAACAATTCGTCGCTGTCTGCATTGGGGCTGACGATATTTGCCGTTTCCTGTGCCGCTTCGCCTGTAAGCAGCCCTTCTACATAATTTGCCGGTGCCTGCTCCTTGACGAAAGCGACGACGTGGTGGACTTCATCATCGGAAACAAACGCGCCTTGCAGGCGGGTCGGTTCGGCACTGCCGGGCTGAAGGAACAGCGAATCGCCATATTTGAGCAGTTCATCCGCGCCCATTTGGTCGAGGATGGTACGGCTGTCGATTTTGCTTTGCACGGTAAACGCCATACGCGTCGGGATGTTGGCTTTAATCAGGCCGGTAACGACATCGACACTGGGACGTTGGGTGGCGACAATCATATGGATACCGGCGGCGCGCGCTTTTTGGGCGAGACGGGCGATTTGCTGCTCGACAGCTTTGCGTTCGGTCATCATCAGGTCGGCAAGTTCGTCGATAACGACCACAATCATCGGCAGTTTTTCCAAAGGCTCGGGGCTGTCGGGGTTCAGACTGAACGGATTGAGCAGCGGCTTGCCTGCCGCTTTTGCGGCTTCGACTTTTTGGTTGAAGCCTTCCAGATTGCGTACACCGGCGTGGGAAAGCAGGCGGTAGCGTTTTTCCATTTCGGCGACGCACCAGTTCAACGCCTGCCCTGCTTCGCGCATATCGGTAACGACGGGACAGAGCAGGTGCGGAATGCCGTCGTAAATGCTCAACTCAAGCATTTTCGGGTCTATCATGATAAAGCGGACTTCTTCGGGCGTAGCTTTGAAAAGCATAGACATAATCATGCCGTTCACGCCAACGGACTTGCCCGAACCGGTCATACCGGCGACCAAAAGGTGCGGCATTTTCGCCAAGTCGCCGACAACGGGGATACCGGCAATGTCTTTGCCCAGCGCGACGGTCAGCTTGGATTTGGCCTCGGCAAACACGGGCGAAGACAAGATTTCGCTCAACATCACGTCTTGGCGTTTATCGTTGGGCAACTCGATGCCCATCGTGTTTTTGCCCGCAATGGTTTCCACGATGCGCACAGCTTGCAGCGACATGGAACGCGCCAAATCTTTAGATAAAGCAACGATTTGGCTGCCTTTTATGCCTTGCGCGGGTTCAATTTCATAACGCGTAATTACAGGGCCGGAAGTGGCAGAAACGACTTGCACGCCGATGCCGAATTCTGCCAGCTTGGATTCAATCAGTTCGGCAGTGCGCTCCAATTCGGCAGGATTGATGCTGACGGGTTCGCCGTCGGGCAGGCGCAGCAGGTTTATGCCGGGCTTGTGGTATTCGCCCGCCTGCCGAGGTTCGTCATCTTCAAACAGAGAAACCTGAATTTTGGGCGGCGGCGCGACGGAAACCGCGACGGATTTGCGGTTGCTGCTGCTGCCTTCGGGCAAGGCAACGGGTTTGGCCGTAATATTCTTGGCTTCTTTCACCATGCGCCGTGTGTTTTGGGTATCGACACCGTCTGTTTTGGTATTCAGCCGGCGTTTTCCCAAAGCCATGACCTTGCCGGATACGGCACTCAGACGGTTTTGAACCGCCCTGCCCGCACCGTTCAAAAATTCCAGCCATGAAATCTGCACCAGCAGGGACAACGACAACAGCAGAACAACCAGGATAATCAGCAGGCTGCCCGATTTCCCCAACAGCCATGCAAACACTGCGCCGACGCGTATACCGACCATACCGCCTGCTCCGACAGGCAGGGAGTCGGCATATTTTCCGCCCAGCACAAAATACTCCAAGACTGGGCTGAAGACCGTCAGGACAAACAGCGCGGCGGCAGCGATTTTGTGGTTGTATGCCTCGTTTTCCGTCCGTTTTGCGTGCAGACGGAAATTTTTATACAGCATGACACAGGCAGCCGCTATCCACCACCAGAACGACCAGCCGAAAAGATAATAGCCGACATCGGCAACATACGCGCCGAACAGTCCGCCCCAATTGGCGGCATCTTCCACAACCGGCGAACTGTGCGACCAAGACGGATCGCCCATATCGAAACTGATCAGGGAAATCGCCAAATACAGGGTTGCCGCCAAACCCATCAGCCACAGCGCGTCGCCGATAAGGTTGACGACATGTTCGGGACGCGCCTTTTTGGCTTCGGTTTTCTGCAACTCTTTGACCGCCTTGAGCCGCTCGGAAACTTTATTGCCCCGTGCGCCGTTGTCGGCTTTCTTGTTGCGTGCGGACGTTGGGGACGGGCTTCCCGCCCTGCCTTTTGCTGTTTTTTTATGGGATTTTTCTGTCATGCCGTATTACCGGAAAATGCCGTCTGAAATAAGGAAGCCGGACGGCTTGCGGATTGAATATGGAAAGTGTCGGATTATACTCCATTTCTCCTGCTTTCATCCTGCAACAGACAAACGTTGCCTTTCAGACGGCATATCTGTTGCCCGACGTATGTATTTTTACGCAGACCCTCGGCAAACCAGTATAATCCGTGCCGTTTGAACCGACTGAAAGAAGATGGTATGAACCAACTGAAACTTGCCGTTTCCGGTGCACAGATTTTATTTGTGGCATTCGGCGCAATGGTGCTGGTTCCCCTGCTGACCGGTCTGAATCCGGCTCTTGCGCTTTTGGGCGCAGGCTTGGGAACGCTGCTGTTCCAAATCACAACCAAACGCAAAGTGCCGATTTTTCTCGGTTCTTCGTTTGCCTTTATCGCACCGATCATCTACTCCGTCGGCGAATGGGGGCTGCCTTCCACCATGTTCGGACTGTTTGCCGCCGGCTTTATGTATTTTGTGTTTGCCGCACTGATTCGTTGGCGCGGACTGGCGGCGGTACACAAACTGCTGCCGCCGGTCGTCATCGGCCCCGTCATCATGGTCATCGGTCTGTCTGTTGCCGTGGCGGCAAGCAGCATGGCAATGGGTCAGGCGGACGGCAAACAGGTCATCGACTATACCGATTCGCTGATTCTTTCCGGCTTTACCTTTGCCGTTACCGCCATCGTATCGGTTTTCGGCAGCAGGATGATGAAGCTGATTCCCATCTTAATCGGTGTCGCTTCGGGTTATGTTTTGGCACTGCTGATGGGACTGGTGGACACGGCAAGCATTGCACACGCGCCCTGGTTCGCCGTTCCCCATTTTGAAACGCCTCAGGTCAACTGGCAGGCGGCACTGTTTATGCTGCCCGTTGCCGTCGCCCCCGCCATCGAGCACATCGGCGGCATCATGGCAATCGGCAATGTAACGGGGAAAGACTATACGAAAGACCCGGGCTTGGACAAAACCCTTGCGGGCGACGGCTTGGGTGTATGCGTTGCCGGCTTGATCGGCGGCCCGCCGGTTACGACCTACGGCGAAGTGACCGGCGCGGTGATGATTACCAAAAACAGCAACCCCGTCATTATGACTTGGGCGGCGGTTTTTGCCGTCTGTATGGCGTTTTTCGGCAAATTCAATGCGTTTTTGGCTTCCATCCCGATGCCTGTGATGGGCGGCATTATGCTGCTGTTGTTCGGCACGATTGCTTCTTTAGGCATCAAAACCCTGATTGATGCCAAAGTCGATTTGATGCTGCCGAAAAACCTGGTCATCGTCAGCTCGGTACTGACCACGGGCATCGGCGGCATGACGCTCAAATTGGGCAGCTTCAGCTTTGCCGGGGTCGGTTTGTGCGCCGTACTTGCCATTGTGTTGAACAGCCTGCTGCCCGATGCCTGCGAACCGGAGCGTTGATACGCAAATACCGATCCGATACCGCTGGAAAATTTACCCGTTAACCGGCTTCGTGCCGGCGGTTTGCGCGCGGTATCCGCATTGTGTCGGACAGCCTGCCGCCGGTACGCGAACAGCCTGCCGTAAACACGCAAATGCCGTCTGAACATCTTTCAGACGGCATTTTCCGTCTTATTTGAGATTTTGAATCAAAGAGCGCACAGTTCCGCCGTAATAAGAAGAAGATGTGCAATACACTGTTTCCAAGCCGCATTGTCCCTGTGCGCCGTATTTTTTGATACATTGGTTGAGTGCGACCTGATGGACGCTCGTAAAACGCGGAGAAGTAATCACGACGGCGTTTTCAACGCGCATCGCACCCAAAGCTTTCGGGTATGCCAGCGCGACACAGGTATTGTTCAGCGACACGACCGACCGGCATCCCGTCGCCTGATCGCCGCCTATGCCCGCAAGCGTATCCTGCCCTTTGCAAAAAGCCTCCAATTCGGCAAGCGCCTCGTTTTGCGTCGAATCTTCTTTTGTTGCCTTAATCTGCAAAACATCGTCCGCATTCTGCGGATTCTGCCAAACGGTGAGATAGCCGTAAGTATCGGCAGCCTGTGCCGCCGCAGTCATCAGGCAAAGTACAGATACTGCCACCATCCTTTTTATCATCATAAACTCCTGACGGTTCGTCCAAATTCTGTCGCATTATAAACAAAAAACAGGATAAGTCCCGCCTTATCGGCTTATCCCTCCCCGCAGATTGCACCGCCTGGTATGGCAAACCGATTTCGGCAGCGCAAATCCTCATACCGCCGCCTTAGCGGCAAGCCATTGTTTTCAGACGGCATTGCGGCCAACCTTTGCGGCGGGCGAAAAACTTTGTCCTATAATTTATCCGGCTTCAAAATCAGCATACGGTCGGAAATGCAAAAAATATCTTTCACTTTGTTGAAACCTGTAAACTCCCCGAAAATAGGGAAACGCCGCCCCGGTTTGAACGGCGCGCCGCATATTCCGATGCCCTTCCCCCGATACCTTCCGGCAAGCCCAGAAATGCCCGGCAACAATATCCATCCGGCAAAAATCTGAAACAACACACCCGGCGGCAGGCAGAGTCAAACCGCCCCGCAAAGCATCCTCCATCAGAAAAACAAACCGCCTCCGAGGGCTTCATCCTAAAGGGCGTATTGTTCGATAAGCGTTTGCGTTATAATCCGAACATCAATTCTCCACGCCTGTGAGACACTTTGCCTATGGAAACCCCGCCCAACACCCCACAACGATCCCTGCGTCAAAACAGTATCTACCTGCTGCCCAATTCCTTTACCATCGCCGCGCTGTTTTCCGCGTTTTACGCAATCACCCAATCCATGCACGGACGTTATGAAACCGCCGCTATTGCCGTATTCATTTCCATGCTTTTGGACGGTATGGACGGGCGCGTGGCGCGGCTGACCAACAGCCAAAGCGCGTTCGGGGAGCAGCTCGACAGCCTTGCCGACATGGTCAGCTTCGGCGTTGCCCCCGCGCTTATTGCCTACAAATGGCAGCTTTGGCAGTTCGGCAAAATCGGTTATTCCGCCGCCTTCATCTACTGCGCCTGCGCCGCCCTGCGCCTCGCCCTGTTCAACACGCTCATCGGCAAGGTGGACAAACGCTGGTTTATCGGCGTGCCCAGTCCAACTGCCGCCGCGCTGATTGTCGGGCTGATTTGGGTCAACCACAGCGTCGAAAAATTCCCCGCCGTCCACTGGTGGGCATTGGGCATCACACTGTTTGCCGGTCTGTCGATGATTGTCCAAATCCCTTTTTGGAGTTTTAAAGAAATCAATATCCGCAGACAAGTCCCCTTTGTCGGAATGCTGCTTGCCGTTTTACTGCTGCTTTTGGTCACTTGGGAACCGTCGCTCGTCCTCTTCCTGTTCTTTCTCGGATACAGCCTGTCCGGCTACATTATGGCGGTACGCCGATTCTGGAAAAAATACAGAAAGGCGGATTAAATGTGGCATTGGGACATTATCTTAATCCTGCTTGCCGTAGGCAGTGCGTCAGGTTTTATTGCCGGTCTGTTCGGTGTCGGGGGCGGCGCACTGATTGTTCCTGTCGTTTTATGGGTACTCGGTTACCAAGGATTGACTCAGCATCCCTATGCCCAACACCTCGCTGTCGGAACATCCTTTGCCGTTATGGTCTTTACCGCCTTCTCCAGCATGTTGGGACAGCACAAAAAACAGGCGGTTGACTGGAAAACCGTATTTGCAATGATGCCGGGTATGATATTCGGCGTATTCGCTGGCGCACTCTCCGCAAAATATATCCCCGCGTTCGGGCTTCAAATTTTCTTCATCCTGTTTTTAACCGCCGTCGCCTTCAAAACACTGCATACCGGCCCTCAGACGGCATCCCGCCCGCTGCCCAAGCTGCCCGGACTGACTGCGGTTTCCACACTGTTCGGCACAATGTCGAGCTGGGTCGGCATAGGCGGCGGTTCACTTTCCGTCCCCTTCTTAATCCACTGCGGCTTCCCCGCCCATAAAGCCATCGGCACATCATCCGGCCTTGCCTGGCCGATTGCACTCTCCGGCGCAATATCGTATCTGGTCAACGGCCTGAATATTGCAGGATTGCCCGAAGGGTCGCTGGGCTTCCTTTACCTGCCTGCCGTTGCCGTCCTCAGCGCGGCAACCATTGCCTTTGCCCCGCTCGGTGTCAAAACCGCCCACAAACTTTCTTCTGCCAAACTCAAAAAATCCTTCGGCATTATGCTGCTTCTAATTGCCGGAAAAATGCTGTACAACCTGCTTTAAAATACACGGAAAAACCTTTTTACCGTTTGCACAAGCAATTAATCAGGACAAAGCTACCCAGCCTCCTGTTCCGACAAGAGGACAGACAACCTGACCAAGACCTTTGCAGAATATACGGGAAACAAAACAAATGCCGTCTGAAACCATATTCCGATAATCGGCATGGTTTCAGACGGCATTCTGATAATTTCAATTACTCGGCTGCGGCAATGACGGCAACGGTAATTTTAGCAACGGCATCAGTGTGCAAAGCCACTTCCACTTCGTACTCGCCAACGGCTTTCAGAGGACCGTTCGGCAGACGTACATTTGCTTTCACGGCTTCGATGCCGGCAGCAACGATTGCAGCAGCAATGTCGGCATTGGTGACGGAACCGAACAGGCGACCGTCCACACCAGCTTTTTGGGCAACGGTAATGGTTTGACCATCCAATTTTTCCTGACGGGCTTGGGCATCTGCCAAAATTTCAGCCTGTTTGGCTTCCAGTTCTGCGCGGCGTGCTTCAAACTCTTTCATGTTTGCTTCAGTAGCACGTTTTGCCTTACCAGCAGGAATCAAGAAGTTGCGGGCATAACCGTTTTTTACGGTAACGATGTCGCCCAAATTACCCAAACCGCCGATTTTTTCTAACAGAATAATTTGCATGATTTAATCTCCAAAATTATTTGTGTTGGTCGGTGTAAGGCAGGAGTGCCAAGAAACGCGCGCGTTTTACGGCAACAGCCAATTGGCGTTGGTAGAATGCCTTTGTTCCTGTAATGCGGGCAGGAATGATTTTACCGTTTTCAGAGATAAAGTCTTTCAGCAAATCAACTTGTTTGTAATCGACTTCTTGGATTTTTTCAGCCGTAAAACGGCAGAATTTTCTACGTTTGAATGATTGACGAGCCATTGTCGTTTAACCTTTATATTCTTTAATATTTTGTATTCTGAGCATCGGCATTAGGGAACGTCTGCTTTTTTGAGCTAAAAAACCTTCGACGTGAACATATACACCTTGCCGATACTGCCACTCTTCCGCCTGCCTGCCTAAAATCCGTGCCGGAATTTCCAATTGGACAAGACATTGCTGTCCATTTTCTTTCTGCCATGATTCATGCTTTAAAATAATATCTAAGACAGAGATTCCGGCAGGCGTATATCGAATAGGGAAAACCTTTTCAATTAACGCGGCAAGCGAAACAAGATTATTGAATCCCAATTATTGGGCAGCCGCTTCTTCAGACGCACCGCTCAGCAGGTTCTTAGCCTTTTCACCACCCAACATAGGGGATGCTTCGGTAACGGCGTGTTTGGTTTTGATGGTCAGATGACGCAATACCGCATCATTGAAACGGAACGCGGTTTCCAACTCTTCAACCACTTCGGGAGTGGTTTCGATGTTCATCAAAACATAATGTGCTTTATGGATTTTGTTAATCGGGTAAGCCAGTTGGCGGCGACCCCAATCTTCCAGACGGTGAATCTTACCGTTTGCCTCGGTAATCATGGTTTTGTAACGTTCAACCATAGCGGGCACTTGCTCGCTTTGATCAGGATGAACGATAAACACGATCTCGTAATGACGCATGTTATCTCCTTATGGATGGTAAAAACAGCCTTCTGCCATGCGAAAGCAGAAGGCAAGGTTCAAAGAGCAGGCATTATATTGGGGTTTACCGACGGAATCAAGGATTTGGTACGAAAAACTTGCATTCCGCCGAAAATTTCGGTTTCAGACGGCATTCAAATGTTTTGGCTGCCCAGCCAACGTTCCGCGTCCAAAGCCGCCTGACAGCCGGAAGCCGCGCTGGTAATTGCCTGACGGTAGGTATGGTCTTTTACGTCGCCCGCCGCCCATACGCCTTCGATATTGGTTGCACCGACATTGTCCGCCGTACCGCCTTTGGTTTTCAGGTAGCCGGCTTCGTCCATTTCCAACTGCCCTTTGAAAATATCGGTATTCGGCTTGTGCCCGATGGCGATAAAGATGCCGCTGACGGTAATTTGTTGCTCAGAACCGTCGTTGTTTTTTAATAATGCGCCGTTTACGCCCCGATCGTCGCCCAGTACTTCTTGCAGATTGCTCTCCAGCTTGAGGATGATTTTGCCCTCTTCCACGCGTTTCATCAGTTTGTCGATCATGATTTTTTCGGCGCGGAACTCGCTGCGGCGGTGAATCAGCGTAACGGTTTTGGCGATATTGGCAAGGTAGAGTGCTTCCTCAACCGCCGTATTGCCGCCGCCGACTACGGCAACATCTTGGTTTTTGTAGAAGAAACCGTCGCAGGTGGCGCAGGCGGAAACACCTTTCCCCGCAAACGCTTCCTCACTCGGCAAACCGAGATATTTGGCGGACGCGCCGGTGGCGACAATCAGGGCATCGCAAGTGTACTCGCCCATATCGCCTTTGAGTGCGAACGGGCGTTTTTGCAGATCAACGGCGTTGATTTGGTCAAAAATGATTTCCGTTCCGAAACGTTCGGCGTGGGCGAGAAACCGCGCCATCAGCTCCGGCCCTTGCACGCCGTCGGCATCGGCAGGCCAGTTGTCCACCTCGGTGGTGGTCATCAGTTGCCCGCCTTGCGCGATACCTGTAATAATGACGGGGTTTAAATTGGCGCGCGCGGCATAGACGGCGGCGGTGTATCCGGCGGGGCCGGAACCCAAAATAATCAGTTTGCGGTGTTGGGACATCGTTTTTCCTTTGCTGTGTCAAGTTTTCGGATTCTACTCGAATTATCGGCGCATTTGAGAAATTTTGACCATACCGGCGTTCAGACGGCATCCCGCAGCCTTGACCGCCGTCTGAACATCAAAGAAGGAATCAAACTTATGCAACAAAAAATCCGTTTCCAAATCGAAGGCATGACCTGTCAGGCCTGCGCTTCGCGTATTGAAAAAGTGTTGAACAAAAAAGATTTTGTCGAATCGGCGGGAGTGAACTTCGCCAGCGAGGAAGCGCAGGTTACGTTTGACGACAGCAAAACGTCGGTAGCCGACATTGCCAAAATCATTGAGAAAACCGGTTACGGCGCGAAGGAAAAAACGGAAGATACATTGCCGCAACCCGAAGCAGAACACCATATCGGCTGGAGGTTGTGGCTGCTGTTCGCCATAAACATCCCGTTCCTTATCGGCATGGCAGGCATGATGATCGGGCGGCACGATTGGATGATTCCGCCGATATGGCAATTCGCGCTGGCAAGCATAGTGCAACTTTGGCTGGCAGTACCGTTTTACAAAAGCGCGTGGGCGAGCATTAAAGGCGGGCTGGCGAATATGGACGTGCTGGTTACCATCGGCACGGTGTCGATTTACCTGTATTCCGTTTATATGCTGTTTTTCAGCCCGAACGCGGCGCACGGTATGGCGCATGTGTATTTTGAAGTGGGCGTGATGGTGATCGGTTTTGTGTCGCTGGGTAAATTTTTGGAACACCGCACCAAAAAATCCAGCCTGAACAGCTTGAGTTTGCTGCTCAAACTCACACCAACCCAAGTCAACGTGCAACGCGATGGCGAATGGAAACAAGTGCCCATCGACCAAGTGCAAATCGGCGACCTTATCCGCGCCAACCACGGCGAACGCATTGCCGCCGACGGCATTATCGAAAGCGGCAGCGGCTGGGCGGACGAGAGCCATCTTACCGGCGAATCCAATCCCGAAGAGAAAAAGGCGGGCGGCAAAGTGTTGGCGGGCGCGCTGATGACCGAAGGCAGCGTGGTGTACCGCGCCGCGCAGCTCGGCAGCCAAACCCTGCTCGGCGACATGATGAACGCGCTCTCCGAAGCGCAAGGCAGCAAAGCACCGATTGCGCGCGTGGCCGATAAAGCGGCGGCGGTGTTTGTGCCGACTGTCGTGGGCATCGCGCTTTTGACTTTTATCGCTACTTGGCTGATTAAGGGCGATTGGACGCTCGCATTGATGCACGCCGTTGCCGTTTTGGTGATTGCCTGCCCGTGCGCGCTGGGTCTGGCAACCCCTGCCGCGATTATGGTCGGTATGGGCAAAGCGGTTAAACACGGTATTTGGTTTAAAGATGCGGCGGCAATGGAAGAAGCCGCCCACGTCGATGCCGTCGTGTTGGACAAAACCGGCACGCTGACCGAAGGCAGGCCGCAGGTTGCCGCCGTCTATTGCGTACCCGACAGCGGCTTTGACGAAGACGCTTTGTACCGCATCGCCGCCGCCGTTGAACAAAACGCCGCTCACCCGCTTGCCCGAGCCATCGTTTCCGCCGCTCAAGCGCGCAGTTTGGATATTCCTACCGCACAAAACGCTCAAACCGTTGTCGGCTCAGGCATTACCGCCGAAGTGGAAAGCGTGGGTTTGGTGAAAGCAGGCAAAGCCGAATTTGCCGAACTGACCTTGCCGAAGTTTTCAGACGGCGTTTGGGACATTGCAAGCATTGTTGCAGTCTCGGTCGATAACAAACCGATCGGCGCATTCGCACTCGCTGACGCGCTGAAAGCCGATACCGCCGAAGCCATAGGCCGTCTGAAAAAACACAATATCGATGTCTATATTATGAGCGGCGACAACCAAGGCACGGTCGAATACGTCGCCAAACAACTGGGCATCGCACACGCCTTCGGCAATATGAGTCCGCGCGATAAAGCTGCCGAAGTGCAGAAACTCAAAGCCGCCGGCAAAACCGTAGCGATGGTCGGCGACGGCATCAACGACGCACCCGCGCTCGCCGCCGCCAACGTCAGCTTCGCCATGAAAGGCGGTGCGGACGTTGCCGAACACACCGCGTCCGCCACGCTGATGCAGCATTCGTTCAATCAGCTCGCCGATGCCCTGCTGGTGTCGCAAGCCACTTTGAAAAACATCAAGCAAAACCTGTTTTTCGCCTTCTTCTACAATATCTTGGGCATTCCGCTTGCCGCGCTCGGTTTTTTAAACCCTGTTATCGCAGGCGCGGCAATGGCGGCAAGCTCGGTTTCGGTATTGGGCAATGCCTTGCGCCTGAAACGGGTAAAAATCGATTGACCGTATATAACAGCCTGCAGCCTTTCCGAACGGATAAGGCTGCCGCTGCCGATATGCCGTCTGAAGCCGTTTTGCAAATGATTGATATGAATACAGAAAACCGTTCTCCGGAACAATTCGATATCCCGCTCTTCCTCAAAAACCTGCCCAAGCTGCCGGGCGTATACCGTTTTTTTGACGAAGGCGGCAAAGTCTTATACGTCGGCAAAGCGGTCAACCTCAAGCGGCGCGTGTCCGGCTATTTCCAAAAAAACGACCATTCGCCGCGCATCGCATTGATGGTGAAACAGGTTCGCCACATCGAAACCACCATCACGCGTTCCGAAGCCGAAGCCCTGATTCTCGAAAACAACTTCATCAAAGCCCTGTCGCCGAAATACAATATCCTTTTCCGCGATGACAAAAGCTATCCTTATTTGATGCTCAGCGGCCATCAATATCCGCAGATGGCGTATTACCGCGGCACGCTGAAAAAGCCAAACCAATACTTCGGCCCTTATCCCAACAGCAACGCCGTGCGCGACAGCATTCAAGTGTTGCAAAAAGTCTTTATGCTGCGTACCTGCGAAGACAGCGTATTCGAGCATCGTGACCGCCCTTGCCTGCTGTATCAAATCAAACGCTGTACCGCGCCCTGCGTCGGACACATCAGCGAAGAAGACTACCGCGACAGCGTACATCAAGCCGCCACCTTCCTCAACGGCAAAACCGACGAACTGACCCGCACCCTGCAACACAAAATGCAGACCGCCGCCGCGAATCTGCAATTTGAAGAAGCCGCCCGCTACCGCGACCAAATCCAAGCACTCGGCATTATGCAGAGCAACCAGTTCATCGACAGCAAAAACCCGAACAACCCCAACGATATCGATTTGCTCGCGCTAGCGGTTTCAGACGGCCTCGTCTGCATACACTGGGTCAGCATACGCGGCGGACGGCATGTCGGCGATAAAAGCTTTTTCCCCGACACCAAAAACGACCCCGAACCAAACGGGCAAGACTACGCCGAAGCCTTCGTCGCCCAACACTATCTGGGCAAAAGCAAACCCGACATCATCATCAGCAACTTCCCCATGCACGACGCATTGAAAGAAGCCTTAGAGGGCGAACACGGCAAGCAAATGCAGTTCGTGACCAAAACCATAGGCGAACGCAAAGTCTGGCTGAAAATGGCGGAACAAAACGCACAAATGGCGATTGCCCAACGCCGCCTGCAACAAAGCAGCCAGCAAAACCGCATCGACGAGTTGGCAAAAATCCTGAACATGAATTCAGACGACCTCAACCGCCTCGAATGCTTCGACATCAGCCACACCCAAGGCGAAGCCACCATCGCCTCCTGCGTCGTGTACGACGAACAAAACATCCAACCCTCGCAATACCGCCGCTACAACATCACGACCGCCAAGCCCGGCGACGACTACGCCGCCATGCGCGAAGTGTTGACGCGCCGTTATGGCAAAATGCAGGAAGCTGAAGCCAACGGCGAGACCGTAAAATGGCCCGATGTCGTATTGATTGACGGCGGCAAAGGGCAAATCGGCATCGCCGTATCGGTATGGGAAGAACTCGGTCTGCACATCCCCTTGGTCGGCATCGCCAAAGGCCCCGAACGCAAAGCCGGTATGGAAGAACTCATTCTCCCGTTCACCGGCGAAACCTTCCGCCTGCCCCCGCACAGCCCCGCCCTGCACCTTCTGCAAACCGTGCGCGACGAATCACACCGCTTTGCCATCACAGGCCACCGCAAAAAACGCGACAAAGCACGCGTTACCTCATCCCTCAGCGACATTCCCGGCGTAGGCAGCAAACGCCGCCAAGCCCTGCTTACCCGCTTCGGCGGCCTGCGTGGCGTCGTTGCCGCCAGCAAAGAAGATTTGGAACAAGTCGAAGGCATCAGCAAGGCATTGGCGGAAACCATTTACGAGCATCTGCATTAGTGTGCCACCCAAGCAAAAACCGTCTGTAAAAAATATGATACAGTAGGTCGGCGTGCCGATATAAACCTAACTTCATAACAAATAACAATGATTCGACAAAACGGAAAACGATCTGATATGAACAATCCCGACTTACTCTATCGGCAGGTCTTGGAACGCCTGTCTCAAGAACAATTTGACTTTAGCGAAGTCCGCCGACTGCTGACAGAAGCGGCCTCGGCAGGCCATACGGCCGCCGCATTCGAGTTGGCAAAACACCTGCTTGATACAAACAGCCCGCACCAAGACCGCGAACAAGGTATGGAAATGCTCCGCATCGCCGCCGAACAGGGGCATCCCTATGCGCGTTATAATTTGGCATATATCCAAGAATTGGAAGGTGCACCCCCGGAAACCCTGATACCGCTTTACAAGCCTCTGGCAGAAGCAGGTCTGCCCGAAGCGCAAGTCCGCCTGATGTACCTGCTGTATGCGTCCCGGCATTTTGAAGAAGCCTTGGAATGGGCAAAAACAAGCGCAAAAAACAACAACCCCCACGGGCAATACCTGCTTGCCCAATACTGCCGGTACGGCACACCGCCGGATTTTGAAACGGCGCACCTGCTCTACCGAAAAGCGGCGGCACAAGGCTTGCCGGAGGCACATTGGCAGCTCGGGCTGCAATATCGTTTCGGACAAGGGACGCAAACCGACACGGCACAGGCCGTCAATCATTTGCGTGCCGCCGCGCAACAAGGATACATTCCCGCCTGCACCCCGCTTGCCGAACTCATCCTACCTACGGCTCCCGATGAAGCCGTTTACCGGTTCCAACAGGCGGCACAGGAAAATGACCCCGATGCCCATGCCGCACTGGCCGACATCTACCTGCAAGGCAAGTATCTGGAAAGAAACCACGAACTTGCCCTACATCATGCCGAAGCAGCCGCCGCCGAACGCCATCCCGAAGGTTTGCGGATACTGGGCGACATCTGCCGCTACGGCCTGGGCATGGCTTCCGATAAAGAAAAAGCCCGGCATTATTACCGGCAGGCAGCCGAAGCCGGCAGCCTTGCCGCGTATCAGAAACTCATATCCGACAGCGCGTTAAACCATCCCGACCAATACGGCGGCATCAAAGATTCCGCCATCAGGCGGCAAAGGGCAGAACGGCTTTATCAAAAAGCCCAAGCCCTGCATTACGGATTACAATGCGCGCCCGAATACGTGGCCGTACTCAAACTCTACACAGAAGCCGCAGAACTCGGACACAGCAAAGCCCAAACCAATCTGGGCGGCATGTATTACTTCGGACAGGGTATGGCCGCCGACTACAATGAAGCACGCAAATGGTTTGAAAAAGCCGCCGCGCAAAAAGACAGCATGGCACTTTATAACCTCGCCTGCATCCATTACAACGGACACGGCGTCGAGCCGGACAAAGAAAAAGCCTGCCGCTACCTGCAAGAAGCCATAAACAACGGATACGGGCAAAAAAGCTTTCTGCAAGAACTGTTGCAACAGTGGCAAAATGCCGTCTGAACACCGGTACATTTACCCCGCAAAAACGAAACAGGTATAATCGCCCCTTTCCCTTCCCGCCGTCCGAACAGACATTTCACATTCAGACGGCATCCTGATTGCACAACCGCACGAAAGCATTATGACAGACACCGCCGAAAACCAAACACAAAACAACTGGCAAGCCGAACATCCCCGCAGCATCCGCAGTTTCGTCCTCCGCCAAAGCCACATGACCGCCGCGCAGCAACGCGCCATCGATACCTTATGGGACAGCTTCGGCATCGACTACCAAGCAACACCGACCGATCTTGATGCCCGTTTCGGAAGCAGCCGACCCAAAATCCTTGAAATAGGCTTCGGTATGGGGACGGCAACCGCAGAAATCGCCCGCAGGCTGCCCGAAACCGACTTTCTTGCCATCGACGTACACGGTCCCGGCGTAGGCAACCTGCTCAAACTCATCAACGAAAACCATTTGGAAAATATCCGCGTGATGCGGCACGACGCCGTAGAAGTCGTCGAAAATATGCTGCAAGACGGCTCGCTCGACGGCATCCACATATTCTTCCCCGACCCGTGGCACAAAAAACGCCACCACAAACGCCGTCTGATACAAGCCCCCTTCATCGCCAAACTGCTGCCCAAACTCAAAACCGGCGGCTATATCCACCTGGCGACAGACTGGGAAGAATATGCACAGCAGATGCTTGAAGTCCTCAGCAGCTTCGACAGCCTGCAAAATACGGCGGCAGACTACGCCCCCACCCCGGACTACCGCCCCGAAACCAAATTCGAAGCGCGCGGCAAACGCCTCGGACACGGCGTTTGGGACTTGGTAT
This sequence comes from Neisseria sp. LACPHL-SPEC-2024-00856, assembly GCF_047915665.1. Taxonomy (NCBI): domain Bacteria; kingdom Pseudomonadati; phylum Pseudomonadota; class Betaproteobacteria; order Neisseriales; family Neisseriaceae; genus Neisseria; species Neisseria sp. LACPHL-SPEC-2024-00856. Next base: position 78,220 of record NZ_JBLRPR010000007.1, read on the forward strand.
TCAAACGGATCGGATAATAGACCGCCGGATAAAAAATGCCGTCTGAAGCATTTTTGCTTACAGACGGCATTTTTTCAAGATAAAGCAGCGAGTGATGTTTCGATACAATTTTTAAAACAATGGTTTGAACGGCAAAACGCGTGTGTACCGCACGCATCCTTAGTAGGTTTTATGCACATCGGTTTTAAAGTTTGTGCCGCCCGCAGGTAGTATGTGATAGCTACGCACGCGGTTGGTGTGATGTAGGCTACGGCTTGCTAATTATTCATCGTTATCAAACAAAGACTTAGGTGTACATTCAGGCATAGTTAACAAAACAACTAAACCTCTATTTACTGGAAAATAAAATGACTTATTTAAAAATAATAATAACTAGTATAGTTTTATACATTTTATTATTACAAATTAATCTCAAAATGTTAGAAAAAAGGATTGATTTCTTAGTAGAAAATATAGATAAATATTGGGGCTGTACTAGATTAGCAGATATGTTACCCTCGAAATATGAAGATAACACACTGCAAATTAAAGAAAAAAGTACAGAAAGAACTGCTCCGTTTTTTTGTGCTGGAAGTTACCGCCCGTTCTGCCGCCGATATTTTGGGTATCCATCCCAATTCGGCAGCACTGTTCTACCGTAAAATCCGCACGGTTATCAACTATCATTTGGCCTTGGCTGCCGATGAGGTTTTTGAGGGCTCTGTCGAGCTGGACGAAAGCTATTTCGGCGGACGGCGTAAAGGCAGACGTGGTTGCGGTGCGGCAGGAAAAGTGGTTGTTTTCGGCATTCTGAAACGCAACGGACGGGTCTATACCGTTATCGTAGATAATGCCAAGTCTGAAACGTTACTCCCTGTCATCAAAAAGAAAATCATGCCGGACAGTATTGTTTATACCGATAGTCTGAGCAGCTACGACAAGTTGGACGTGAGTGGTTTTATCCATTACCGCATCAACCATTCCAAGGAGTTTGCCGACCGTCAGAACCACATTAACGGCATTGAGAATTTTTGGAATCAGTCAAAACGCGTCTTGCGAAAATACAACGGAATCGATTGCAAATCTTTCCCACTGTTCTTGAAAGAATGCGAATTTCGATTTAACTTCGGCACACCGTCCCGGCAGCTTAAAATCCTGCGGGATTGGTGTGGAATTTAGGGCTAATCTAGTACAGCCCCTAAATATTACCAGCAATATGGGTCTTACCCAAATAATTTTGATTTTATATCAACTAAAACTGATTTTACTACTGAATCATATTGTGATTTTTGGGATAAAAATATTGCAGGATATGGTAATTGTTACTTCGTAAAGAATGATAAAGACTATACTATTTTAGTCATGGGTTTCTCATCGAAAATACTATTTTCATCTCACAATAAAATAAAAGAATTCAATTCAAATAAATATGAATAAATACAACAAGCAAGCCGTAGCCCGCGTAAAATTTTTAGATTTCCGTAGGTCGGATTCTTGAATCCGACATTTTAGGCATTGCTGAATGAATTGCAATGATGGGGGCGTTAAAGATTTTGTCGGATACAAGTATCCGACTACGCTTACTTGCTGTTTCCAAGCATAGGGAAAAATTTCTCTAATTCTAATTGATTGATAACTATTCTATCAATACCAATATAATTTCCTTCATTTTTATATAATTTTAGCATATCAGAAGCAATACATTTAAATGCCTTCATATTGGCTATTGACCAGTGCTTATCATCTATTCCAATTCGTTCCAAAGTATCTAAATTTTCATGTTTATCAAAACTATTTAAATTAAAGCAGCTTTCATTACATATTTTTAATAAAATAAAATTGAAAAAATCAACTAAATATGAGTATAAAGTACTTGTATAAAAAGCAAAGTAATTATCTACAAAATTTATATAGTTATTCGATTTATTAGTATAAAAATTACTTATAGGTATTAAATCTTCCAGATTAAAATCATATACTTGAAAACATAATCTATTTTTTATTTCCTCATTATCATCTAAATAAAAAGGAATTATTTTAACTCCACCATGAACTAATTTATTTCTTATTTTATTAACCTCCTTATACCAATCTAAATTTAAATCACTATTTTCTTCTGCATAATCTAAAAACTCTTTTTCTAGCTGTTCGTATCTATTCCCTTTTGAGTTTGTTAATTTGGTTAACTTAGCACCGATTTGATATGAAATATCCCAAACTGTACTCAATTTAACATATGAATACTCAATTAACATTGAGCTAACAAAAGATTTTTGATTGTATCTTTTCATAAAATCACTATCTTTTTGTATATCATAAACATAGACAACGGAATTAAATAATTTTAAAAAATTAGTTTTTAAATTTCCAAACAATATTACATAGCCATCATTATCGAATAATTCTCTGTTTTTACTTTGTATAAAATTAAGAATTTTATAAGTTGGATCAATAATTTTATTATTATCTAATAACATTATTTACACCTTTCAAACTTTATTGTAATTGATCAATTTTAAGTAACTCGCTAAGACATTTTGAATTTCTTCCGTTATCTTTTTCACTCCGCCCCAAACAATAATCCTTCCTTAATCCCCCGAATCCTATCCCTCAACACCGCCGCTTCTTCAAACTGTAAATCCCTAGCCGCCTGCTGCATGGCTTTTTCCAGTTTGGCGATTTCTTTAATTGCGTCTTCTTCGTTGTGAATTTCGCCGACTTTGACCTTGTTTTTGCCTTGTCTACGGCCTTTTCCGCTGTCTTCTTCGTGGTACACGCCGTCGATGATGTCTTTGACCTGTTTTTTAATCTGCTGTGGCACGATGCCGTGTTCTTCGTTGAACTTGATCTGTTTTTCGCGGCGGCGTTCGGTTTCGTCGATGGCGGCTTTCATGGAGTCGGTGATTTTGTCGGCGTACAGGATGGCGACGCCGTTCACGTTGCGCGCGGCGCGGCCTATGGTTTGAATCAGGCTACGGTGTGAGCGTAGGAAGCCTTCTTTGTCAGCGTCGAGGATGGCGACGAGGGAGACTTCGGGAATGTCGAGGCCTTCGCGCAAGAGGTTGATGCCGACGAGTACGTCAAACAGGCCTAGCCGTAAATCTCTAATGATTTCAACGCGCTCGACGGTGTCGATGTCGCTGTGCAGGTAGCGCACTTTGATGCCGAGTTCGCTGTAATAGTCGGTGAGTTGCTCCGCCATGCGTTTGGTGAGGGTGGTAACGAGTACGCGTTCGCCTTTTTGGATGCGGTCGTTGATTTCGCTCATTAAGTCATCGACTTGTGTAGCGACGGGGCGGATGATGATTTGGGGATCAACCAGCCCTGTGGGACGGACGACTTGTTCGACCACTTGTCCGGCGTGTTCTTCTTCGTATTTGGCTGGAGTGGCGGAAACGAAGACAGTTTGCGGCATGACTTTTTCAAATTCGTGGAATTTGAGCGGGCGGTTGTCGCGGGCGGAAGGCAGGCGGAAGCCGTAGTCGACGAGGTTTTGCTTGCGCGATGCGTCGCCTTCGTACATGCCGCCGATTTGGGTGACGGTAACGTGGCTTTCGTCGATGAACATGATGGCGTTGTCAGGCAGATAGTCCATCAGCGTGGGCGGCGGTTCGCCTTCTTTTTTGCCTGAGAAGTGGCGGGAGTAGTTTTCGATGCCTTTGCAAAAGCCCATTTCGTAGAGCATTTCGAGGTCGAAGCGGGTGCGCTGTTCGATGCGTTGTTGTTCGACGGGGCGTTGTTCGCGGGCGAAAAATTCGATGCGTTCGCGCAGTTCTTCTTTGATGGATTCGCAGGCGCGCAAGACGGTGTCGCGCGGGGTAACGTAGTGGCTGGACGGGAAGACGGTATAGCGGCCGACGCGTTGGTGCAGGCTGCCTGAAAGCGGGTCGAACATATCGAGGCGGTCGATTTCGTCGTCAAACAGGCTGATACGCAAGGCGTTTTCGGAGTTTTCGGCGGGGTACACGTCAATCACGTCGCCTCGCACGCGGAAGCTGCCGCGTTTGAAATCCAAATCGCCGCGTTCGTACTGCATGGAAACGAGCGTGGCGATAATGTCGCGCTGCTCGATGGTGTCGCCTTCTTTGACGGATAACACCATTTGTTGATACTCGGTCGGGTCGCCGATACCGTAAATGGCGGACACGGTGGCGACGATAATCACGTCGTCGCGCGTCATCAGGTTTTTGGTGGCGGAAAGGCGCATTTGCTCGATGTGTTCGTTGATCGCGCTGTCTTTTTCGATGAACAAATCGCGGCTGGGCACATAGGCTTCGGGCTGGTAATAGTCGTAGTAGGAGACGAAATATTCCACCGCGTTTTCGGGGAAAAATTCGCGCATTTCGGCATAAAGCTGGGCGGCAAGGGTTTTGTTGTGCGCCATGATGATGGCGGGTCGGCCGCTTTGGGCGATGACGTTCGCCATGGTGTAGGTTTTACCCGAACCGGTTACGCCGAGCAGGGTTTGATAGGCAAGGCCGTCTGAAAGCCCTTCGAGCAGGCCTGCAATGGCGGTGGGCTGGTCGCCTGCGGGCGGGAAGGGTTGGTGGAGTTTGAAGGGGGAATTTGGGTATTGGATAACTTCCATAATCTTGCCTGTGATGCGTTTGCGGACAAAGCGTGTAGTAGGGATGGGTCGGAAACGTCTTTCAGACGGCATGGAATAAAAGACATTCCCGACCGTATGCCGTCTGAACTCAACCGCAATCCCAAGTGAATGCCGTTTTGGAAAAATCGCATTTTTCCAAATCTTCGGGCGCGATAAAGAAATTGCCGATGCCCATATCGCCCCACATAATGTCTATTCCTTCGTTCTCATCATATTGGCTTTCCAATTGGAACAGCAGTTCATAGCCTTCCAAACTGCCGTCGCGCGGATCGTATTGGGCAAAGCAGGGATAACCGCCAATACAGTGTCCCGCCTGATTGGAGGCTTCCCGATAGTTCTCGTAAAGCCGCCAATCGTTGTTACCCGTATCCGTAACCCTTTCGAGAATCAGCTTACGCATTTCCGGAAAAGTCTGATCGAAACGGTAATCGTCGAAAGACAGATATTGCGTCTCCGGTTCGGAAAAAACCATGCAGAATTCTTCCTCTGCACCAAACGGCAGACCGACTCCGAAATCCCCGAAATCGGAATATGCCGGAACATCCTGACGCAAACCCTCCTGCCGCACTTCGCGATGGTACAAAACACGAAATCCCTTTTGGGCGCGCAAGTCGTCGAAATCCATGCCCGACAAATCGTCGTAACCGTCGACAAAGAACTGGACGATGCCTTCGGTCGGATAGTCCGGCAGATGCGGCATTTGGACAAAGTTGATTTGCGCCAACAGGGAAAGCGGTTGTCCTTGGGCGTTTTGGGGATATTCCATACCCTCCGGCAGATAAGGTCTGCCGCCGACCTTGCTGTCCCACAGTTCTACTGTCTCTTTCTTCAAAGAAAAACGCACGACGAGTTTTGCCGTGTCTGCAATTTTCTCTGCAAACGGTTCAAATTCTGGTAAAAAATCGCTCATAACCTGTCCTTTCAAACATAATATGCCGTCTGAAACCATTTCAGACGGCATCGTCAAAACCTACTTCTTATCTTTTTTGTCTTTCTTATCCTTATTTGAAACCGGCTTTTTCGTCGCCAGCCCCAAAGACTTCTGCCACTGTTCGGGCGACTTGACCAAATCCAAAGCCTTACGCAACTGCTCGTCTTTGGCAGGGTTGGGAATCCGCCTTGAAGACAAATCCTCATCCTTTTTCTTTTTGCCTTTTTCTTTTGCAACAGGTTTATCCGCATTTTCTTCAACCGGCACGGCAAGGGTTTCACTATTGACATCCTCGCCGCCCAAGGGATTGCCGATATGTCCGACCAAATCCGCCTCGCGGCTTTCAAAAGTACGTTCCTTATCTTTTACTTCGACATCGGGAACAATCCCCTGCGCCTGAATAGAACGGTCGTTCGGCGTATAATACAGTGCCGTTGTCAGCTTGACCGCGCTGCCGTTGGACAAGGGAATCAAAGTCTGAACCGAACCTTTGCCGAAGCTCTGCGTACCAACGATGACCGCACGTTTGTGGTCCTGCAATGCACCTGCGACAATTTCCGAAGCGGAAGCCGAACCCGAATTGATCAACACCGTCATCGGTATGGTTTTCAACTCGGCAGGAATGCCCGCCAAAGGATCGCCGCTCATACCGTACACATAATCCTCGGGAACGGCTTTCAGTACCATGCCGTCTTTGCCGTCGCGCCCCTTGGTGCTGACGACGACCGCTTCAAACGGCAGAAACGCCGCCGACACGCCGACCGCGCCGGTCAAAAGCCCGCCGGGGTCGTCGCGCAAATCCAACACCAGCCCCTTGAGCGGTTTTCCTTTATTTTCCTTTACCAGCTCTTTTGCGGCGGTATTGACGCTTTCGACCGTCTTCTCTTGGAACTGCGACACGCGGATATAGCCGTAATCGGGTTCAATCAGGTGATGGCGGACGCTTTTCACTTTAATGATGGCGCGCGTAAGGTTGACGACTATCGGCTTGTCGGCATTTTTACGCGACAGCGTCAAAGTAATCTTCGTACCCGGCTTGCCCCGCATTTTCTTCACCGCTTCGCTGACCGTCATGCCGCGTGTCGAAACATTATCGATTTTCACAATGAAATCGCCGCTTTTCACCCCCGCCCGTTCCGCAGGCGTGTCCTCAATCGGCGAAACCACTTTGACAAAACCGTCTTCCTGCCCGATTTCCATCCCCAAGCCGCCAAATTCGCCGCTGGTCGATTCCTTCATTTCCGCATAACCTTTTTTATCCATATATTCGGAATGCGGATCCAAACCGGCCACCATACCCTTCATCGCACCTTCAAACAAATCGGCATCGGGTTTGTCCTGATAATAGTTTGCCTTAATCTGACCATAAATCTCCGCCATCGTACGGATGGATTGCACCGGCAGGACTTCGTTATCCCGCCTGTCCTTCTCGGCAGCAAAACCCTGCACCGCCAGACTGACGGCCACGCCGCTGATTGCACCCAAGGTATAAAGTGCGATTTTCTTAAAAACAGGTTTCGACATTCTTCTTTAACTTTCTCTCTTGATTTCCAAAAACCGGAAAACACAGGTACGGCAAACGGCAGACTTCACGGAACAGCGCACCATATCGGCACGATTCGCATAAAGTCTACCGTTTCGGCAATCCGATCAACGTATCCAACTCGAAGGGTTCAATACCTGACCTTGATAACGTATTTGCAGGTAAAGCCCCTCTTCCCCGTCCGGCAGCGACCCGCTCGTACCGATTTTGCTTCCCGCCGCGACCGCATAACCCTTGCCGACAGAAATTTCGCTCAAACCGGCATAAATGCTGATGTAGTTCTCGCCGTGATCGACTACGACCACTTTGCCGTAGCCGTCCAACTCGTCCGCATAGCTTACTGTTCCTGCCGCAATGCTTTCAACCGTTGCCGGTGCAGTGGAATAAAACACGCCTTTCCAAACATCGCCGCCGCTCCGGTTCTGCCCGAAAAGCCCGGTCGGCACACCGTCAACCGGTTTTTTCAAACGTCCCTGCATGCGGCTGAAACCGTCGGCACTGCCGATACCCATAACCGAAGGCGCTTGGATGTTCCTGTCTTCGGCAGTCAGGTTGGACATTGCCGCACGTCGTGCTTCAGCTTTCTGCTGTACCGCTTCTTTTTCTTTTCTGGCCTTTTCAGCAGCCGCCAGTCTGGCTTCCGCCAGTTTTCTTTTTGCTTCCGCATCCTGAATGCGGTGTTCGGCCTTTTTCTTCTCCAAATTGCTCAAGAGCTTGTTCAGCTGCTGCTCGTTTTCTTTCTGTTCCAGCAGTTTTCGGGCATCTTTGGCGATTTTGGCATTCTGTCTGCGGCTTTCCGTCTGTTCCGCCGCATCGGTTACACCCTGTTTTTTCAGCAGGGATTGCACGTTTGCCTGAATCTTTTTCAAATACGCCAACTCGTTGTTGATTTTCTGCTCTTGAATTGCCAAAGCCTTCTGCTGCTTTTCCAAATCTTTGACGACTTCCTGATTGGAGGCGTTCACATAGCGCGTATAGCGCAAAAAGCGGTTTTTCTGGCCCGGTTCGGCATTTTTCAGGAACAGGGCAACCGCATTCGGCTGGCTGTTTTTATAGTTTCCCGATACGAAACGGGAAATCTGCGCTTTCGTACCGGCGACTTCCGTTTTCAAACGGTTCAAATCAGCATTGAGGTTTTGAAACTTGTCCCAAGCCTCGCGCTGTTTGCGGTTGACGGAAGCAAGGTTACCGCGCGCCTGACGGATACGCTCTTGGCGGATACGCTCTTCCTGAAGCTGTTTGAGGGAATTGCTGACATGAAGCAGCATTCCTTCGCTTTGTTTGAGCAGGGCTTTTTTGTTTTCGACATCATTGGTGGCAGCGGCAACGGCGGCTTTCAATTCGTCGGAATCGGTTTTGGCATTTTTCTCTTCCGTGTGTTTTTTGTCCTGTTTCACTGCTTTTCCGTCCTTGTCGGTACGGTCTTTTTTATTTGCAGAAACAGTGTCTTTGTCCGACTTGCCGCCCTTACGCGGATTGTCCTGTCCTTTTGCCTCTTTTTTGCCTTGTTTGTTTTCAGGCTGTGTTTTTGCGTTTTTTTCTTTGGATTCGGACACAGGCTTGCCATATGCCTTTTTGTGTTCCGCCTTCGATTCCTTATCCTCTCCGCGTCCTTTGCGCGCAGACTGCTTGGATGTTGCCTCCTTCTCTGCTTCTTTGCGGTTTTTGGCGGTTTTTTTGGACTCTTTTGCCGCCTCTTTGCCGCCTGTTTTTTTATCTTTCACTGCGGCATTTTTGCCTTTTTCTTTTTTGCCTTCCGCCGCTTCTGGCTGTTCTTTTTTGTTCTTCGCCTGTTTTTTCACTTCGGCGGAACGGTTGTGTGCCGCGTCGTGGGCGGCAACGGCGGGCGTGGAAAAAACGAGCATCAGGGCAAGCAGAAGGGGTTTATAGCGCATGGTTCGACCTTCGGAAAAAGTTGGATAATACTGAAGGCTGCACAAAAGCAGCCGGACGTTTAGATTATACTGTCAGTTATGCCGTCTGAAAATGCCGTTTGCCCAATCTTGCACCTTCTTTGCGCGGATACTTGCAATCGGCTCAAACAGCCTTATATTGTGCGGCATATTTTCAATGCTGCAACAGATATTGTGTTCCGACACACAGGGTAGCACATTAAGCCGCATACCGTATGTTGCCCGATTTGGGGGCGTGCGACCCTCCAAACAAAGCAAGCCCTGCCGCCTTCATGGAAAACGGGGATTCAACCGATAAGGAAATTCTGATGAACAGACTGCTACTGCTGTCTGCCGCCGTCCTGCTGACTGCCTGCGGCAGCGGCGAAACCGATAAAATCGGACGGGCAAGTACCGTTTTCAACATGTTGGGCAAAAACGACCGTATCGAAGTGGAAGGATTCGACGATCCCGACGTTCAAGGGGTTGCCTGTTATATTTCGTATGCAAAAAAAGGCGGTTTGAAGGAAACGGTCAATTTGGAACAAGTAAATTTTGGCAAAATATCTATAAAGGAAATTTTAAAGTACACCCATAATGGAAAAAATATTTTATCAAATTAGCGACCCCACACAAAATGTTCCCGAAGGAGATGACAGTTGGATAGATCAATTGAAACAAGAGAATATAATGTGCGATTGTGGAAATATCATTAAACATACAGCAATTGATGTCTTTCTAAATGAAAAAATAAAAAAAGTTTTGCTCCAATTACCTACGCAAGAGGTACATTTATTGGAATGTTACATAAAGATATTGTTTCATTACTGGGCATTCAAAATATTGAGAATGTATATTTTGTAGGAAAGGTTTATGATGTAAACAAAACTGTATCCAAAGAATACATTTCAGTTGTTCCAAAATTTAGAATTTATATAAGGGGAGGGAAAGAATCAACTTGTAGTATATGTGAAAAGTGCGGAGTCGTTTTATATTTTCCTTTGCCATTAAATAGTTGGTATATTGTGGATAAATCTATCCCAAATCTCACTTTCTTTCCAAGCGCTTTAACAGGTATTATTGTGAATGACGAAATTTTAAAACAAATAAAAAAATCAGGAATTAAAAGAATTGGATATGAAAAATTGCCAGTATTAAAAGAAGCAATTGATGGTCACAATAGTTGTTTTGGGGCTTTGCCACCGGAATAATGACCTTTTCGGCAAAATCAAGAGTACTCGCAATGTCTTAGTTCCCTCAATGACAAGTAATTGCAGGCTCATTATGGCTGGCAGGAGGGAGATACCGCCTACGAGTGGTACGGCAACGGCATGCTCAGGAGCGTACACACACCCGAAGGTGCCACCATAAGGTTTGAGTACGATGCCTTGGGCAGGCGTATCCTTAAAGAGACGCATGACACATGCCATCGCTATGCCTGGGACGGCAACGTGCTTCTGCATGAGTGGAGCTATGACAGGCGGGAGAAGACGCGTCCGACGCATCGGTTTCGTGCGTTCAGACGGCATCTTCGATTTCTTTTGATGAAACCGCCGTGCGCAAACCGAAAGAAGTTTTCAAGCACGGTACGAGCTTCGCGTTCAAGAGTCGGCAGATTATCCGTTATTATAATCCGAAACGTAAAACTTTCGCTTATTTGGTTTACAGCGATAAAATCGTCCAAGGCTCGCCGAAAAATTCCTTAAGCGCGGTTTCCTGTTTCGGCAGCAACCTGCAAACCAATATGCCTCAAGCGGGCACTTCCGGCAAAATGCTTGCTGGCGCCTGCATTATTTCCAACCCGATAGAAAATCCCGACAAACGCTGATATGAACCTGTCCAACCACTTTCTCGTCGCCATGCCCGATATGGAAGACGCGTTTTTTGCACAATCGGTCGTCTATATCTGCAAACACGATGAAGACGGCGCACTCGGCATCGCCATCAACAAACCCTCTCCGATTACGATGGACATGATTTTTTCCGCCACCGGCAAAAACATCCCTTTCCGAATGCAGCACGACAGCGTGATGATGGGCGGGCCGGTACAAGTCGAGCGAGGTTATGTCGTGCATACCCCGATCGGCAACTGGCAAAGCAGTATCGGCGTTTCGGACAATATCGCGCTGACTTCTTCCCGAGACGTGATTGAAAATATTTCACGCGAAGGCGCGGTTGACAAAATATTAATCAGTATCGGCTATTCAAGCTGGGGAAAAGGCCAGCTCGAACGCGAACTTGCCGACAATGCGTGGCTGACCGTTCCCGCCGACGAACATATCCTGTTCGACATCCCCTACGAACACCGTTACGCCGCCGCATTCGCCAAACTCGGCATCGACCCGCTCGCCCTGTTTTCGGGAGCCGGCCATGCATAAAATTCCAAAAGGAACGGCACTGGCATTCGACTTCGGCGAAGCGCGCATCGGCGTGGCGCAGGGCGATGCGGAATTGGGGCTGTCCCATCCGCTGGCCACCGTTACCGGCGGCAGCAACGATGAAAAATTCGCGGCAATCGCCAAGCTGGTTCAAGAATGGCAGCCGCGTTATTTTGTCGTCGGACTGCCCGTGCATACCGACGGCACGGAACATGAAATGACGCACCTGTCGCGCAAGTTCGGACGCAGGCTGAACGGCAGGTTCAATCTCCCCGTCTATTGGGTGGACGAACGGCTGTCGTCCGTCTATGCCGAAAGCCTGCTTTCGGAAGCACAGGTCTTCGGCAAAAAACGCAAATCGGTGCTCGACCAAGTGGCGGCGCAAGCCATCCTGCACGGTTTTTTCGAGGGCGGCGCGGCGGAATGTTTCAACGGGCGTGAGGGTTAAGCGGCGCGGTTAACCCCCTACCGTGAAAGAGGCGCGCACCAAGCCGTCCAGCTCCAATGCCAAATTGTCCCCCGCACCGATTGCGCCCACGCCGGAGGGCGTTCCGGTAAACACCAAATCCCCTTTCCCCAAACCGTAATCCGCCGCCAGTTTGTATAAAATTTCCCGAATCGGGTAAATCATCAAACCGGTATCCCCGCGCTGTTTCAATACGCCGTTTTGTTTTAATGAAAACAACACCTTCTCGGGATTGCCGATTCTGTCTGCCGCCGCAAAATCCGACACGCACGCGGAATGCCTAAACCCTTTCGCCTTCAGCCAGGGCAGCCCCTGCGCCTTCAGACGGCATTGGATATCCCTTGCCGTAAGATCCAGCCCTACACCATATCCTGCGACACATTCCAAAATATCCGCACCCTCCCCCATACCGTCCGCATCCTTACCGACCAGCAGCACGAGTTCGCACTCAAACTGCACATCCCTACTGAACTCGGGCAGTAAGATTGTACCGCCGCTATTCAAAATGCTGCCTGACGGCTTCATAAACACCACAGGTTCGGAAGGTATTTCGTTTTTTAACTCTTCAATATGTGCGGCATAGTTCCTGCCGATACAGAAAATATTGCCGACCTCGACTGCTTCTCCTTCTAAAAATACTGAAGCCACTTCACTTTCTCCCCAAATAAAAATACCGTCTGAAATTATTTTCAGACGGCATTTGACCAAGCTTACCCATTTAATGAAGCTGTTACACGCGCAACAATTTCTCCGATTGCAACTGCCTGCGCTTCGTTGTTGCGGCGTTCGGCGTATTCGACATTGCCTTCTTTCAAAGCGCGGTCGCCGATGACGATGCGGTGCGGAATACCCAACAGCTCGGAGTCGTTCAGCAATACGCCTGCGCGTTCGTCGCGGTCGTCCAGCAGCACATCCGCGCCTGCCGCCAGCAGTTCGGCATAGATTTTATCGGCGGCTTCACGTACGACGTCTGATTTTTTGTAGTTCATCGGTACGATAACGACTTCAAACGGCGCCATTGCTTTGGTCCAGATGATGCCTTTTTCGTCGTTGTTCTGCTCGATGGCGGCGGCAACGACGCGGGTGATGCCGATACCGTAGCAGCCCATTTCCATGATTTGCGATTTGCCGTTGTTGTCGAGGAAGCTCACGTTCATGGCTTGGGTGTATTTGTCGCGCAACTGGAAGACGTGTCCGACTTCGATGCCACGCCCGAGTTTCAGACGGCCTTGTCCGTCGGGGCTTTCGTCGCCTTCGACGACGTTGCGCAAATCAACAAACTCAGGTTCGGCGGCGTCGCGGCCGAAGTTGAAGCCGGTATAGTGGTAGTCGTCTTCGTTTGCGCCGATAACCCAGTCCGCGCCTTTTTCAGTGGCGAAATCGGCATAGACTTTGCCTGTGAAGCCGACGGGACCGAGAGAGCCGCCGTTTGCGCCGAACTGTTCGATAATCGCGGCAGGACTTGCCATGGTCAGTGGCGATTTCACGCCCGCCAGTTTTTCTGCCTTGATGTCGTTAAACTCATGGTCGCCACGCAACAGCAGCAGGACAAGTTCGCCTTCATTTTCGCCTTCAACCACGATGGATTTGAGAGTTTGTTCAACCGGAATATTCAGGAATTCAACCAAAGACTCAATGGTTTTGACGTTTGGTGTATGTACTTTGGTCAACTCGGCCTGAGCAGCGGCGCGTTCGCCTTTGAGCGGCAAGGTCGGTGCCAGCTCGACATTGGCGGCATAATCGGAAGTGTCGCTGTATGCAATCACATCTTCGCCGCTTTCCGCCAACACTTGAAACTCGTGCGAACCGGTGCCGCCGATGCTGCCGGTATCTGCGGCAACGGGGCGGAATTCCAAGCCCAGACGGGTGAAGATACGGCAGTAAGCGTCATACATGGCATCATAGGTCGTCTGAAGCGAGGCGTAGTCGGCATGGAAGGAATAAGCATCTTTCATGACAAACTCGCGCGCACGCATCACACCGAAGCGCGGACGCACTTCATCACGGAATTTGGTTTGGATGTGGTAAAAGTTTTTCGGCAGTTGTTTGTAGCTGTTGACTTCTTTGCGCACGATGTCGGCAATGACTTCTTCGCAAGTCGGACCCATACAGAAATCGCGGTCATGACGGTCTTTCAGGCGCAGCAGTTCTTTACCATAAAATTCCCAGCGACCGGATTCCTGCCACAGTTCGGCAGGTTGTACCACCGGCATCAGCAGCTCCACGCTACCCGCGCGAGCCATTTCTTCACGCACGATATTTTCAACTTTGCGCAATACACGCAGACCCATTGGCATCCAAGTATAAAGACCGGATGCGTTGGCTTTGATCAAGCCGGCACGAATCATCAGCTTGTGGCTGGCAAGTGCGGCTTCAACAGGGGCTTCTTTTAAAGTAGAGATAAAGAATTGGCTGGCTTTCATAAAAGTATTTTTCCAAACAGGCAGATTCAAAAGTAAATCGGGTGCAGATTGTAACGCGAAAAAAGCAGGTTTTGCACCAACCTCCAAAATTCACCCCCTGCCCCAAGCGCGGGACAAATCCCATAACAGACGGCAAAAACATGACCAGAAACATCATATTGAACATAATCACATGATTTTTATAGATTTAAATGTGCCTATTTTTTAATCAAAATAAGCGTACATTTGTTGCGTAAGACTTTTTTAACACAAGCCGTGGCTTATCAACACGGTTATCCACAAAGCTTGTGTATAGATTTTCTACAATAGGGAAATTGCCGGCAGAGACATAACGATTCGACATCCCACAATTCCGAAAAAATATAACCAAAATCAAACAGAATGTTTTCGCAATCAAAAAGACCTGTCCTTACCAAACGCCAACTTCAGTATAAAACCTGCTTTTAAAAGCATGGTTATTTGCCAGCAGACCCGATTGCTGATAGGATTTCGTGTGGAGCAGACCGAACATTTTTTTCAAGTTTTCCCTTGTTTCCAAGACTTTTATAATTTTTTGAAAACATTGGACTTAAATTGTTTTGTTTCGGTTTGATTTAGAAATTTTCGTTTTTGCTTATTATTTTTCACAAACGAAAATAAAGGGGTTGGCTACACCCTCCCTGCCGATTAAACACTCAACATAAAGGATAGATACTATGTCCACCCAATTACACGATGTTGACCCTATCGAAACCCAAGAGTGGCTGGACGCGTTAAGCTCCGTCCTCGAATATGAAGGCGGCGAACGCGCGCAATACCTCTTGGAAAACCTGGTCAAATACTGCCGCGACAAAGGCGTACGTATGCCACATGGCACGACCACCCCGTATTTGAATACCGTTTCGGTTGAAAACGAAAAAGGCATTCCGGGCGACCAAAACATCGAACACCGCATCCGCGCATTCGTGCGCTGGAACGCCGCCGCCATCGTATTGCGCGCCGGCAAGAAAGATTTGGAACTGGGTGGGCACATCGCATCTTTCCAATCTGCCGCCACCATGTACGAAGTCGGTTTCAACCACTTCTGGAAAGCCAAAGGTGAAGGTGAAGAAGGCGATTTGGTCTTCTTCCAAGGTCACGTTGCCCCGGACATCTATGCACGCGCATTCGTCGAAGGCCGTCTGACCGAAGATCAACTGAACAACTTCCGCCAAGAAGTGGACGGACACGGTCTGCCTTCCTATCCACACCCCCACCTCTTGCCCGACTTCTGGCAGTTCCCGACCGTATCCATGGGCTTGGGGCCCATCATGGCGATTTATCAGGCGCGTTTCCTGAAATACTTGGAATCACGCGGCTTGGCAAAAACCAAAGGCCGTAAAGTATGGTGTTTCTGCGGCGACGGCGAAATGGACGAACCCGAATCCCAAGGTGCAATCGCGCTGGCTGCACGCGAAGGCTTGGACAACCTGATTTTCGTCATCAACTGCAACCTGCAACGCTTGGACGGTCCGGTGCGCGGCAACGGCAAAATCATCCAAGAATTGGAAGGCAACTTTGCCGGCGCCGGCTGGAATGTCGTCAAAGTCATTTGGGGACGCCGCTGGGATCGCCTCTTGGCAAAAGACAAAGACGGTATCCTGCGCCAACGCATGGAAGAATGCTTGGACGGCGACTACCAAACTTACAAATCCAAAGACGGAGCGTATGTGCGCGAACACTTCTTCAATACGCCCGAACTGAAAGCATTGGTTGCCGATATGACCGATGACGAAATTTGGGCATTGAACCGCGGCGGCCACGATCCTCAAAAAGTGTACAACGCCTACGACCGCGCAGCGAACCATGCCGACGGCAAACCTACCGTCATCTTGGCGAAAACCATTAAAGGTTACGGTATGGGCGCATCCGGCGAAGGTCAGAACGTTGCCCACCAAGCCAAAAAAATGGACAAAGCGTCCCTGAAACAATTCCGCGACCGTTTCGACATTCCCGTTACCGACGAGCAAATCGAAAGCGGCGATTTGCCTTACCTATCTTTCGCACCCGATACGGAAGAATACAAATACCTGCACGCACGCCGCGATGCTTTGGGCGGCTACCTGCCGCAACGCAAACCGACGCAGGAAGTATTGGAAGTGCCCGAGCTGTCGGCATTCGACGCACAACTCAAATCCAGCGGTGAACGCGAGTTCTCGACCACGATGGCATTCGTCCGCATCCTGTCCACTTTGCTGAAAGACAAAAAAATCGGCAAACGCGTCGTACCTATCGTTCCCGACGAAAGCCGTACTTTCGGCATGGAAGGTATGTTCCGCCAATACGGCATTTGGAATCCGAAAGGTCAGCAATATACCCCTCAAGATAAAGACCAACTGATGTTCTACAAAGAATCCGTTGACGGTCAAATCTTGCAAGAAGGTATTAACGAACCGGGCGCGATGGCCGACTGGATTGCGGCTGCGACCAGCTACGCCAACAGCGACTTCGCGATGATTCCGTTCTACATTTACTATTCTATGTTCGGTTTCCAACGTATCGGCGACTTGGCTTGGGCGGCTGGCGATATGCACGCGCGCGGCTTCCTGTTGGGCGGCACTGCCGGCCGTACGACTCTGAACGGCGAAGGTCTGCAACACGAAGACGGCCACAGCCATATTCAAGCAGATTTGATTCCGAACTGCGTTTCTTATGATCCGACCTTCCAATACGAAGTCGCCGTCATCGTACAAGACGGTCTGCGCCGTATGTATGCCAATAATGAAGACGTGTTCTACTACATCACCCTGATGAACGAGAACTACACCCATCCGGATATGCCGGAAGGTGCGGAACAAGACATCCTCAAAGGTATGTACCTGCTGAAAGCCGGCGGCAAAGGCGACAAGAAAGTCCAACTGATGGGTTCCGGTACGATTCTGCAAGAAGTGATTGCCGGTGCCGATCTGCTGAAAGCCGACTTCGGTGTGGAAGCAGACATTTGGTCTTGCCCATCTTTCAACCTGTTGCATCGCGACGCTGTCGAAGCAGAACGTTTCAACCGCCTGAATCCTTTAGAAACTGCAAAAGTACCGTTTGTTACTTCTCAACTGCAAGGTCATGACGGCCCAGTGATTGCCGCTACCGACTATATCCGCAGCTATGCCGACCGTATCCGCGCGTACATCCCGAACGACTACCATGTCTTGGGCACTGACGGTTTCGGCCGTTCCGACAGCCGCGCCAACCTGCGCCGCTTCTTTGAAGTGGATCGCTACAACGTTGCCGTGGCAGCATTGGCCGCATTGGCGGAACAAGGCAAAGTCAGCAAAGAAACCGTTCAACAAGCCATTGAGAAATACGGCATCAAAGCCGATTCAGCCCCTAGCTGGAAACGCTGATTGATGTTTCAGACGGCCTGTTTGCCCCATTCAGACATCAGGCCGTCTGAAAACCGAATGCCCGAATGGTTTGAACAGACAAACCGTACCGATGCCGCGTGAAGCAGTTTTCAGACGGCATCCAACTGAAAAAGATTAAAGGAACTCAAATGAGTATCGTAGAAATCAAAGTCCCCGATATCGGCGGTCACGAAAACGTCGACATCATCGCCGTAGAAGTTAAAGCGGGCGACACCATCGCCGTTGACGACACCCTGATTACTTTGGAAACCGACAAAGCCACGATGGATGTACCTGCCGATGCGGCCGGTGTCGTGAAAGAAGTTAAAGTCAAAGTTGGCGACAAAATCTCCGAAGGTGGCGTAATTCTGACCGTTGAAACCGGTACCGCCGCTGCCGAAGCCGCCCCAGCTGCTGCCGCTGAAACACAACCTGCACCTGCCGCCACACCCGTTGCCGCAGGCGGTGCAACCATTCAAGTAGCCGTCCCCGATATCGGCGGCCATACCGATGTGGATGTAATCGCCGTTGAAATCAAAGTGGGCGACACCGTTGCCGAAGACGACACGCTGATTACTTTGGAAACCGACAAAGCGACAATGGACGTACCTTGTACCGCTGCCGGTGTCGTTAAAGCCGTATTCTTAAAAGTCGGCGACAAAGTGTCCGAAGGCTCTGCCATTATCGAAGTAGAAACCGCCGGCTCTGCCGCAGCAGCCCCTGCTCAAGCCGCCGCACCCGCACCGGCTGCCGCCCCGGCTCCGACTGCTGTCGCCGCGCCTGCACCTTCTGCACCTGCCGCTGCCAAAATCGACGAGGCCGCTTTCGCCAAAGCACACGCCGGTCCTTCCGCACGCAAACTGGCGCGCGAATTGGGCGTGGATTTGGGCCAAGTCAAAGGCACCGGCTTGAAAGGCCGTATCATGGGCGACGACATTAAAGCCTTTGTGAAATCCGTAATGCAGGGCGGCGCGGCAAAACCTGCCGCAGTCGGCGCGTCTTTAGGCGGCGGTCTGGACTTACTGCCGTGGCCTAAAGTGGACTTCTCCAAATTCGGCAATGTCGAAGTTAAAGAATTGTCCCGCATTAAGAAAATTTCCGGTCAAAACCTGTCCCGCAACTGGGTTGTGATTCCCCACGTTACCGTACACGAAGAAGCGGACATGACCGAGCTGGAAGAATTCCGCAAACAACTGAACAAAGAATGGGAACGCGAAGGTGTGAAACTGTCCCCATTAGCGTTCATCATCAAAGCCTCTGTTTCCGCGCTGAAAGCCTTCCCTGAATTCAACGCTTCTTTGGACGGCGACAATCTGGTGCTGAAAAACTACTTCAACATCGGTTTCGCAGCCGATACACCGAACGGCTTGGTTGTTCCGGTCATCAAAGACGTAGATCAAAAAGGCTTGAAACAAATCAGCCAAGAACTGACCGAATTGTCTAAAAAAGCCCGCGAAGGCAAGCTCAAACCTCAAGAAATGCAAGGTGCGTGCTTTACCATTTCCAGCTTGGGCGGCATCGGCGGTACAGGTTTCACGCCGATTGTGAACGCTCCCGAAGTCGCCATCTTGGGCGTGTGCAAATCCCAAATCAAACCGGTTTGGAACGGCAAAGAGTTTGCCCCGCGCCTGATGTGCCCGTTGAGCCTGTCCTTCGACCACCGCGTCATCGACGGTGCGGCCGGTATGCGCTTCACCGTATTCTTGGCGAAGCTGTTGAAAGACTTCCGCCGCATTACCCTGTAACCCGATCGGCTTCAGACGGCATAGCGGTCTGTGCCGTCTGAAAAGGAAGTTTGAACATCATTCAGAAAGATGAGACATGAGCTTAGTTGAATTAAAAGTGCCCGACATTGGCGGACACGAAAATGTAGATATTATCGCGGTTGAAGTAAACGTGGGCGACACCATCGCCGTTGACGATACCCTGATTACTTTGGAAACCGATAAAGCGACTATGGACGTACCAGCCGAAGTTGCTGGCGTGGTCAAAGAAGTGAAAGTCAAAGTCGGTGACAAAATCTCCGAAGGCGGCTTGATTGTCGTCGTTGAAGCCGAAGGCGCGGCTGCCGCCCCTAAAGCCGAAGCGGCTGTCGCCCCTGCACAAGAAGCACCCAAAGCCGCCGCTCCTGCACCGCAAGCCGCGCAATTCGGCGGCTCTGCCGATGCCGAATACGACGTAGTTGTATTGGGCGGCGGTCCCGGCGGTTATTCTGCCGCATTCGCCGCTGCCGACGAAGGCTTGAAAGTCGCCATCGTCGAACGTTATAAAACCTTGGGCGGCGTTTGCCTGAACGTCGGCTGTATCCCTTCCAAAGCCCTGTTGCACAATGCCGCCGTTATCGACGAAGTGCGCCACTTGGCTGCCAACGGTATCAAATACCCCGAGCCTGAACTCGACATCGATATGCTGCGCGCCTACAAAAACGGCGTGGTTTCCCGCCTCACCGGCGGTTTGGCAGGTATGGCGAAAGGCCGTAAAGTGGATGTTATCCAAGGCGACGGCCAATTCTTAGATCCGCACCACTTGGAGGTATCGCTGACTGCCGGCGACGTGTACGAACAAGCAACGCCTACCGGTGAGAAAAAAATCGTTGCCTTCAAAAACTGTATCATTGCAGCAGGCAGCCGCGTAACCAAACTGCCGTTTATCCCTGAAGATCCGCGCATCATCGATTCCAGCGGCGCATTGGCTCTGAAAGAAGTACCGGGCAAACTGCTGATTATCGGCGGCGGTATTATCGGTCTCGAGATGGGTACGGTTTACAGCACGCTGGGTTCGCGTTTGGATGTGGTTGAAATGATGGACGGCCTGATGCAAGGCGCAGACCGCGACTTGGTGAAAGTATGGCAAAAACAAAACGAATACCGTTTTGACAACATTATGGTCAACACCAAAACCGTTGCAGTCGATCCGAAAGAAGACGGCGTTTACGTTACCTTTGAAGGCGCGAACGCACCGAAAGAGCCGCAACGCTACGATGCCGTATTGGTTGCCGCCGGCCGCGCGCCCAACGGCAAACTCATCAGCGCGGAAAAAGCAGGCGTTGCCGTAACCGATCGCGGCTTCATCGAAGTGGACAAACAAATGCGTACCAATGTGCCGCACATCTACGCCATCGGCGACATCGTCGGTCAGCCGATGTTGGCGCACAAAGCCGTTCACGAAGGCCACGTTGCCGCCGAAAACTGCGCCGGCCACAAAGCCTACTTCGACGCGCGCGTGATTCCGGGCGTTGCCTACACTTCCCCCGAAGTGGCGTGGGTGGGCGAAACCGAGTTGTCCGCCAAAGCCTCCGGCCGCAAAATCACCAAAGCCAACTTCCCGTGGGCGGCTTCCGGTCGTGCGATTGCCAACGGTTGCGACAACGGCTTTACCAAGCTGATTTTCGATGCCGAAACCGGCCGCATCATCGGCGGCGGCATTGTCGGTCCGAACGGTGGCGACATGATTGGCGAAGTCTGCCTTGCCATCGAAATGGGCTGCGACGCGGCAGACATCGGCAAAACCATCCACCCGCACCCGACCTTGGGCGAATCCATCGGTATGGCGGCGGAAGTGGCATTGGGTACTTGTACCGACCTGCCTCCGCAAAAGAAAAAATAAATCCGACTGAATAAACAGCCGATAAGGTTTATTTGAGCAAATGCCGTCTGAAATGTTCAGACGGCATTTTCTATTTTACAGCGGATTAAAATATTTCTTCCGGCCTATAGTGGATTAAATTTAAATCAGGACAAGGCGACGAAGCCGCAGACAGTACAAATAGTACGGAACCGATTCACTTGGTGCTTCAGCACCTTAGAGAATCGTTCTCTTTGAGCTAAGGCGAGGCAACGCCGTACTGGTTTAAATTTAATCCACTATAAAAACGAATCCGACACGGCTTATCTAAAGGAATGGTTGAAAACGGCAGTTTCCAATACAACAAAATGCCGCCTGAACATTTCAGACGGCATTTGACCCATTACTGCTGCGGCTCTGAAACCATACCGCCTTCATCAAAATCCGGCTCCGGTTCGTTTTGCAACGTTTTACCGTTCAATTTCAACTGATTGTTTTTCAGAGAAATGGCAGTATCAATCTGGTCGCCGTTCAAAGTCAGATATTTTTCCCTTGCCATACTCTGAACCGTACTGTCCACCATCAGGCGCAAGGTCTCGTTGATGTCGTCAAGACTTGCCCTGCCTTCCGCCTCATCTTCGGCATTGACGCTGAAAATATTGCCTGCCTGACTGACCGCCAAATCTTCCAACATTTTTTGAGGAATACTCATTCTGATGTCCGCCTCAGTTTTCTTCAGCATCAAACCCAATTGGTTCAAATCTTCCTTCTTCATGTCTTTAAACATGATTTTTCCGCCCACATCGATTTTTCCCGACGGCAGCGTGAAACGGAAAGTTTTGATGTCGAGTACCGGATTATGGGTAAATAATCCGGAAGCCTCGCCTTTGACTGCCGCAATCAAATCATTGCGGATTTGTTCCTCAGTCATTTTTTTGGCAGAAATTTGTGCAAACTTGCGTTTCAATACGGTTAAGGCAGAAGCATCGAGATGTTCGGCAGCGATATGGATATCCAGCGGGCCATATTTTTCATCGCCGTAAACCAGCGTGTCAAAACGGAACTGCCCTTCACTGTTGATAAATGAGCCCGATTCCCCGGTCTTGGTTGAAAAAGCCAGTTTGCCAACTTCGATTTTGGAAGGTGCGATACTGCCGTTGGGATTGATAAACGCGCCAATCTGCAAATCGGTAACGAGATTGACCAGTTCGTTTAACTTGACGTTGTAATCGACACCCTCTTTCCATTCTAGGGAGAATTTTTCCAAGGTCAGATTGCTGCTGCCTAAAGCAAGCGGATTGATGCCGTCTGAAGTTTCCGAATCGAAATGCACTTTTTCAAACGCGGCATCGCCTTTATCTGCCAGCTTGATTTTGAACAAGGGCGCATCATAGCTGTTGCGGTAGCTTTTGAAACCTTTTTGATAAACCGTTTCCCCCGTCAGGCCTTCCCAGTGCAGCCTGATGCCCGACAGTTCTTCATAATCGAAGGCAGGAACACTGACTTCCATTTTACCGCTGCCGTTGAAATAAACGGTATTGGCAAGGGAAACCGGAGCTTGTTTCCCAAAAAAGCGTTCCAGAACTTTTTCCGTTTCAGGCGCGTATTTGAACTCGGTTTCAATGTGCGCCTGCGTGCCGAATCCGCCGGCAAAAGGGCCGTGCGTGATATGGTTTACCAGCGTAACCGGCTGTTCCAACACTGTTTTCAGGTTGTCCGGCAGGTATTTCTGCGCATTATTCAGCAACTCCGGTTTCAGACGGATGACCGTCGTTTCCGTAGAAGTAAACCAGCCGCGGTCATATTGGTGCGATTCGACGGTCAGGAAGCCCGTTTCCTGCAATATTTTTTGCTGCTGCGTCAGGCTTTCTTCGGCTTTGACACCCAAATAATAAGGTGTCCCCAAAGCAACGCCGAGCAATGCTGCCGCAACTGAAATCAAAGGTTTTTTCATCACTTCAAACAAGCAGGTTTCAAAAGTACTAGAATAGCATTATTTAAGCATATCCCGCCATATTTCTTTAAAAGAAATGCCGTCTGAAACCTGTTCGGACGGCATTTTCCGGATGTGAGGAAATCAGAAATCCAATTCCGCCTTCAGCCAGTAAGTGCGCGGCATACCGACGACGGCGAAGCTGCGGTCGAATTGTCCGCGCTGTACCTGCCAGTAGTTTTTGTTGAACAGGTTTTCCACCGAGCTGCTGACGGTCAAAGTATTTTTGCCCAGCTTGGTTTTGTAGCGCGCGCCTACGTCAACCAAGGTGTAGGATGGGAAGGCATATTGTTTTTTCGTGTCTTGGTAAGACTTGCCGAAATACGAAACGTTGCCGTTCAAGGTCAAGCCTTTGGCAAATGGTGCATCCCATTCCACGCCCGCTTTGGCAATCACGCGCGGGTTGGCAACTTGTACGCCGTTAACAAGATTGTCAGCTGCGTTCGGATAATTCTTCACGGTCGATTGCAGATACATCAGACCCAAAGTCGGACGCAGGGTTTTGTTTAACAGGTTGGCGTATGCGTTGAACTCGATACCGCGATTGCGTTCCATTCCTTGCTCGTCGCCTGCCGTACCGCCTTGGGCTTTATAGCGGGCAAAATCGGAATTGCTGCCCGCACTGCCGGTTGTGCTGCCGCCCGTACTGCCTGCCGCGCCGCCTGTGCCGCTGCCGCTCTTAACAGTATTACCCCTCCAATAACCCGGGCGTTTGATTTGAAATGCGTTCAGCGTCATTACAAAATCGCCCCAGTTTTTGCGCACACCCACTTCAAACTGGCGGCTGACACGCGGTTTCGCCATTGTCGTTTCGCTGGAATCGTCGGTTTTGATGTCGGCAGGCTCTAAGTCTTCCATATAGTTGCCGTAAACCACCAAATCGGGCTGCGGCACCCACGCCGCCATCAGCATCGGACTGAAACGTTTGGCATCGCCGCTCTGTAATTTTTTCTTGTCGGTATATTCAACCGCTTGGAAACGTCCGCCCAAAGTCAGGCGGTATTTGTTATCCACGAAGCCCAAGGTGTCGGACAAAGCCAGACTGTTAACTTTGATATTGGCATCCAAGTTGGCGGTTTTCGCCCAAGAATTGGGATAGTCGGCTTTGAACGATGCCAATTGATTCGCAATATTTTCGTTTGCCTTCACTTCTATCTTGCTAGTGCCGTTCCCGCTGCCGTTTATGGTTTTCCGCTGGCGGATAACGCGGTCGAAAGCCGTACTCCAGTTATGTGTTACCGGACCGGTTTCAAATTCGCCGCGTGCGGTCAGGTTCATACTCAATGTGCGGAAATATTGGTCGGTCAGGCGCGCCGTGCCGGTGTGGTATTGGTTGGCAGCCGTGCAGGTTTCGGTTTGGCTGCTTGCGCCGCTTGTACCGCAAACGGTCGGGGAAATCAGCGTGCCGTAATAACGTGCTTTGTTGTAGCCGATGCCGCCGGTAATTTGGGCATTGTCAAACGCATCCCATTCAAACGTCAGCATATTGGTTTCGCCAACGGTGTTTTGCCAGTTCCAAGAAGGCAGCAGGTTGGTTTTACCATCGGGCGCGTCAAACAAGCGGCCGCCGGCGTTTTGAATATCCTGAATACGCGCACGGCCGCCGTTGGTTTTGCGTTTCGCGTAGATGGAATCGAACGCCACGCGCAGTGTTTCACCGCGATAGTCGGCATTTAAGGCAAATTCTTTATTGTCTTCGCTGTAACCGTGGCGCGGGGTGTCGCCATGGCGCAATTTGCCGTTGGCGCGCACGCCGAATTCTTTATTTTCGCCGAAGCGTTGCCCCAAGTCGAACGTACCTTGGGCGCGGTTGTTGCTAAACCATCCCAAACCGATTTTGCGGTTGCCTTCATCGGCGGCTTTTTTGGTCTCGATATTGACGGAACCGGATACCGCGCCTTCAGGGTCCATGCCGTTTACGGCGGTGGACGCGCCTTTAATCAGTTGCGCAGAACCGACTTGCACGCTGGCTGTGCCTTGCGTGCCGTACATCCCTGCCAAACCGTTGACGCTGAATTGGCGCGAGTCAAGCTGATAACCGCGGAAATACAGACCGGTCAACGTGTTGCTTTCGCCGCCAAACTGCCAAACGGAAGCGTCTTTTTTCGCTACGGCATCCACCAAAGTACGCGCCTCGGTGTTGTTTAGGGCTTGTTCGTCGTAGTTGACGACGGTAATCGGTGCGGTAAACGCGTTGGCCTTACCCAACAAACCCAAGTTCACGCGGTCGCGCAAATCGCCGTCGCTGGCAATAGAGTAAGAACGGGCGGCTTTGACGCGTTTGGCATCGGCACGGACATGAACCTGTCCGAGTTCGCCATGCTGCGGAATATTGTCGGCGGCAGATGAAAACGCGCTCAAAATCAACAGCGGCATTAAGGCAAGTTTTTTGTTCATGAAAACGCTCTCTTTATTGATTATTCAAATTTGAATTGGAAAAGATAAAACCCAAAGGATATTTTGTGCGCGCATTATATTTGATAATCAAACCCATTACAAAACGAATCCATACGCTTAATCTATCCGCCTACCAAATATCGGTTTATTTCTATTTTCAAGTGTGTACTTTATACCACACCGGCTGGGTGTGCCGTCACCCCGCGCTTTAGGCGGCAATATAAGGAAAAGTTAACGAACCGACAATATCCGACCAAAAGATTGTTCCGCTTCAAAGCAAAATGCCGTCTGAAATACGGTCGGGTATTTCAGACGGCATTCTATTCTTCCCCTCCTTCGGGAAAGACTCGGATTAAACGTGTGCGGAAATGATTTTTAACATTTGCGCCAGCACTTTAGGATTGGCGGCGACAATATCGCCGCTTTCCAGCCAGCCGTCTTCACCCGTCATATCGGTTACGATGCCGCCTGCTTCTTGGACAATCAATGCACCGGCGGCAATATCCCAAGGTTTGAGGTTGAACTCGAAAAAGCCGTCAAAACGTCCTGTTGCTACGGCGCACAAATCCAAAGAAGCCGCGCCTTCCCTGCGTCCGCCGGCGGTTTTTGCCAAAAAGTCTTTCAGAATCGCCAGATATTTGTCCATCATGCTTTGATCGACGACGGGGAAACCCGTACCGATCAGGCAGCGGTTCAATTCGATGCGGTTGGAAACGCGGATGCGGCGGTCGTTGAGCAACGCGCCTTTACCGCGCGAAGCCATATAAACGTCGTTGCGTTCGGGGGCGTACACCAAAGCTTCCTGCAACACGCCTTTGTGCAGGAGTGCCATAGAGATGGCGTATTGGGGATGTCCGTGAAGGAAATTGGTCGTGCCGTCGAGCGGATCGATAATCCATTCGTACTCGGCTGCGGCTTTGCCGTGGGAGCCGCTTTCTTCGCAAGTGATTTTGTGGTGCGGATAGGCTTCTTTCAAAGCCTCAACCAGGATGATTTCGGAATTGCGGTCAACATCGGAAACAAAATCGTTGAAGGCTTTGCTGTCGATTTTGACGGCATCGAGGTTGCCTGCGGCGCGTATCATCATCTGACCGGCACGGCGGGCGGCTTTAAAGGCTGTATTCAAAAACGGATTCATCAGATTTCCTTAAGGGTGGCATACCGCCGGTTCGGACGCGCAGTCCTTCGGAGCGGCAAAATCGGAGTTTATTTGGTTGGGGTAAACACTGCCAAATCGGGTAAAATACCGCCTGACGCGTGTCTGCTTCAGGCGAAACGTTAAATTTCCGACGTTGTTAAAGAACATTTCAGACGGCATTTTACCGTCCGAACGAAAAAGACGGCGCATTATACCCTATTCCATTCCGACCGAAAACCGAACATGACTGCTCTCAAACCCGCCCTGCCCGCTTATCTGGACAACATCCGCATTATCCTCACCCGCACCAGCCATCCCGCCAATATCGGTTCCGCCGCGCGCGCGATGAAAACAATGGGTCTGCACAAACTGACCATCGTCGCCCCCAATCTGATGGCAACGCCGATGACGGAAAATCCGCCCGTGTTCGACCCGGAGCATCCGCAATCGTTTAAATTACCGGAAGAAAGTTTCATCCTCGCTTCCGGCGCGGCAGACGTTTTGGAAAATGCCACTATTGCCGCTTCTTTGGACGAAGCCCTTGCAAACACCACCATCGCCTGCGCCCTGACCAGCCGCCGCCGCGAAATTACTGCACCGCTGCAAACCCCGCGCGAGTTGGTACCCGAATTACTGCAGGCCGCCAACCGCGGCGAGAAAGTGGCGCTGGTCTTCGGCAATGAAACTTTCGGTTTGAGCATCGAAGAAGTCCAAGCCTGCAACCGACTGATGACCATCAACGGCAACCCCGACTATTTCTCGCTCAACCTCGCCCAAGCCGTGCAAGTTGTGTGTTACGAAATCTTCAGCCAAACCGATTCGCCCATGACCCACCTTCAACAGGAAGACCACGCCGCGACCCATGAGCAAATCAAAGGCATGGTCGCCCACATGGAAAGCGTGATGAACGACATCGGCTTTTTCAACCGCCGCAACGGCGAGCGCCTGATGCGCCGCATGCAGAGCCTGTTCGGCCGCGCCAACACGCAAACCGAAGACATCGACATCCTGCGCGGTTTTTTCAATACCGTCAGCCATCGTGTGAACAAAAAAGACTGATTAAAGGCCGTCTGAAACACGTTTCAAGCTTTTCAGACGGCATGACTGATATTCGGATAAGCATGAATTACGCCCTAGACGCATTATGGTGGAAACTCACCAGCCCCCCCGTCCGCGACCTCGCCTCGCTGCTGACTGCGCCGCCTTTGTGGCAAAGCGGTTGCGAATTGAGCGTGCGCGAACTACTGGGGGAACACGGTTTCCGTTACCTTTTGGCATTGGATGCCGATCCCACGCCGTTGATGGATCACCTCGCCCAACGCGCTCCATTCGGCCACCGTCTCGGCATTTATGCCGAAGAGCTGCTGGCTTTTTGGTTTACCAACGCGCCGCACGCCAAACTGCACGCATACAATCTACCTGTTTTTTCAGACGGCCAAACTTTAGGCGCCGCGGATTTTGTCGTTTCGCTTAATCAAAAGCCCTACCATATCGAGCTGGCGTGTAAATACTATGGCGGAGACCAAGCGCAGAACCTACGCGGCCTCAACCCTAAAGATACGCTGACGGACAAAGCCGCCAAACTGGTGCAGCAATCCAAGCTGCTGCATACGCCGCAAGGCAAAGCGACCTTAGCCACACAAGGCCTGCCGGAGAATCCGCTTCCTGCTTCCATCTTGCGCGGCATTGGATTTTTTCCACAAGGTTTCCATACTTTTGAGCCGCCGCTTAATCCATACGGCTGGCGCGGCGTCTATATTCAAGATTGGGCAGAATACGGGTTTGAACGCCAAGAAGCCCGCTACCATTTGCTCAACCGTATGGCCTACCTCGCTCCTGCGCGTGTCGCCGAAACCGAAACATTGGACGCAACCGAAATCCGCCATATCAACCAAGGCTTGATTGCCGTTTTGGAATGTCGGCCGGACGGCTTTTGGCACGAAATCGAACGCATTATGAAGGCCGTCTGAAACCATTTCCCAACTTTAAGAGAACCCATTAATGATGAACGCCGCACAACTCGACCATACCGCCAAAGTTTTGGCTGAAATGCTGACTTTCAAACAGCCTTCCGATGCCGTCCTCTCCGCCTATTTCCGCGAACACAAAAAGCTCGGCCGCCAAGACCGCCACGAAATCGCCGAAACCGCCTTTGCCGCGCTGCGCCACTATCAAAAAATCAGTACCGCCCTGCGCCGTCCGCACGCGCAGCCGCGCAAAGCCGCACTCGCCGCACTGGTTCTCGGCAGAAGTACCAACATCAGCCAAATCAAAGACCTGCTTGATGAAGAAGAAACAGCGTTCCTCGGCAATTTTAAAGCCCGTAAAACCGAATTTTCAGACGGCCTGAATACCGCCGCAGAATTGCCGCAATGGCTGGTGGAACAGCTGCAACAGCATTGGAGCGAAGAAGAAATCCTCGCCTTCGGCCGCAGCATCAACCAACCTGCCCCGCTCGACATCCGCGTCAATACCTTGAAAGGCAAACGAGATAAAGTATTGCCATTGTTGCAAGCCGAAAGTGCCGATGCAGAGGCAACGCCTTATTCGCCTTGGGGCATCCGCCTGAAAAACAAAATCGCGCTTAACAAACACGAACTGTTTTTAGACGGCACGTTGGAAGTCCAAGACGAAGGCAGCCAGCTGCTTGCCTTATTGGTGGGCGCAAAACGCGGCGAAATCATTGTCGATTTCTGTGCGGGAGCCGGCGGTAAAACCTTGGCTGTCGGTGCGCAAATGGCCAACAAAGGCAGAATCTACGCCTTCGACATCGCCGAAAAACGCCTTGCCAACCTCAAACCGCGCATGACCCGCGCCGGACTGACCAATATCCACCCCGAACGCATCAGCAGCGAACACGATACCCGTATTGCCCGACTGTCAGGCAAAGCCGACCGTGTGTTGGTGGACGCACCCTGCTCCGGCTTAGGCACACTGCGCCGCAATCCCGACCTCAAATACCGCCAATCCGCCGAGACCGTCGCCAAACTTTTGGAACAGCAACACAGCATCCTCGATGCCGCATCCAAACTGGTAAAACCGCAAGGACGCTTGGTGTACGCCACTTGCAGCGTGTTGCCTGAAGAAAACGAACTGCAAATCAAACGTTTCCTGTCCGAACATCCCGAATTTGAACTCGTCAACTGCGCCAAGCTTCTGCAAAGCCTGAAGGTCGATTTGGATACCGGAAAATACCTACGTCTCAACTCCGGAGAACACCAAACCGACGGCTTCTTTGCCGCTATATTGCAACGCAAATAAACCGGTTTAAACAAAATGCCGTCTGAACCCTTTTCAAAGCGTTCAGACGGCATTTCATCAATTAAAAATATCAAAATACCGCAGATTCAACCGATTCAACACCAAAGGCAGAATCACGCGTCTCATCGGATTTTATACGCACCGGGCTGTAATTTTCTTTTTCTTTGCCGAAATATACGGTAGCATAAACATATTCCAATGATATTTTTGGTAATCTGTTTTACCCCAATATATAAAGCACCATATTAAGGCGGAGTGTCTTCTTTGCTTTGACCCGAACCCCGGAAAAGACACCGCCCGAGCCAATCCTGATGCTGCCCCGACAGCCAACCCTTAAGGAAACCCTAATGAACTTTGCTTTATCCGTCATCACATTTACCCTCGCCTCTTTCCTGCCCGTCCCGCCCGCCGAAGCCGCCGTCTTTACTTGGAAGGACGGCGGCGGCAACAGCTATTCGGATGTGCCGAAACAGCTTCATCCCGACCAGAGCCAAATCCTCAACCTGCGGACGCGCCAAACCAAACCGGCGGTCAAGCCTGCCCAAGTCGCCGCAGGGAAGCCCACGGACGGCGCGGCGCAGGAAAACAATCCCGACACTGCCGAGAAAAACAGGCAACTTGAGGAAGAAAAGAAAAAAATTGCCGAAACCGAACGGCAAAATAAAGAAGAAAACTGCCGGATTTCAAAAATGAACCTGAAGGCGGTGGGAAACTCAAATGCGAAAAATAAGGATGATTTGATCCGTAAATACAATAACGCCGTAAACAAATACTGCCGTTGAGCAGCCTCCCGGACATGCATCGAGAGCATTGAGTAATGATCCGGATGCTATTGTAATTTTAAGGACTGTGGATTAAATTATGAATGTAAACAAAGATTTTTTTCTTGCAAGAGACGGCCATCCGAGCCTGAAACAGTTTTATTTTATTGGCGCGCCATTTGAAAAAGCACTGGATCTTTATCTAAAAAGATGTATGGATTTAAGTGATTTTTATCAAAATCTAAAACCGAAACTATCGTATTTGGATGAGGAGTATACCCTCAGTCAGAAATTGGATTTCTTGAATCCGCTTGAGATTACCGGATCATCCAAATATTTATTGTTGGAAACGCAGTCTGATTGGTCATTGCTAATAGGTAATAACCGGAACGGCACAGACTTTTCAAGTGTGCCGTATGAAGCCTTGCTGTGGAAAATCAGATTATTGACTATGTATTTACGTCCATATTTTGGCAAAGACGAATTCGGTGCGGTCTCATTTACCCTGTATGAGGGCAGCAAACAGGTTTCCCGTCATGACTGCGAAACCAGAAATGTTATGCTGCATAAAGAAACCAGTCGTGTCGAGTTTATGGAATATGGCACGCCGCTGCCGTTTGAACAGACAGAAAAATATACCGAAAGACTCAAAAAAAACAGGCTGACTGTGGAGATGATCGAAGAATATTGCAAACATTTAGGCATTTCATTATTTGATTTGGACTTCTACCAGTCCAAAGCCGCCCTTATTGAGATATTGAGAAACAAATAACTTCCATCTCTTCAAAAAGACAGTCTGAAAAATATTCAGGCTGTCTTTTAACGTCGGCAGCCAGAGCGGCCTCTTTGCCGGCGAAGGCGGCTACCACATCACCGCCGACAGCGTCCGGCTCAATCGAAAACCCCATGCCGTCTGAAGCGGCACGGGGTTTGTTTATTTCTGCCAGTAGGTTTTGACGTTGACGAACTCGTACAGCCCGAATTCGGACAATTCGCGCCCGTAACCGGAATCTTTAACCCCTCCGAAAGGTAGGCGCAAATCG
>NZ_JBLRPR010000008.1:0-108349 GCF_047915665.1 Neisseria sp. LACPHL-SPEC-2024-00856
AAAACGGAGCAGTTCTTTCTGTACTTTTTTCTTTAATTTGCAGTGTGTTATCTTCATATTTCGAGGGTAACATATCTGCTAATCTAGTACAGCCCCAAAAAATAAAACAGTCCAACAAACACAGCCGTTTCAGCTGCACCGATGCAGCTGACGTTTGAGCGGCATTTGACTTCGACGGACGGTATGTTACCCTTGCCATTTTGACCAACAAGCAACGAAAGGACAAATATGGGCGGCCTGATTATTGAAGACTTACAGGAAGGCTTAGGAAAAGAAGCAGTTAAAGGCAAAGAGATTACCGTGCATTACACAGGTTGGCTGGAAAACGGAACCAAATTCGACTCCAGCCTCGACCGCCGCCAGCCGCTGACCATCACGCTCGGCGTCGGACAAGTCATCAAAGGCTGGGACGAAGGCTTCGGCGGCATGAAGGAAGGCGGCAAACGCAAGCTGACCATCCCTTCGGAAATGGGTTACGGCGCACACGGTGCCGGCGGTGTGATTCCCCCGCACGCCACTTTGATATTTGAAGTCGAGCTGTTAAAAGTGTACGAATAAAGCTGCCTGACCCATGCCGTCTGAAACACAAACAAATCGTTTCAGACGGCATTTTGTTTTAAATAAAACATCCGTATTGGCAAATACTATTGAAAAACATAGCCTGTTTTTCCGGTTTTATCGTATCATTCCCCAACTTACCCCATTGATAAGGAAGCGGTTTATGCTGCAAAGAACTTTGGCGAAATCCATCAGTGTTACCGGAGTCGGCCTGCATTCCGGCGAACGGGTCGCACTGACCCTGCATCCCGCACCTGAAAACAGCGGGATTTCATTCCGCCGCACGGATTTGGACGGCGAGATGGGTGAACAAATCAAGCTGACCCCTTATTTAATCAACGATACCCGCCTTTCCTCCACCATCGTTACCGACAAAGGCGTGCGCGTCGGCACCATCGAACACATTATGTCAGCATTGTCCGCCTACGGTATCGACAATGCGCTGATTGAGCTGAACGCGCCCGAAATCCCGATTATGGACGGCTCCAGCCTGCCGTTTATTTACCTTTTGCAAGATGCGGGCGTGGTCGATCAAAAGGCGCAAAAGCGTTTTTTGAAAATCCTCAAACCTGTCGAAATCAAGGAAGCGGGCAAATGGGTACGCTTTACACCGTATGACGGATTTAAAGTTACCCTGACCATCGAATTCGACCATCCGGTCTTCAACCGCAGCTCGCCGACATTTGAAATTGATTTCGCTGGCAAATCCTACATCGATGAAATTGCGCGCGCGCGCACTTTCGGCTTTATGCACGAAGTGGAAATGATGCGCGCCCACAATCTGGGATTGGGCGGCAATCTGAACAACGCCATCGTGATTGACGACACGGATATCCTGAATCCTGAAGGCTTGCGCTATCCCGATGAGTTTGTGCGCCATAAAATCCTTGATGCCATCGGCGATTTGTATATCGTCGGACACCCGATTGTCGGCGCGTTTGAAGGCTACAAATCGGGACACGCCATCAACAACGCCCTTTTGCGCGCGGTTTTAGCAGACGAAACGGCTTACGAATGGGTGGAATTTTCCGACAGCGATGATTTGCCCGACGCATTTCACGAGCTGAACATCAGAAATTGTGGATAACGCCCCCTTTCCCAAACAAATGCCGTCTGAATCGATAAAATACCCGCTTCAGACGGCATTTTTATATACGTATCCCCATCCGAAACTTTACTTATACACAATTAACTAAAAGCTATATAATTGAAATACTATGAGATTTACCCGCAAACCTCATTTTCTCCACCACTTATACACAAACTCGGATGAACACTCTGCCAATATGCAAAAAAAAAGACATTCGCGCCGACACTTTCTCATTTCCACAAGTTCCAAACACACTTCTCTCTCAAATCTCCACAGCATCCCCGTTCTTAAAGGCGTCGGCAGCCATTCGGTAAAGAAAAGTAGGATGCCATCTGCACAACAAGAAAACTATCCACAAAACTTATTCCCCACAAAAAACAATCCACAAGTCTGCACAAAAGGGAATCCGCCTTACCGACACCCTTTTAAAACGGCAATCCTGATGATTTTTAAAATAAAAAAAAGTTATCCATAGAAAATTCCCCATATCAATATAATCATCGTTTTATTATTTAAATCTTATATTTCATTTCTAACCTTTCAGGGAAACGCACAGTAAAGCGTAAAGGCATCTTTTCAAAAAATTAAAAAGTTAAGGATTGTTAAACAAGTGTAAATCGGGTAGAGTTGCAATCGATAAATTAAATCTATAACGGAGCTTCCTGCAATGAAAGGCGATATTGGCGTAATCGGTTTGGCGGTTATGGGGCAAAACCTGATTCTGAATATGAACGATTGCGGATTTAAAGTTGTCGCCTACAACCGGACAATCGGTAAAGTGGACGAATTTTTAAACGGTGCGGCAAAAGGGACGGGCATTATCGGCGCGTATTCCCTGCAAGACTTGGTCGATAAGCTGGCAAAACCGAGAAAAATCATGATGATGGTTCGCGCAGGCTCGGTGGTTGACGACTTTATCGAACAACTGCTTCCGCTGTTGGAAGAAGGCGACATCGTTATCGACGGCGGCAATGCCAATTACCCCGACACGACACGGCGGACACATTACCTTGCTGAAAAAGGGATTTTGTTTGTCGGCGCGGGCGTATCCGGCGGCGAAGAAGGCGCGCGGCGCGGGCCGTCCATTATGCCGGGCGGGGATAAGCGCGCTTGGGAAGCGGTCAAGCCGATTTTCCAGGCGATTGCCGCCAAAACGCCGCAGGGCGAACCGTGTTGCGACTGGGTCGGCAGGGACGGCGCGGGACATTTTGTCAAAATGGTGCATAACGGCATCGAATACGGCGATATGCAGTTGATTTGCGAAGCGTACCAGTTCATGAAAGACGGTTTGGGATTGTCCTACGATAAAATGCACCGAGTGTTTGCCGAGTGGAACAAAACCGAGCTGGATTCTTATCTGATTGAAATCACAGCGGCAATTTTGGGCTATAAAGACGAAGGCGGCGAACCGCTGGTCGAGAAAATCCTCGATACGGCGGGGCAAAAAGGCACGGGCAAGTGGACGGGCATCAATGCCTTGGATTTGGGCATTCCGCTGACGCTGATTTCCGAAGCGGTATTCGCCCGCTGCGTTTCGTCGTTCAAAGAACAGCGCGTGCAGACCGGCAAGCTGTTCGCCCGAACCGTTACGCCCGTCGAAGGCGGCAAACAAGA
The DNA here is from genome assembly GCF_047915665.1 of Neisseria sp. LACPHL-SPEC-2024-00856. Lineage (NCBI taxonomy): Bacteria > Pseudomonadati > Pseudomonadota > Betaproteobacteria > Neisseriales > Neisseriaceae > Neisseria > Neisseria sp. LACPHL-SPEC-2024-00856. The sequence goes on from NZ_JBLRPR010000008.1 coordinate 3,263, forward strand.
ATGGGTTGAGGCGTTGAGACAGGCCCTGCTTGCATCCAAAATCATTTCCTACGCACAAGGCTTTATGCTGATCCGCGAAGCGGGCGAAAGCTACGGCTGGGATTTGGACTACGGCAACACTGCGCTGCTGTGGCGTGAAGGCTGTATTATCCGCAGCGCGTTTTTGGGCAATATCCGCGATGCCTATGAAAACAATCCCGATTTGGTGTTCTTGGGTGTGGATCCGTATTTCAAAAATATTTTGGAAAACTGCCTGCCGGCATGGCGCAAGGTGGTTGCCAAGGCGGTCGAATGCGGCATCCCTATGCCCTGCATGGCTTCGGCGATTACGTTCTTGGACGGCTACACGACCGAACATCTGCCTGCCAACCTCTTGCAGGCACAGCGCGACTACTTTGGCGCGCACACTTACGAGCGCACCGACAAACCGCGCGGCGAGTTTTTCCATACCAACTGGACGGGCAAGGGCGGAGATACCGCTTCGACAACCTACGATATTTGATTCCGTTGCCGAAATGCCGTCTGAACCGTTCAGACGGCATTTGTTTTGCAGGAAATAGAAAGATGTTCCAATGGCTTTATGATGTATTGTGGCTGCTTGCGCCGATATGGATACGGCGTTATTTGGACAAACGCTACGGAAGTGCCCCGGCATATCGGGCGCATCGGGACGAGCGTTTCGGCAAGCCGTATCCGAATCCCATTACCGGCGCGGTTTGGATACACGCCGTTTCGGTCGGAGAAACGCGTGCCGCCCAGTCCTTGATACGCGAGTTGCGGCGGCGTTTTCCCGATGCGCCGCTGCTGATGACGCAGATGACCCCGACGGGGCGGGAAACCGCGCAAGTTCTGTTTCCCGATGCGCAATGCCGCTATCTTCCGTATGACAAAAAAACGTGGGTACGGCAGTTTTTGCGCGAACACCGCCCGATGTTCGGCATTTTGATGGAAACCGAAATCTGGCCCAACCTGATGAGGGAATGCCGGCGCGCGGGGGTGCCGCTGTTTTTGGCGAATGCGCGGCTGTCGGAAAAATCGTTGAACGGTTATCTGAAAGTCCGCCGCCTGATCCGTCCTGCCGCCGCTTCGCTGACGGGCTGTTTGGCGCAGACGGAGGCGGATGCGGCGCGGTTGGCGAAATTGGGCGCAGCATCCGTGCAGGTGTGCGGCAATACCAAATACGACCTGATGCCGTCTGAACAGATGAAAACGCTGTCGGGGCAGTTTAAAAAACGCATCGGAGGCCGGCCGGTTGCCGTGTGCGGTAGCACGCGCGTTTATCGGGGCGAAGACGAGGCGGAAAAACTGCTGGCGGCGTGGCAACAATATCGCGGCGATGCCCTGCTGGTCGTCGTGCCTCGCCATCCCGAGCATTTTCAGACGGCATTTGAAACGGCAAAACGCTTCGGGTTTAAGGTTCAGCGGCGCAGCGACGGTTTGCCGGTCGAACCCGATACGCAGGTGTGGATAGGCGACAGTATGGGCGAGCTGTATGCGTATTACCTGTGCGCTGATGTCGCTTTTGTCGGCGGCAGTCTGGTCGATTCGGGTTGTCAGAACATCATCGAACCGCTTTCCTGCGGCGTTCCGACGATATTCGGCTTTTCGACCTACAATTTTTCCGAAGCCTGCCGGCACGCCTTGGCATCGGGTGCGGCGGTTCAAGTCGAATCGGCGGACGCGTGGCGGGAAGCCGTTGAAAAAACCTTATCTGCTGAGGGGGGCGGAATGCAGATGCAGGCGCGCGTGGACGGCTTTATCGCACAACATCGCGGAGCGGGCGCGAGAATCGCCGAGGCGGTATGGGAAGCGGTATGCGGACATCGGGGGCGATAGTGATACAATCCGTATCCGAGTTTTCCGGTTGGAGCATCGTATGAGTATTTATGCCGTCGCGCACATCATCCACCTGTATTGCGCCATCGCCTTTGTCGGCGGCGTGTTTTTTGAAGTGCTGGTTTTGTCCGTCCTACATACGGGACGGGTGTCGCGCGAGGCGCGGCGCGAAGTGGAAAAGGCAATGTCTTACCGCGCCGTCAGGGTGATGCCGTTTGTGGTCGGACTGCTGTTCGCCAGCGGCATCGTGATGGCGGCAAACCGCTATCTTTCTATATTGGGCGAACCGTTTGCCACTTCCTTCGGTACGATGCTGACGCTGAAAATCCTGTTGGCGTTCAGCGTGTTGGCACACTTCGCCATCGCCGTCGTCAAAATGGCGCGTTCCACGCTGACCGTCGGGTGGTCGAAATACATACACGCCGTCGTCTTTACCCATATGGTGCTGATTGTCTTTTTGGCAAAAGCGATGTTTTATATCAGCTGGTAACACAACTACATTTCAAATCAGGAGATTGAACCATGACAGAATATCCCGGCATCGGGTCGCCGTTGTTTTACGGCGTTTTTTTTACGGCAGTGCTGGTCATGATTGCCTTGGATATGTTTTCGCTGAAGAAAAACGGCAGCCATAAAGTCGGCATCAAAGAAGCCTTGGCATGGAGCGGCTTGTGGGTTGCCGTATCCTGCCTGTTTGCGGGCTGGCTGTATTTCGAACTCGCCGGCAATCCCGGCTACGGCGCGGCAGTCGCAAAAGAAAAAGTATTGGAATTCTTTACCGGCTACATTTTGGAAAAATCGTTAGCAGTCGATAATATTTTCGTGTTCCTGATGATATTCGGCTACTTCAAAGTCGCACCGCAGTTTCAGCACCGCGTGCTGCTGTACGGCGTATTGGGCGCATTGGTATTGCGCACCGTCATGATTTTCGTCGGCGCGGCACTGGTTCGGCAGTTCGAGTGGATTCTGTATCTGTTCGGCGCGTTCCTGCTCTATACCGGCATACACATGATGAAGCCCGAAGGCGATGAGGAAGGGGATTTGGCAAACAGCAGGCTGCTGAATGCCGTCAAGAAAGTCGTTCCGGTCGGCACGGAATTTCACGGCGAGAAATTTTTTACCGTCGAAAACGGCAAAAAAATCGCCACGCCGCTGTTTTTGGTGCTAGTCATGATTGAATTGAGCGATGTCGTGTTTGCCGTGGACAGCATCCCCGCCGTCTTTGCCGTTACCACCGATCCGTTTATCGTGCTGACCTCCAATATTTTCGCCATTTTGGGTTTGCGGGCGATGTATTTCCTGCTGGCGGATGTGGCGGAACGCTTTATCTTCCTGAAATACGGCTTGGCATTCGTGTTGAGTTTTATCGGTGTGAAAATGCTGGTAATGCATTGGGTGCATATCCCGATTTCCGTTTCGCTGTCGGTCGTGTTCGGCGCGTTGGGTGCATCGATACTGACCTCGTTAATTTATACGAAAAAACAGCCTGATAAATAAAATGCCGTCTGAACGCCGACAAAATGGTTGACAGCATCAGGCTTGATGTATAGAATTTCGAGCTTATCGGGTCGTTAGCTCAGTCGGTAGAGCAGCGGACTTTTAATCCGTTGGTCGAGCGTTCGAATCGCTCACGACCCACCAGATAAAACAAAAAAAAAGCTGAGTTTTCAAAACTCGGCTTTTTTTGTTTTCCGACAATCCTTGTTCGGAAAGCGCGGCATTTCGTCAAATTCTTTGGTGCGGCTTCCGTATTTTTCCCGAAAATCCCTTATAATTCCGCCTCTGCAACCTTCATCGGGTGATGCTTTATGCGTTGTCCCGAGTATTGAAATATTACAAGTACCCACCAGGAAAGAACAAACGTGGACAAACTGAAAATCTCCGCAAACGGCCCGCTCAACGGGGAAATAACGGTCTCGGGCGCGAAAAACGCGGCATTGCCGCTGATGTGCGCGGGTTTGCTGACATCGGGTACGTTGCGCCTGAAAAACGTCCCTATGCTGGCTGATGTCAAAACCACGCAAAAACTGCTTCAAGGGATGGGCGCACGCGTTCTGACCGATAATATCAGCGAATTTGAAATCAACGGCGGTACGGTAAACAATACCTGCGCCCCTTACGAATTGGTCAGAACCATGCGCGCCTCGATTTTGGTGCTTGGCCCGACGCTGGCGCGTTTCGGCGAGGCGCAAGTCAGCCTGCCGGGCGGCTGCGCCATCGGTTCGCGCCCCGTCGATCAGCATTTGAAAGGCTTGGAAGCGATGGGGGCGGAAATCGTCATCGAACACGGTTACGTCAAAGCCAAAGGCAAACTCAAAGGTACGCGCGTGGCGATGGATGTCGTTACCGTCGGCGGCACGGAAAACCTGCTGATGGCGGCGACGCTGGCGGAAGGTACGACGGTTTTGGAAAACTGCGCCATTGAGCCTGAAGTGGTCGATTTGGCGGAATGCCTGGTCAAAATGGGCGCGAAAATCAGCGGCATCGGTACGTCCACGATGGTTGTGGAAGGCTCGGACGAGCTGCACGGCTGCGAACACAGCGTCGTCCCCGACCGGATTGAAGCAGGGACGTTCCTGTGCGCGGTGGCGATAACCGGCGGCAGGGTGGTTTTGCGGAATGCCGCGCCGAAAACGATGGAAGTGGTGTTGGACAAACTGGTCGAGGCAGGTGCGGTGATTGAGGCGGGCGACGATTGGATCGCCATCGATATGCGTCAACGTCCGAAGGCGGTGGACATCCGCACGGTCGTCCACCCCGGCTTCCCCACGGATATGCAGGCGCAGTTTATGGCATTGAATGCCGTGGCGGAGGGAAGCTGCCGCGTGGTGGAAACGATTTTTGAAAACCGCTTTATGCACGTCCCCGAGTTGAACCGGATGGGGGCGAACATTACAACCGAGGGCAATACGGCATTCGTGCAGGGTGTGGAACAGCTTTCCGGCGCGGTCGTCAAGGCGACGGATTTGCGCGCTTCCGCCAGCCTCGTTATCGCCGGTTTGGCGGCGCGCGGCGAAACCGTGGTCGAACAGATTTACCACTTGGATCGCGGTTATGAAAATATTGAAAAAAAACTCGGCAGCGTCGGCGCGAAAATCGAGCGCGTATCCGGCTGATCGGGTTGCGATGCCGTCTGAAGCCTTCAGACGGCATCAATTGTTTCTGTATCGCAAACACTGATTGAAAAGGACTGATTATGGCATTTTTAAAACTGACCGAACAAAACGTGCAGGGCAAAACCGTCCTCATCCGCGCCGATATGAACGTGCCGTTCAAAGACGGCAAAATCAGCGACGACACCCGTATCCGTGCCTCGCTCGCGTCCATCCAATACTGCTTGGACAACGGCGCGTCCGTCATCGTAATGACCCACTTGGGTCGCCCGACCGAAGGCGAGTTCCATCCTGAAGATGATGTCTCCCCCGTATCCGCGCATTTGGGCAACTTGTTGGGCAAAGACGTGAAAGTATTGAACGACTGGTGTGAAAACAAACCGGCCCTGAACGCGGGCGATGTCGTCATGCTGCAAAACGTGCGTATCAACAAGGGCGAGAAGAAAAACGATTTGGAACTGGGCAAAGCCTACGCCGCCTTGTGCGACGTGTTCGTCAATGACGCGTTCGGCACCGCGCACCGCGCCCAAGCTTCGACCGAAGCCGTCGCTCAAGCCGCGCCCGTTGCCTGCGCCGGCGTATTGATGGCGGGCGAACTCGACGCTTTGGGCAAAGCCTTGAAACAGCCTGCGCGCCCGATGGTGGCGATTGTCGCCGGCAGCAAAGTGTCCACCAAGCTGACTATCCTCGAATCGTTGGCAGACAAAGTCGACCAACTTATCGTCGGCGGCGGCATTGCCAACACCTTCCTGTTGGCGGAAGGCAAAGCCATCGGCAAATCTTTGGCGGAACACGATTTGGTGGAAGAATCCAAAAAAATCATGGAGAAAATGGCGGCCAAAGGCGGTTCTGTGCCGCTGCCGACCGATGTCGTCGTTGCCAAAGCCTTTGCTGCCGATGCCGAAGCGGTCGTGAAAGACATTGCCGACGTTGCCGAAGATGAGATGATTTTGGACATCGGCCCGAAATCCGCCGCCGCGCTTGCGGAGTTGCTCAAAGCCGCCGGCACGGTCGTTTGGAACGGGCCGGTCGGCGTGTTCGAGTTCGATCAATTCGCAGGCGGCACGAAAGCCCTTGCCGAAGCCATCGCCCAAAGCAAAGCGTTCTCGATTGCGGGCGGCGGCGACACGCTGGCGGCGATTGCTAAATTCGGCGTTACCGACCAAATCGGCTACATCTCCACCGGCGGCGGTGCGTTCCTTGAGTTCTTGGAAGGCAAAGAGTTGCCTGCCGTAGCCGCTTTGGAAAAACGCGGCGCGTAAGCGGTTTGATATACAAAATGCCGTCTGAAACGAAATGGTTTCAGACGGCATTTTTGTGTGGCGGTTATTGTGCTTTGGCATTCCATTCTGCCGGTGTGGCGGCTACCGAAATGGAAAGCGCGTGCAGTTCGTTGCTTTCCAGTTGGGCTTTGAGTCCGTCTTTAATCAGGCGGTGGCGCGCGAGGCGTGCCTTACCTTCAAATTCTGATGAAACGATGACGGAGAAAAAATGGTGTCCGTCGCCTTCTACTTCGATGTGTTCGCATTTTGCCACGCCTGCAATCAGGGCTTTGACTTGTTCGGGTGTCAACATAGTGGGGAGTCCTTATTGGGAAAATGCGCCATTATACTGGCAAATCGAAATGCCGTCTGAAACGGCTTCAGACGGCATTTTTGACGGTGTTTTATTTTTTGGCCTTGAAGCCGAGCAGGTGTTGGGTGGTAGCAAGCCACGCGCCGAATACGCCCAACGAGATGACGAAGCCGAACACCAGCACGATTTCCTCAGGGTAAAAGAAACGCCAGCCGATGTTCAAGCCGTAGGGTTTGAAGATGGCATCGACCAAGGGACGCACGGCAGAAAGCAGCCAGCCGCAAAGCCCCAAGCTGACGGTGGCGGAAAGAATGCTCTGCCACATGGCCTGATAAAGGAAGGGGCGGCGGATAAACGACGCGGGCGCGCCCAAGAGTTTGGTGATTTCGATTTCTTCTTTGCGGCTGAGGATTTGCAGGCGGATGGTGTTGTGTGCGACAAGGACGAACGCCATCCCTAGCGTCAGTGAAAGAAACCATAAAATTTTACGGATGAATTCGTTGATTTGGTACAGTGTCTGTACCCATTCCGTATCCATGTTGGCGGATTCGACCATAGGCAGTTTGGTAATGTCTCGGTAGATTGCCTGCATTTGGTCGGGCGTGGTTGCCGGGTCGGGGGTAACGATAAAGACATCCGGCAGGGGGTTGCCGTCAAGCATGGAAATCAGATTTTGGTCGAGATTGGACTGTAATTCTTCCAAACCGTCTTCTTTGCTGATAAAGCGGATGTTGTCGAGTCGTTTGTCGCGCGTCAGCAGGCTGCGCACGGTCTCGCTGTCGCTTTGTGCGGCAGCGGTTTCCATATAGATTGTGATTTGCGGCGACTCGTTGAGTTTGCCCAACACGCTTTGTCCGCTTTGGATGCCCAAATACATAAACAGCGGCAGCGTCATGGCGACGGCGAGCATCAGGAGGGTCAGTATCGTGCCGACAGGTTGGCGCATGAGTTGTTTGAGTGCGGTGCGTGCGGATTCGACGTGCAGCGAGACGTAGTGAATGATGCTCATGCGAGTCGTCCTTTCGAGAGGCGCAGGATGCGGTGTCCGTAGTCCGCCATCAGGGTTTCGTCATGTGCAGCGACGATGACGGTTGTTCCTGCTTCGTGGAAGGTTTTGAACAATTCCATGATGTCGAGCGCGTAGGCGCGGTCGAGGTTGGCGGAGGGTTCGTCGGCAATCAGCAGGCTGGGCTGGTGAACGACAGCTCGGGCAATGCACAGGCGTTGTTGTTCACCGCCCGAGAGGGTTACGGGATCGTCCAATTCTCGCCCTTTCAAGCCGACTTTTTCAATGGCGATGCGGGCGCGTTCTTCGGCTTTGCGCGGCGGATAACCGATAATCCGCAGTGGGAGGATGACGTTTTGCAGGACGTTGCGGTCGTAGAGGATTTTGTGGTCTTGGAACACGATGCCGATATGTTGGCGCATAAAGCCGATTTGGTTGTCGGTCAGTGTGCCGAGGTCTTGGTTGTTGAAGTGGACTTTGCCCCTGCTTGGTTTGGTAATGCCCGAAATCAGCTTGAGGACGGTGGATTTGCCTGAACCGGAGTGTCCTGCGATAAAAATCATCTCGCCTTTGTTGATTTGGAAGCTGACGTTTTTCAGGGCTTCAAAACCGCCGGGATAGGTTTTGGAAACTTGTTCGAAACGGATCATAGGAGGTCCTGTAAGGAAGGGCGGCATATCGTTTCGGGCGGTTGCGTCCGCAGGGATATGCCGTCTGAACAATAGGTAAGACAGTGCCGATTATAAAGACTCCGCCTGTTTTTAGATAGTGGATAAGTTTGGCGGATACTGAAGTCCGGGCGGGAAAAATGCCGTCTGAAGCGGCTTCAGACGGCATCCGGCGTTTAACGGCATTTTGAATGGGCGAGTTTGACGGCTTCGGTCAGGCTTTTTTCGTTCACTTCCCCGGTAATGGTTTGTTTGTACCCGCATTTCGGGGCTTCGACGACGGTAAAGGGCAGTACGCCGACATTGTTTCCGTAGGATTTCATAAAGTTTCGGCTGTTCGCCCCGGTGTAACGCCAAATCGGGTAGGAAACAGGGGTTTGCTTGAGGAAGTTGCCGATATTGTCGGACGTGTCGAGCGCGATACCGACCATATCGACGCTGCCTTTTTTCTGCGCCTTGTACCATTTTGACATCACCGGCATCTCTTTGCGGCACGGGCCGCACCAGGTCGCCCAAAGGTTGACGATGCGGACGGGGGCTTTGAGCGATTGCAGACTTTGCGCGGCACCGTCTTTCCATCCGGCCAGTTCGTCTGCCGAGGCGGTATGGGAAAACAGTACGCCGGCAAGTGTGATTGCGGCAAGATTTAAGTATTTCATCGTTTTGTCCTTTGTATGTTGATTCGGGTATTGTAAACCGTTTGGTACGGTTGGAGGCGGGATATTGAGTAAAATCCTGCGTAAGCCGATAATAAGGGGATTGTCGAGAAGTAAGGAAATGTCATGTCTGAAATCAAAATTTTCCACAACCCCCGTTGCAGCAAATCGCGCGCCGCCTTGTCCCTATTGGAAGAACGCGGCATTGCTGCCGAAGTGGTCAAATATTTGGATACGCCGCCCGACTTGTCCGAATTGAAGGATATTTTCAATAAATTGGGCTTGGCATCGGCGCGCGGGATGATGCGTGTGAAAGATGATTTGTATAAGGAATTGGGTTTGGACAACCCCGATTTGGACAATGACGCGCTGCTGCGTGCCATCGCCGATCATCCCTCCCTGTTGGAGCGTCCGATTGTTTTGGCGAACGGTAAGGCGGCTGTCGGCAGGCCTTTGGAAAATATCGAAGCGGTATTGTGAACAAACGGCTGTTTTGCAGCCGCAACGGCTTGCGCTATTACCTGTTGGGCGGTTTCTGTTTGAGTGTTTTTCCGCTTTTGCTGGTGTTTGCCTCATCCGTTTGGGCGGTTTATCGGACGGGCGGTCAGGTTTTGCCGCCGTATGTCCGGGCGGATGCCGCGCTGGTGTTGGGTGCCGCCGCATGGGACAAACGCCCTTCCCCGGTTTTTCGGGAACGTATCAACCACGCCATCGCGCTTTACCAAAGCCGCAGGGTAGGCAAAATCGTGTTTACGGGAGGCCGGACCAAAAAAGGCTATATGACCGAAGCCGAGGTCGGGCGGCGGTACGCGCTCAAACAGGGAGTTCCGGCGCGCAACATCCTGTTTGAAAACACTTCGCGCAACACTTATGAGAACCTGAACAACATCCGTCCGGTTTTGCGTGCCAACGGTATTGCCAGCGTGGTGATTGTCAGCGATCCCTATCATTTGGCGCGGGCGGCGGAAATGGCGGAGGATTTGGGTGTCCGCGTTTATATGTCTGCCACGCCGACCACGCGGTTTGATGCGGGAAATAAGAAAAAAATCTTTATGCTGCAAGAGGGATATGCGTTATCCCTCTACCGTTTGGAAAAATGGGGCAGCCGCTTTTGGGGATGGCTGTCTGATTGAAGCGGTAGAAAATGCCGTCTGAAACTTATCCGCAGGCAGGGTTCGGACGGCATTTTTGATGCCCAAGCACGGTAAAACCAGTAAAATAAACGCTTTCAAAGATTTCGGAGCCATCATGACCGTCAAAACCCGTTTCGCCCCCAGCCCCACCGGCTACCTGCATATCGGCGGCGTTCGCACCGCCTTGTTTTCGTGGGCGTTTGCCCGCCATCATAAAGGCGAATTTTTATTGCGCATCGAAGACACCGACTTGGCGCGTTCTACCGCCGAATCCGTCAACATCATCCTCGATGGCATGAAATGGGTCGGTCTCGATTACGACAACGCCGACAACGTGGTGTACCAAACCCGCCGTTTCGACCGTTATAAAGAAGTCATTGCCGAACTCTTGGCAAAAGGCGATGCCTACTACTGCTATTGCAGCAAAGAAGAATTGGAAGCGATGCGCGAGAAAGCCGAAAAAGAAGGCACGGCGACTTACGACCGCCGCTGGCGACCGGAAGCAGGCAAAACCCTGCCCGAAATTCCTGCCGGCGTGCAACCCGTCGTCCGCTTCAAAACGCCTTTGGACGGCGTCACCCAATGGACGGACTTGGTCAAAGGCGAAATTTCCATCCCCAACGAAGCCCTCGACGACCTGATTATTGCCCGCGCCGACGGTACGCCGACCTACAACTTCTGCGTCGTGGTGGACGACTACGACATGGGCGTTACCCACGTTATCCGGGGCGACGACCATGTGAACAACACCCCGAAACAAATCAACATCTTAAAAGCCATCGGCGCTACCCTGCCTGAATACGGTCACCTGCCGATGATTCTTAACGAACAAGGCAAAAAAATCTCCAAACGCAGCGGCGATACCGTTGCCATTACCGATTTCGGCGCGATGGGCATCCTGCCCGAAGCCATGCTCAACTATCTGGCACGTTTGGGCTGGGCGCACGGCGACGACGAGTTTTTTACGATGGAACAATTCATCGAATGGTTTGATTTGAAAGACGTTTCCCCGTCCCCAAGCCGTATGGATTTGAAGAAACTCTACTGGATCAACGGCGAACACATCAAAATCACCACCAACGAAAAACTGGCCGAAATGGTGAAACCGCGCCTCGCCCTGCGCGATATCCATGAAACAAGCAAGCCTGCTTTGGAAGACGTGTTGGCATTGGTCAAAGACCGCGCCCAAGATTTGAACGCCTTGGCAGACGAATGTCTGTATTTCTACAAAAAACAAGTCCCTGCCGAAGCCGATGTTGCCAAACACTGGGACGACGAAGCCGCCGCTCGTATGCTGCGCTTTGCCGAACGCCTCGAAGGGCTGGAAGACTGGAATGCCGAAGCCATCCACGACCTCTTCAAACCCTTCTGCGACGAAGAAGGCATTAAAATGGGCAAACTCGGCATGCCCCTGCGCCTTGCCGTCTGCGGTACGGCGAAAACCCCCAGCGTCGATGCTGTGTTGGCATTAATCGGCAAAGAAGAAGTGTTGAAACGCATCCGCGCTTAAGTTATCCACAGGCGTGGGCGATGCCGTCTGATGTCGGAATGCGGCTTCAGACAGCATTCAAACGGAAGTTGAACATGAAAAAAATATTGTATTTTCTGATGTTTGTTTTTTCTACAAGCGTATGGGCGGGGGATGCGGAAGACAATCTGCTCAGCATCCAATCCGGCTATCGTGCCTTACTGCAAAAACAAAACAATCTGGACGGAAAAATCATCGGGATGCAGTCGGATTTGGAAGATGCGCGCCGGCGTTTGCAGACGGCTCAGGCAGACATCGCCCGTTTGGAAGCGGAAATTCCTGCAGCAATGGCGCAAAAAGCCCGGCAGGCTGAAGAGCTGAGGCAAATCGGAGTGCGTTTGGACCATGCTTGGAATGCGGTTTACGGCGCAGGGGGAACGAAAGCGTCGGGGAATTGACCGATGAATTCCCTCTTTGTAGACAATACTGTTTTCATTACACGGCTGAAAGCCGGGCATATCGGCAGGTTGGTTCAGGCGTTGTTTGAGGAGTGGCACGGATTTGAACCGTGGTCTTCTGTGGATAAGATTCATGCCTATTACGGCAGGTGTTTGAAGGATGACGAACTGCCGCTGGCTTTTGCGGCTGTGGATGATTCCGGAACCCTGTTGGGTTCGGCTACGGTCAAGCGGCATGATATGGAAAGTTTTCCACAGTATGAATATTGGTTGGGTGATGTCTTTGTTTTACCTGAATATCGCGGAAAAGGCATTGGCAGGAGGCTGGTCGCCCACTACATAGGCGCAGCGCGTTCGCTGGGGATAAAGTTCTTGTATCTTTATACGCCTGATGTGCAAATATTTTATGAATCATTCGGCTGGGCGGTTGTCGGGCGACATTTCCATAACGGTGAATGGGTTACGGTTATGCGTTTGGATATGGATAAGGTTTAAGCCGAATGGACAAATGCCGTCTGAGCTGTTCGGACGGCATTTTTATGTTTGGAAACTTCTTGTCAGATAATGTTTATCCACAGATTTTTCCATATGGTTTGATGCTGTTCCGCCAACGGAAATTAAGATACGGATTTGCACAAATCTTTCAGACGGTACAGTTCTGACAATGCTTCGCGCGGGGTCAGGCTGTCGGGATCGAGTTTTTCCAAGGCTGCTGCCAATATACCTTCAAAATGTTTTTCCTCTGCTTTGTCCACAAAGTTGCCCACATTCGGTTCATCTCCTTTTTCAGACGGCATGGTACTGAAAATATCCAGTTGGGGACGGTTTGCGGCGGCTTGGTTTTCCAGTCCGTTCAAATGCTTTTGGGCGGATTTCAATGCGCGTACAGGCAGGCCGGCGAGTTTGGCAACGGCGATGCCGTAGCTTTTGCCGGCGGGACCGGGTTGGATTTGGTGCAGAAACACGATGTCCTGTCCCTGTTCGAGCGCGGAAAGGTGCATATTGAGTGCGGCGGCGTGGGCTTCGGGCAGGTAGGTCAGCTCGAAATAGTGGGTGGCAAACAGGCTGAAGGATTTGTTTTTTTGCAGCAGGTGTTCGGCAACGGCGTGCGCGAGGGCGAGGCCGTCGAAAGTGGAAGTGCCACGTCCGACTTCGTCCATTAAAACAAGGCTTTGTTCGGTGGCGTGATGCAGGATGTAGGCGGTTTCGCTCATTTCGACCATAAAGGTGGAGCGGTTGGAGGCGAGGTCGTCCGATGCGCCGATGCGGGTGAAGATTTGATCGATGGGCCCGATTGTGGCGGCATCGGCAGGCACGAAACAGCCGGTGTGTGCCAATAAAACAATCAGCGCGACTTGGCGCATGTAGGTGGATTTGCCGCCCATATTGGGGCCGGTGAGCAGCATGAGGCGGTGTTTGTGGTCAAGGTTGGTGTGGTTGGCGGTGAAGTGGCGTACCTGCTGTTCGACAACGGGATGGCGGCCGTTTTCGATGTGGATAACCGGATAGTCGGCAAACTCGGGGCGGACGAAGTTCCGCTCTTTTGCCAAGGCTGAAAATGTGGACAACACGTCCAGCGCGGCGGCGGCTTTGGCGGCTTTTTGAAGCTGCGGCAATGCCGTCTGAAGGTTTTTCAATACGCCGTCAAAGAGTTGTTTTTCTAAGGCGAGGGCTTGCTCTTGAGCAGTCAGCACTTTGTCTTCAAAGGCTTTCAACTCCGGCGTGATGAAGCGTTCGGCGTTTTTGAGGGTTTGCCGGCGTTGGTAGTCGGCAGGTGCTTGTTCGGCTTGGGTTTTGGACAATTCAATGTAAAAGCCGTGAACGCGGTTGAACTCGACTTTGAGTGTGGACAAACCGGTACGTTCGCGTTCCTTGGCTTCCAAATCCAGCAAAAATTCGTCGCCATGGTTTTGAATGCGGCGCAATTCGTCCAGTTCGGGATGAAAACCGTGGTTGATGACATTGCCGTCTTTCAGCCAGACGGCAGGTTCGGGCATCACGGCGGCTTTGAGGGTTTCGGCAACTGGCAGGGTTTCGGGGAAAACGGCTTTGAGGGTTTCCAACAGGCTGCTGCCGTTTGTGGACAAGTCGATTTCTGACAGGGCAAACAGGCTGTCGCGCAGGGCGGCGAGGTCGCGCGGGCGGGCGTTGCCGACGGCGATGCGGGCAGCAATGCGTTCAATGTCCGCAATGTTTTTCAGACGGCATTGGAGGGGTTCGTATTGGCTTTCCAGCGCGGCAACGGCTTCTTGGCGGGCGCGGATGTGGGCGCGGTTGCGCAAAGGGTGGTGCAGCCAGAGAGCCAAGAGGCGGCTGCCCATGTGGGTGGTGCAAAGGTCGAGCGTGGACATCAGGGTCGGCGATTTTTTGCCGGAGAGGGTTTGCGTGATTTCGAGATTGCGGCGCGTGGCGGCATCCATACCGATATATTGGCTGTCGGTTTCGAGCGACAGGCCGTCCAAATGTTGCGGCATCAGGTTTTGCGTCAGGCGGATATAGTTCAACAGCGCACCTGCCGCGCCAATCGCAACGGCGTGTTCTTTGCCGTCCAAACCGAAGCCGCGCAAATCCTGGCAGCCGAAATATTCCGTCAGCAGTTTCTCCCCTGCGTCGGCGGCAAACTGCCACGCGTTCAGGCGCGTAACACCCGATGCCGTCTGAAGTTGCAGCGCGTTTTTACTGTCCGGCAACAGAATTTCCGCCGCCTGCAGGCGCGCCAGTTCGTCGTCCAATTTATCCACAGTTGTCAGCTTGGTTTTGAATTCGCCGCTTTGCAGCGATGCCCACGCCAAACCGATGTATTTTTTGTTGAGGGACACGGCAACGATGCGGTTGGTTTCCTTGTCTTCCAGTAATGCGGAATCGGTCAGCGTGCCGGGCGTTAAGATGCGCACGACTTTGCGCTCCACTGGCCCTTTGCCCGTCCCGACTTCGCCGACCTGTTCGCAAATAGCCACACTTTTGCCCAGCTTGACCAGGCGCGCCAGATATTGTTCGGCGGCGTGAAACGGCACGCCTGCCATTTTGACCGGCTTGCCATCCACCTGTCCGCGCGTGGTCAGGGTAATATCCAAAAGTTTTGCCGCTTCTACCGCATCGTCGAAAAACATCTCGTAAAAATCGCCCATGCGGTAAAACACCAGTTTGTCGGTATGTTGCGCTTTGATGCCGAGGTATTGCTGCATCATTGGGGAAACGGCGGATTTGGACATGGGGCTGCCTTATCATTAGGAAAACGGTATTGTAGCAAAAGGTTTTGTCTTCGACGGAATGAGACTGACCGTAAGCCTGTCAATAAGGTTGTGGAGACAAGTAGGAAAACAGCAAAGTTATCCACAGGGATATTATTAAGTCAAAAAACATCCACGTTTATCTGTCCTATACGGCAAGCCTTAAACTCAAACTTATTTGACGAAAAGGTAGTGAAAAGATTGGATATTTGCTACTTATACACAAGCAGATCCGCAATCATCAAAATCATCATTAAAATTTTAAATTCAAATATTGATGGTAAAAGTTTTGGAAATCTGTGCAAACAGCAAAATTTATCTATATCAAATAAGCAGCAAGTAGTTAGATGTAATAGTGGAGTGTAACTTTATTTCAGAATACAATACAGGTATTGAAATTTCGTTTCATAACTTGGAGCATAAACATGAGCATAAAAGTAGCGATTAACGGTTTCGGCCGTATCGGCCGCCTCGCATTGCGTCAAATTGAAAAAGCCCACGGCATCGAAGTTGTCGCCGTTAACGACCTGACCCCTGCCGAAATGCTGCTGCACCTTTTCAAATACGACAGCACACAAGGCCGTTTCCAAGGTACTGCCGAATTAAAAGACGATGCCATCGTAGTAAATGGTAAAGAAATCAAAGTGTTCGCTAATCCGAATCCCGAAGAATTGCCTTGGGGCGAGTTGGGTGTGGATGTCGTCCTTGAATGTACCGGCTTCTTTACCAATAAAACCAAAGCCGAAGCCCACATCCGTGCCGGCGCGCGCAAAGTCGTGATTTCCGCACCTGGCGGCAATGATGTGAAAACCGTCGTATATGGCGTGAACCAAGACATTTTGGACGGCAGCGAAACCGTCATTTCCGCCGCTTCCTGCACCACCAACTGCCTTGCCCCGATGGCGGCAGTCCTGCAAAAAGAGTTCGGCGTAGTCGAAGGTCTGATGACCACCATCCACGCCTACACCGGCGACCAAAACACCCTTGACGCGCCGCACCGCAAAGGCGATTTGCGCCGCGCCCGAGCCGCCGCGCTCAACATCGTGCCCAACAGCACCGGTGCCGCCAAGGCCATCGGTCTGGTTATCCCCGAATTGAACGGCAAACTCGACGGCTCCGCCCAACGCGTCCCTGTTGCCACCGGCTCGCTGACCGAATTGGTTTCCGTCCTCGAACGCCCTGTAACCAAAGAAGAAATCAACGCCGCGATGAAAGCCGCCGCCAGCGAATCTTACGGCTACAACGAAGATCAAATCGTTTCTTCCGACGTTGTCGGCATCGAATACGGCTCGCTCTTCGATGCGACCCAAACCCGCGTGATGACCGTGGGCGGCAAACAATTGGTGAAAACCGTTGCCTGGTACGACAACGAAATGTCCTACACCTGCCAACTCGTCCGCACTTTGGAATACTTTGCAGGCAAAATCTAAGGCTTGAACAAACCTGTGGATAAGTAAATGCCGTCTGAACACATTGCGTTCAGACGGCATTGTTTATCTGTAACTTGATATTGCGGCTTATGGCGAACAAACAACAGCCGTTTGTTCAACTGCTATGCGGCAAAACCGGATTTTTGCCCGATTTAAAGCGGGGTTGGGAAAGATCAATAACGGTTGCGCGGTTTTCCTCGATTTGAAACCTAACTTCGTAATCCGCAATATTCATCACATAAATCCGTTCGGGAATATCCTGATAGGCGGGGCGCGGGTCTTGGGCAATGCTTTGGCTGATTAGGTTTTGGGTGCTTTCAGATAAATTTTCCGCGCCGATGTTTTCCAGCCATACAACTTCAAGCTCTTCGGGTTTGCCGCTGACGAAGCCGGATGATGCATCGGGTTTGGATTCGACAAAGGGGATGTAGGGTTTTATGTCGATAATTGGTGTGCCGTCCAACAGGTCTGCGCCGCTGCAATAGAGGCGGACGGGTTTGCCGGTTTCGATGCGTTCGAGTTTTAAGAGTGACAGTCCGAGGTGATTGGGGCGGTGGGGGCTGCGCGTGGCGAATACGCCCATTTTTTGTTTGCCGCCGAGCCGTGGCGGACGCACCATTTGCGCCCAGCCTTCATCCAATACGCCATGAAAAATAAAACTTATCCACACATAATCGAAGTGTTCCAGTCCGCGCACACTGTCTGCGGTAAATTCGGGATTCAGCTCGATGCATACTTCTGCGGCGGAGACCAAACCGGGCTGGCGGGCGATGCCGAATTTCTGTTTGTAGGGTGAGCGGGCGGTGCCGATGGGGGTAATGGTATAAGTCATAAGATTGTGGATAAGTTTTTCGGGAAAACCTTATCTTATCACAGCCGGTTTTACCGCTTTCGGGCAGTAATTTGTTATAATACAGGGCATTTTAATCGTGTTGAAATAAAGTAGCACAGAATCCTCGTGTCCAAGACGCTCTTAAAAAAGGCATTGGAGTGTTGATAAAAAAAAGAAGCATAACGGTTCGCTATAACGAAGAGGGAATCCCGTATATTACACCCAAGTCAGGTTGTTATCTTTCCTTTCAGATCTCACTTATAGGGGGTGAGATTGAAATTTTGGGTAATAAAATCGGATTACAGCTTCTAGCAAGGAGCATCTTAGGTATAGCTAAAATGGAGGAGGTGGATATGACATATCATATTCACCTAGATGAATTGTACTCCTTAAATAAAGAAGGTAAGAGTTTTGTTATTCGTAAAATAGAGAATGACGATTTTAAGTGAAGAAGTAATGAGATGATTGTTTCCATTGATGTTGATGCACAAAAAACTTTTACGCCTTTGTGTCCTGACGAGCTACCTGTAAACGAGGGGCATTTGATTGTCGAAGAATTGAATGCCCAAGCCGCTTTGGCGGATTTGCGTGTAATGACGAAAGATGCGCATCATATGGCAGCGAAATGGCTTGTGGATAACCCTGTTGATATGTTGAAGCCGACAGGTTTGCCTGATGCGGATTTGACTTGGGTGGCTCATGCGATGGTCGGTACGCGCGGCTATGAATTGTTGGACGGGTTGCCTTCTGCCAAGGAATACGATTATTGCGTTTGGAAAGGCATTGATCCTGAATTGCATCCTTACGGCGCGTGTTTTCACGATATCAAGGAAAAACTGAGTACAGGGTTGATTGAATGGCTTCATTGTCAAAATACGGATACGGTCATTGTCGGCGGCTTGGCTACGGATTATTGTGTTAAAACAACGGTTTTGCAGTTACTTAAAGGCGGTAATTGGCAGGTTATCGTCAATGAAGCGGCTTGTCGGGGCATTGCGCCGGATACCATCGAAACGGCATGGCAGGAAATGCGTTCTGCCGGTGCAATCATCTTAAAAAACGCTGAAGAAATTAAAAAATATATTAATAATCAATAATTTATAATTGTTTCACGTGAACCCCCTTACTGAATATGAAAATTTTGCTTGTCCGCTTGTCTAGTATGGGCGATTTAATTCACACTTTGCCCGCAATTGAAGATTTAGCGCGACAATGCCCTGATGTGGAACTCCATTGGTTGTGTGAAGCCGGATTTGCGGATATTGCGCGCCTACATCCGTTTGTGAAAAAAATCCATGTGATGAAATGGCGGCAATGGCGCAAACATCTTTTTCAAGCAGAAACTTGGCGAGAAATAGGTCGTCTGAAACAGACTTTGCGGCAGGAAGCATTTGATTTCGTATTAGACAGTCAAGGACTGATTAAAAGCGTGTGTTTCGCTAAAATGGCAAAATCCCCTATTTATGGTTTGGATAAAAACAGCGCGCGTGAGGGATTGGCTGCGTTGGCGTATGCGAAAACATACGCTGTACCGAAAGGTGAAAATGCTGTTTGGCGCAACCGTGAGCTGTTTGCCCAAGTGTTTGGGTATGTAATGCCTGAAACGCAGGTATTTGGTTTGACTGTTCCTGAAGCAGGTCGTCTGAAAAATTTAGAGCAGCCGTATTATGCGGTTTTGCACGCGACCAGTCGGGATAGTAAGTTATGGCCTGTGGAAAACTGGCGGGCGTTGCTGCAAAAACTGAATCAAAAACAACAATGCAATGTTTATTTGCCTTGGGGAAACGAGGCTGAAAAAGCGCGTGCGGAACAGATTGCAGACGGGCTGCCGTTTGCCATAGTGTGCGCTAAAATAAATTTATTACAGGCGGCGTACCTGTTGAAACACGCGGTCGGAATAGTTGGTGTGGATACCGGTTTGCTGCATTTGGCGAACGCCTTGGAAAAACCTGTGGTCGGGATTTATACCGATACCGATCCGATTAAAACAGGCGTTCAAGTTTCAGTTGTTGCAAAAAATTTGGGTAATATTGGGCAGATTCCGACCGCAGATTTGGTTTATCAAACGTTGATGGATTGTGTTGCAGCAGACAAAGGCTAAAGGGTTGTCTGAAACTGATATAGCACCTGATATTTTTCAGTTTGTTAAGCATAAGAATGTATATCTACCAGCCTGAGTAAATGCTTTAAAAATGGTATAATCGGCAAGCATTATCTGAAAGATTTCTGAATGAATTCGTTTTTAAGAAAAAACGGATTTGATTTTATAGGGAAGAAGGTTTGGCTTCGCTGAATAGTGAAAGCAACGTTCTTTTTGGGAGAATTCAATGAAAGCACTGGTCGCGGTAAAGCGCGTAGTAGACTACAACGTCAAAGTTCGTGTAAAAGCCGATGGTTCGGATGTAGATATCGGTAATGTCAAAATGTCGATGAATCCGTTTGACGAAATTGCTGTGGAAGAAGCTGTTCGACTAAAAGAAGCCGGAAAAGTAAGCGAAATCGTAGCGGTTTCTTTGGGTGAGAAAAAATGCGAAGAAACCTTGCGTACCGCTTTGGCTATGGGTGCCGACCGTGCAATTCATGTTGAAACCGATGTAAAATTGGAGCCGCTGGCAGTTGCCAAGCTGCTGAAAGCTGTTGCGGACAAAGAAAATCCGCAAATTTTCTTTTTGGGTAAACAAGCGATTGATGACGATGCCAATCAAGTGGCGCAAATGCTGGCAGCTTTGCTGAATGCGGCGCAAGGTACGTTTGCTTCAAAAGTACAAATTGAAGGTGATGAAGTACAGATTGTGCGCGAAATTGATGGCGGCGAAGAAACCATAGCATTGAAATTGCCCGCTGTTATCAGTGCAGATTTGCGTTTGAACGAGCCGCGCTTCGTCAAACTCCCCAATATTATGGCGGCGAAGAAAAAACCTTTGGAAAAACTGGCTCCTGCCGATTTGGTTGCCGACATTTCACCTCGTCTGAAAACGGTGAAATTCGCCGAGCCTAAAGCGCGTCAGGCAGGCGTAAAAGTAGCAAGCGTTGCCGAATTAGTTGAAAAATTGAAAAACGAAGCCAAAGTGATTTGAGGAGACTGAAATGAGCGTATTGATTATTGCCGAACACGACAACAAACAGTTGAATCCTGCCACTTTGCATGCTGTTACCGCTGCCGCAAAACTAGGCAAAGTCGATTTATTGGTTGCCGGAAACGGCGCATCGTCCGTCGTGGAGTTCGCGAAGCAAGTAGCGGGAGTGGAAAAAGTTTTGGTTGCAGATGCTGCCCATTATGCTGAAGGTTTGGCTGAAGAGTTGGCTCCGCTGGTTGTCAAATTGGCGGCGGATTACCGCTATGTTGCAGCAACGGCAACCACATTCGGTAAAAACCTTTTGCCCCGCGTAGCCGCCTTATTAGACGTACCGCAAATTTCTGATTTGACCGAGATTGTAGATAACACGACTTTTGTACGTCCGATTTATGCAGGTAATGCATTTGAAACCGTGCAAGCCAATGCGGAAAAATTGGTGCTGACCTTCCGTGCGACGGCTTTTGACGCAGCGGCGGTGCAAGGTGGTAATGCTGAGGTAATTAATATTGAAACAACCCCTGCCCCAAACCTGAGTCGTTTTGTTAACCGTCAGCTTTCCCATTCCGATCGTCCCGAACTGACTCAGGCAAAAGTGATTGTTTCCGGTGGTCGTGCGTTGGGTAGTGCGGAAAAATTTAATGAAGTGCTGACACCGTTGGCGGATGTTTTAGGTGCGGCAATCGGTGCATCCCGTGCGGCAGTTGATGCCGAATATGCGCCAAACGATGCTCAAGTCGGACAAACCGGTAAAGTGGTTGCGCCGCAACTCTATTTTGCAATCGGTATTTCAGGTGCGATTCAACACGTTGCTGGTATGCAGGACAGTAAGGTGATTGTCGCAATCAACAAAGATGCCGATGCGCCGATTTTCAATGTAGCCGATTACGGATTGGTTGGCGATTTATTTGAAATTGTTCCACAATTAACAGAAGTATTGAAAAAATGATGTTTCACGTGAAACTTTCAGACGACCTTGTATTAATGAGGTCGTCTGAAAACATTTCAGCATGATTACGACTTATAAAACCATTACTTCCCCGACACAGGCTGAGTTTAAAGATAAAGGCAGCCGTTTTATTGCATTTGCCTATCCGATTCGGACATTGGCTGATGTGAAAAAATACCTCGATCCGTTAAAGGAAGAACATCATAAAGCACGACACTGGTGTTATGCCTATCGTTTGGGCGTGGATGGTATGCAATTTCGTGCCAACGATGATGGAGAGCCATCAGGAAGTGCTGGACGACCAATTTTGGGACAGATTGATTCGGTGGGCATCACCGATGTTTTGGTCGTGGTCGTCCGCTATTTCGGTGGTGCTTTATTGGGCGTTCCTGGTCTGATACATGCGTATAAAGAGGCAACGGCTCAGGCGTTAGAGATCGCAGAAGTGGTTGAAAAGAATATTGAAAAAACCGTTTGGCTGAAATGTGAATATCCGTTTTTGAATGAAGCGATACGCATTGCCAAACAATATCAGGCGGATATATTGGAGCAGGATTTACAGTTGGATTGCCGATTGACGGTAAGTTTGTCGTTGGCAAATTATGAGGCCTGTGTTTCGGCTTGGAAGAATACTCGGCAGATTGAAGTAAATATGGAAAAGCCTTTTGAATGAAAGGTCGTCTGAAAATCCACATCTTAGGGTTTTCAGACGACCTCTTCGCTGATTAATCTTCTTGCGTATATCTGTCCAAGGCATCGACGCTGGAGCGCAAATGTAGCCAAGCCAATTGATGGAATTCGCCCAGCGCGTTCCATAACGCATCTTCACTCATAATGCTGTATTCGCCTTCCGTACGCAAATCCAGTTCTGCCCCGTCTTCAATAGCCTGATGACACTCCTGATATTCGTGGGTATAGAAATTGTCCATATCGCGAATCAAAGCGACGGCATGTTTCCAACGCTGGATGTCTTCTTTCAATTGCGGTAGTAAATGACACCATCCGCGGTATTTGCTTTGGATTTCATCAATACGTTTTTGCATGATTGCTTGTCCTTTTTTAATTTTGTGGATAAGTTGAATAGGTTGCAGAGTGGAATGAAGCGGTCTTTTGTTTGATTCCACTAAAATTTATTCAAATGGGATAAAAGTCCCCTTGTGTCGAGTTTTTTGTTAAAAGTACATATTTGTCAAGGAGATGGTATGAAACTGCTGGTTATCGGTAATGGCGGTCGCGAACATGCGCTAGCTTGGAAATTGGCGCAGTCGCCCAAAGTGGAAACAGTATTTGTTGCGCCCGGTAATGCCGGTACGGCAATTGAACCTAAATTGCAAAACATCGCCTTGACTGCGCATCAGGATTTGATTGAATTCTGCCGCAAAGAAAATATTGCTTTTACCGTCGTTGGCCCTGAAGCGCCTTTGGCGGCGGGTATTGTGGATGATTTCCGTGCTGTAGGGCTGAAAATATTTGGTCCGACACAATATGCGGCTCAGTTGGAAAGTTCTAAAGATTTCGCCAAAGCATTTATGGCGAAATACAATATCCCGACCGCGCAATACCAAACCTTTGAAAATGCCGATGCTGCACACGATTACGTCAATCAGAAAGGTGCGCCTATCGTTATCAAAGCCGATGGTTTGGCGGCAGGTAAAGGCGTGATTGTGGCGATAACTTTGGATGAGGCGCACGCCGCGATTGACGATATGCTGCTGGGTAATAAAATGGGCAATGCCGGCGCGCGCGTTGTGATTGAAGATTTCCTGCAAGGCGAAGAAGCGAGCTTTATCGTTATGGTTGATGGCAATCATGTATTGCCTATGGCGACCAGTCAAGACCACAAACGTCTTTTAGACGGAGACAAAGGTCCGAATACGGGCGGTATGGGTGCGTACAGTCCCGCGCCTGTGGTAACGCCTGCTGTGTACGAGCGTGCGATGAACGAGATTATTTTGTCGACCGTAGCGGGGATGAAAGCGGAAGGATATGAGTTCACTGGTTTCCTGTACGCAGGTTTGATGATTGATAAAAACGGCGCACCCTATACGATTGAGTTTAACTGCCGTTTCGGCGATCCTGAAACCCAGCCGATTATGAGTCGTCTGAGCAGCGACTTGGCGGATTTGGTCGAGGCGGCAATAGACGGCAAACTCGATAGCGTAACCGCAGAATGGAATCCGCAAACTGCCGTAGGCGTGGTGCTGGCGGCACAAAATTATCCCGAAACGCCTAAAAAAGGCGATGTTATTTCCGGTCTGGATGCCGCCAACCAAATCGGCAAAGTATTCCATGCTGGCACAACGGCAAATGGGAAAGGTGACGTATTGACCAACGGCGGCCGCGTATTGTGCGTTGTAGGATTGGGCGACGATGTGGTGCAAGCCAAAGCCAAGGCGTATGGCGCATTGGAAAAAATCAGCTTTGACGGGATGCAATACCGTAAAGACATTGCCGATAAAGCGATTAACCGTTAATTAGAAAGAGGATGATGCCGTCTGAAGCCAAGTGACTGATACGCTTCAGACGGCATTTTATATTATGTTATTTCCGAGAATTATCGCAGCATCAGCGCAACGTAAGTTAAGCGTTTATTTGAAAAAAGGCGGTTTGGTCGCTTATCCGACCGAATCTTGTTATGGTTTGGGGTGTCTTCCGACATTAGCCAAAGCACTCGGTAAGTTGGCACATTTGAAAAAAAGGCCGCAACACAAGGGTATGATTGTCATCGGGAATCAATTTGAACAGTTGCAGCCTTTACTTCAAATGCCGTCTGAAAGTTTGCAGGCTATGCTTAGAAAAGAATGGCCTGCTCCTAAGACTTTCCTATTGTTGGCTAAATCTGGCATATTACCTGAATTGCGTGGTAAGAGGCGTAATAAGTTGGCAGTCAGGGTTCCCGATCATGATGGAGCAAGACGTTTGTGTCAGATATTGGGTATGCCTTTAGTTTCTACCTCATGCAATAGGGCGGGCAAACGCGCGTGTCGGACGGAGAGGGAAGTCAGAAGGCAATTCGGACGCGATGTGTGGACTGTTGGTGGGAGAATCGGCCGGCAGAAATCGCCGAGTCAGATTATCGACGGGGAAACAGGTAAACGTTTGCGTTAGATATGGGTACTTGAATGAAAACTTTTTTGCATACACAAAGAAAAAATTTTTCGGATGGTATTTCTCTACATGATTGTTATTGCACAGAGATAAAGGTAGAAGGACACAACGTTTGCTTTGATTTTGAGGACGGTTTTATCGTTCTGAACAACAATCCAAACAATCAAGCGGGAAAGCATCTGAAAACAGATTTTTCCCGTGTTGTTTTAACCCATGAAAATGAAAACGCCGAAGATGATTATTTGGTCGATATTTTTGAAGACATCATTTTTTTAGGGAAACGTTTGTTTACGGTCAGAAAATTTCTTGATTTTTCTGAATTGCTTGAGATGGTCAATACACAAGATTATTTTCTTGAGTTTCTGTATTTGTATGAGTGTATCGGTGTCAAAACAAGCGATTATTTTTTAGAGACTGTGTTGGTTACGGGACGGAGCCGAGAATGTAAGAAATGCTTTATCAAAATTATGGGGGCAAGCAGTTTTGTGTATCAATGGAACAATTTACGTTTGGATAGTGAAATTGTATAGCAGGTTTATATAGTGGATTAAATTTAAACCAGTACGGCGTTACCTCGCCTTGCCGTACTATTTGTACTGTCTGCGGCTTCGTCGCCTTGTCCTGATTTTTGTTAATCCACTATATTTCGGATAGAAGCCGATTTTAAAAAATAATATGGATAACTTTGTGGATAATTTTCATGAAATGGCAAAATGCCGTCCGAAATGCTGATATTTCAGTATTTCAGACGGCATTTTTATGATAAGGTTTGTGGGTAAGTTTGTGTATAAGTTACAATCAGAGTTTTTTTCCGCATACGGTTTCATATTGTTTTTCGGTTAATGTCCCGGACAGGATGCTCATCGGGCGGAGGGAAGAGGCTGTGTAGCTTTGTGTGGAAATTTCTGTGTTTTTTGTATCAAACAACTGTAGCGAACTTAAGCGGTATGTTTTGTTGTTGCAATGGATTTCCCACTCGGCAATGGCAGTCTTGTATGCGGGGGTGTTGGCAAAACGTTCTTGTTTTAGATTGGTAACAACTTTTTTATCTTGGAAAATCATCAGATTTCCGTTTTTTCTCACGCTGTCTTTATTGATATATGTATGAATATTGCCGTTTGAGATTGTGCCGATATTTTCCCATCGGGCAGACTTGTCCGGTGTGCTGCAGGCGGTTAGCAATATAGGGAGTAAAACGAAAGATAGGAAGATTGGGCGCATTGGGGTTTCCTTAATCATTGAAATCCGCTTATTCAGAAAGAACGGGTTGGGCGGGGGGAGTAATGCCGTCTGTGAAATGAGGCAAATATGGCAAATTGATGCAGCCTTCGTGTTTTGCGTATTTATACATTCCGTATGGAGGGGTATGCTGCTTTTGAAGTGTGTATTATGGATGAACTGCCGATAACAGTAAATCGGTTTGATTTGTTTCCGTCAGCTTATGCCGTCTGAAGCCCTTTCAGACGGCATTTATTTTGAAGTTCTGGTTGTTTTTGCCAGTGATATTTTGATGGTTTGAAGCTGTCTTTTATATTCCCGGCAATGCGGGCAGAACAGTAGGTGTGTGTATATGGAAATCTTCTCGCACGGGGTGGTTTCCCGTTCCTGATGTTTGGAAAGAAGCAGGGCAATATCGCGGCATTTTTTCATAATGTTTACTTCGGGTTTTTTTGGTTGAACCATTTGATTTGCAGGCATTGGCGCAATGATTCTCGGGCGCGGTGCATAATGGTGTGGTAGTTGGCCGTGCTGATACCGCACATTTGTTGTATTTCGCCGGATGAAAAACCGAGTATTTCCTTCAGGGTAAATACCCGTGCGGTGTTTTCAGGCAGGTTGTATAGGCAGCTTTGCAGAATTTTTTGAAATTCGTTGTTATTTAATGATTTTTCCGGAGTGTTCCAATGTTGCGGCTGCCCTTCCGGCGTCCAATGCCCGTTTTGGGAAAAATGGCTTTCAAATGCTTCATCCAGCAGCTCGTCATCCAGTGCGGTAAAGACTTTCCTCTGCCTCCCGATTTGACGTAATGCGTCAATAATTTTGTTTTTCAATATGGCAAAAAGCCAGCTGTTGACAAGCGCCCTGCCTTGAAAACTGTCGCCTGCGCTGTATGCGGACAGCAATGTTTCCTGCACTAAATCTTCAGCCAAATCAGGGTGGTCGGGCAACTGGAGTCGCGCAAAATGCAGAAGCAGTTTGCGCGACTCCATTAATTCGGCATCGGTCAGGTCGGGTAGCGGCATAGTATCGGGAACAAGGTAATTTTATGCGGATAGATGGTTTTGGCCCGGGTAATTGCCTTCCATATTTTCGGATATGGCGGATAAGGAGGGGATGATAATCCTTTGTTCAATCCAGCCTGACCATTTCCCAAGCAAAATATTTTTCCAATTATCGTCCTCAGGCATAAATTCGACAAGGGTTTGGGCGAGGGTGTCAAACGAAAGCGCGGAGGAACCCATTATTTCTAGCAGCATCATATCGAAGCCGTCCAATGTTTGGTACATCACATTATCTTCGGCGTTTCGCCATATTAACAAGGCTGTTTCCGCTTCATGCAAATCATCGGTAACATCATATCGATATTGCCGGATAAAGGCCGCAGGGGAAGGTGTGTATTTGCTGTCATTTGAATAATGAATGTCGGGAATATCCGGAATTTGAGCAACTTCTGCCAGCAATTGGGTATATTCAAAATCCATCAGTGCCAAAATGCCGTCTGAAAGCGGCAGGCTTTGGCAATATTGTAGGAACTCGCCGGGGATTTCTTGAAAATAGGGCGTTTGGGCGTGCGCGTCGCGGACGAAACCTTCTTTCAGACGACTCCATTCTTCGCTGTCAAAGTATTGCCGCGTTTCGGTATAGCAGCGGTCGATAAAGCTGTGGATATTGTTGCGTATCAGGCGGATATAGACGTTCAGTCGGTCTTGCGGCAGACCGTCTGCGGCTTCGCCCCCGCGTATGGCTTGGGCGAAACGGTGCTGGTATTGGGCAGAGGTTTCAGGCTGCACGGCGGCATTCCTTTCCGGCACGCGTTTGATAATCGGCGATTTTGGCGACTTCGGCTTCGAGTTCGGCAAAAGGCGGGAAATTAAAATCGCGTTCCAACAGGGTGGGCGGAATCGTCGGCAGCTTGGCATAGGCAAGTTCGAGCAAGTCCCAAACAGTCGGCAAAACTGCCGCGCCATGTGTATCAATCAACAATTCCGGCGTTTCCACGTCATGTCCGGCAATATGGATATAGCACACGCGATCTGCGTCAACGTTTTTCAAAAAAGCCTCCGGCGACAACAGACCGTGATTGACGGCGTTGACGTAGATATTGTTCACGTCCAGATGAATGCCGCAATCGGCCTCACGTGCAACCGCGTTGAGGAACTCGACCTCGTTCATCTCGGCAAGCGGGGAATGCAGATAGTAGGACGTGTTTTCCACGGCGATGCGGCAGCCCAAACGGTCTTGCACTTCGCGGATACGCCGCGCCGTATGATGCACCATTTCCTCGGTAAAGGGCAGCGGCAACAAATCGTAAAGATGACCGCCGTCGTGGCAGTAGCTCAAATGGTCGGAGAAAAACGTGCAATCGTAACGGCGCATCATTTCTTTGATGCCGTCTATCAAATCAGTATCCAGCGGGGCTTGCCCGCCCAGCGACATAGACAATCCGTGCAACGCCAGCGGCAGCCGTTCCGCCACGCGATCAAACTGTTTGCGCGCCCTGCCGCCCATTTTCAGCCAGTTTTCCGGTGCGGCTTCGATAAAGCATATCGGGCTGTTTTCGGAAAGCGAGAGAAAGTCTTCCGCCAAGTCGCGGCGGTAGCCCAAGCCTGCGTGTTGAATCATATTTTTACCCGGTTCGGATGGCACAAAAGAATAATGTGCTTGTTTAAAAAAATCTTTGTTTGCCGTTAAAAAAGCCGCATTTTACTGAAAAACGCGGCTTGGTTTGAAGGGGCGGGATTATTTAGAACCGCATTTGCCTTCGCCGCATTTGCCTTCGGCAGATTTGGCTTTGGCTTTAGATGCTTTGGTGTGTTTGTGGGCTTTTTTTACGGTTGCACCGCATTTGCCCTCGCCGCATTTGCCTTCGCCTGCTTTAGAAGCAGCCGCGCCGCACGAACCTTCGGCAGATTTGGACGCGCCGCAAGAGCCTTGGGCGGATTTTTGAACGCCTGTTGCGTTGCTTGCCGGTTTGTCGGCGGCAACGGCGCCGGCGGCCAAAGACAGGGATAAAGCACCGGCGAGTGCGGCAGCAATGTTTTTGTTCATTTCTATTTCCTTTTCAGAATATCAAGTTAACGAGATAAGGTTGGAATGTTTAAAGTCAGATTCCACGACTGAATCAATCTTGTTTCAGACGGCATCGGGGGCAAAACCGTTTTTTCAGCAGCGTATCCAGCGACCATCCGCCCGCACCCTGCAAAAGCAGCGGGATTAATACCACGATATAAATTAAAGCCATTTTATAACCGTTGTCGCAGACATTGTAACCTGAACCGGCGTGAACCGCAGCCCAAGCGACGGCGGTAACGACCATCAGCCCCAATGCCGACAGGCGCGTTGCCAAACCCAAAAGCAACAGTACGGGCAGCAAAAGCTCCGCATACATAGCGAGATTCCAGTTTAACGCGTCCGGCAGTAAGTTGAACGGGAATGGGAATTGATCGTTGATTTCGGAAAACCAATTCTCCCCGTTCCATTTTTGCAAACCCGATTCCAAAAATTCATATGCGGCAAACAGACGCAAAACCAGCATAGCGGATGCCGTCTGCCAAGTTGTTCCGATTTTCATAAGTATTCCTATTTTGGTTCTGTTGATACCCCATTAGACGGATTTTGTCGGAAAAACTGACACTCGGCAGCCAACAATTTAACAAGTTAATGAATATAAAAAGAAAGTATTTTGACGGAAAGAAAGGGAAAAAGGCGGGATATTTGGATAACGGCGGTGTTGTGAGATAATTCCCGCCTTGGATGGTATGCTTTCAAATGTTAATCCCGACAACAACAAAACGGGACTACTCGATGATAATTTATCAAATAAATCACATTAAAAATAATCAATATGGATAAGGGCGTAAAAAAATACGGAAAAATCTATGAAATCTCGCTCCCAAATGGGAAATTTACTTACATATGTAGGGTGAGGCAATACGAGTTTGGTATTTTTGACTATCTCTCGGAAAAGACAGCCAATATGGATGAGCTTCTTTCTGTTGGGTTTAAGACTTATAAATCCTGTATAGAAACAGCCATAAGAAAGAAGATTTGGAAACTGATAGGGCAAGTTGATTTAGAGAAAGAAAATATAATATATCCAGATTTAGCGATTTTCTTATCATACAATAAAGAACTTTTTATTAGACAATCAAGAGTAATGAGAAACGGAAATTCTTTGGTAGTTTCTCAAAAAGATTATATAGACTTACTAAAGCGAGGGTATATATTTGGTTTCTTTGACGATTACAAAATCTTTGAACTCTGGCTGTCTAGTAATGTGGAAAATTATCCAGAAAGTGAAGGCATATTTCCTTTGCCATCTCAGTATTTATAGGGGCAACGGCCTATGTCGCTGGAAAATGAAACTATTGATGGTGGCTTCGATCATTCATATGACCCCAACAATTACAATTTCCGTAAAGGAAAAAAAGAAAATATTAATTTTGATGATGACTTAACAAAGCCCCTTTCGCTTGGCTGTCAAAGGAGATTGTTAAGAAAAGCAATCCCCCCTTTGACGGGATGCGATATATAAAGGAATGGAAAATATGGTAACGTTTTCAAAAATCAGACCACTTTTGGCAATCGCCGCCGCCGCGTTGCTTGCCGCCTGCGGTATGGCGGGAAACAATGCCGCCCGCAAGCCGGTGCAAACCGCCAAACCCGCCGCAGTGGTCGGTTTGGCACTCGGTGGCGGAGCATCTAAAGGATTTGCCCATATAGGCATTATTAAGGTTTTGAAAGAAAACGGTATTCCTGTAAAAGTAGTAACCGGCACATCGGCAGGTTCGATAGTCGGCAGCCTTTTTGCATCGGGTATGTCGCCCGACCGCCTCGAATTGGAAGCCGAAATTTTAGGTAAAACCGATTTGGTCGATTTAACCTTGTCCACCAGTGGTTTTATCAAAGGCGAAAAGCTGCAAAATTACATCAACCGAAAAGTCGGCGGCAGGCAGATTCAGCAGTTTCCCATCAAATTTGCCGCCGTTGCCACTGATTTTGAAACCGGCAAAGCCGTCGTTTTTAATCAGGGGAATGCCGGGCAGGCTGTGCGCGCTTCCGCCGCCATTCCCAATGTATTCCAACCCGTTATCATCAGCGGACACAAATATGTTGACGGCGGTCTGTCGCAGCCCGTGCCCGTCAGTGCCGCCAAACATCAGGGTGCGAATTTTGTGATTGCCGTCGATATTTCCGCACGCCCGAGCAAAAATGTCGGTCAAGGGTTCTTCTCTTATCTCGATCAGACGCTGAACGTGATGAGCGTTTCCGCGTTGCAAAATGAGTTGGGGCAGGCAAATGTCGTCATCAAACCGCAGGTGTTGGATTTGGGTGCAGTCGGCGGATTCGATCAGAAAAAACGCGCCATCCGGTTGGGCGAGGAGGCAGCGCGTGCCGCATTGCCTGAAATCAAACGTAAACTGGCGGCATACCGTTATTGACGCTATGCCGTCTGAACGTGTTTCCGGAAGGCTTTATCCATAGAAAAAAATACCCGAATCCCGTACAATACGCCCCTAAAATTTTGAAAGAACAAAAGAATCATGGAATCCGAAGTAATCAATCAGCTCAACAACACCCTGAACGATTTGGAAAAGCGCAGCGAAGACATCCGCGTCTATATGGACTATCAGGGCAAGAAAGACCGATTGGAAGAAGTCGTCGGACTTTCCGAAGACCCCGAACTTTGGAACGACCCGAAACGCGCCCAAGAAATCGGCAAAGAGCGCAAAATCCTCGAAGGCATCGTGTTGACGCTGGACAACATCGCTTCGGGCATCGAAGACAACCGCATGCTGATTGAAATGACCGTCGAAGAAAACGACGAAGAAGGTTTCGCCGCCGTGCAGGAAGACGTGGCGGGGCTGGAAAAACAGATGGCGGATTTGGAGTTCAAACGGATGTTCAACCAGCCCGCCGACCCGAACAACTGCTTTATCGACATCACCGCAGGCGCAGGCGGTACGGAAGCGGAAGACTGGGCGGGTATGCTGTTCCGTATGTACAGCCGCTACGCCGAGCGCAAAGGCTTCAAAATCGAAATCCTTGAGGAAGACGACGGCGAAATCGCAGGCATCAACCGCGCCACTATCCGAGTGGAAGGCGAATACGCTTATGGTTTGCTGCGTACCGAAACCGGCGTTCACCGCTTGGTGCGCTATTCGCCGTTTGACTCGAACAACAAACGCCATACCTCGTTTGCCTCGGTGTTCGTTTACCCTGAAATCGACGATTCCATCGAAATCGAAATCAACCCCGCCGATTTGCGTATCGACACCTACCGCGCATCGGGCGCGGGCGGTCAGCACATCAACAAAACCGACTCCGCCGTGCGTATTACCCACGAGCCGACGGGGATTGTGGTGCAATGTCAAAACGACCGTTCGCAACACGCCAACAAAGCCGCCGCGATGGAAATGTTGAAATCCAAACTGTACGAATTGGAAATGCGTAAACGCAACGAAGAGAAACAGGCATTGGAAGAAGGTAAGTCAGATGTGGGTTGGGGCAGCCAAATCCGTTCGTATGTTTTGGATTCCTCGCGCATCAAAGATTTACGCACAGGCTACGAAGTCGGCAACACCAAAGCCGTATTGGACGGAGATTTGGACGGCTTTATCGAAGCCAGCCTGAAACAGGGCGTGTAGTTTGAACCGTATGCCGTCTGAAGCATTTTGTGTTTCAGACGGCATTTTTGCGTTTCGTGTTATAATCCGCGCCGCACACGGGACGGGCAGACAGTCGCCGCGTATCGCGTAAGGCATACGGGGAGGAAAGTCCGGGCTCCGCAGGGTAGAATGCCGGTTAACGGCCGGGCGCGGTAACGCGACGGAAAGTGGAACAGAAAGCAAAACCGCCGATGGCTGCTTTGGCAGCACAGGCAAGGGTGAAAAGGTGCGGTAAGGGCGCACCGCGCATTTGGTAACAATATGCGGCAGGCCAAACCCCATTCGGAGCAAGACCAAACAGAACGCAATGACGCTGCCCGCCGAGCGTTCGGGTAGGTTGCTTGAGCATACCGGCAACGGTATGCCTAGAGGAATGACTGTCCGAGACAGAACCCGGCTTACCGCCCGTCCGGTGTGCATCCGACACGCAAATGCCGTCTGAAACCTGAAATACGGTTCAGACGGCATTTTTATAGTGAATTAACAAAAACCAGTACAGCGTTGGCTCGCCTTAGCTCAAAGAGAACGATTCTCTAAGGTGCTGAAGCACCAAGTGAATCGGTTCCGTACTATTTGTACTGTCTGCAGCTTCGTCGCCTTGTCCTGATTTTTGTTAATCCACTATATATTTCGTTGATGCGGCTCTGATGAGTCGGACAAAATGCCTTTTTTCAATGAAACCAAACTGTTTCCATACAAACGGAAATCAGCGGCTTTTCCTTGCAAACAGACGGAATCGGGCGGGTATTCAAATGGTAATCGGCAGGTTCCGGCCGGCTGCCGGGGCGGTTATTTCAGGGGGGGGGCGGAAGCCTGTCCTGCCGGATGGAAACGGTTTGGTTTCATTATGCGGAAAAAATGCCGTCTGAAGGGTTCAGACGGCATCGGCGCATCGGGGCGGGACTCAGTCTGCGCCTTCGAGCATTTTGTTCAATTTGGGGACGAGCAGGAGCAGCAGGAAGCCTGTGGCTGCGCCGATGTAGAACAGCAGCCGGTAGAAGCCGATTTCGTCGCCGGCCTGATAGCCTTTTTCAAACAATACGCCGCCCAAAGTGAAGCCTAATGAAAAGGCAAGGAAATTAAGGGCGACCATTTGGGTTTTGAATAAAGGCGGTGCGATTTTGGTGGAGATGGACAGCGCAATCGGAGAAATCATCAGCTCGCCTATCGTGATGGCGAGGACGATCAGTGCGAAAACCGCAATAGGCATAGGCGTGCCGGAGGAAATAAAGGGGACGAATCCCAAAAACGACGCTCCGGTAACAAATACCGCCATAGCGAATTTCAGCGGGGTTTTGGGCTGTTTGCGCCCCATTTTTGTCCACATTGCCGCCATGAGTCCGGAAAACAGGATGACCCACAGGCTTTGCATAGAATCTTTCCAGGCGACGGGTACGGTAAACGAACCGATGGTGCGGTTGACGGTTTCGTCGAAATAGACGGTCGCCACGGTGTAAATCTGAAACCAGACGGCCCAAAACATACAGATGGTCAGGAAAAGCGGGATGTAGGCGATGATGTGCCGTTTGTTGTCGGAACTGACGCGGGGGTTGGTTAGCAGGCGGGTAAAATAGACGATGACGGCAAGGATGACGGTAGATAAGAGGATGCCGGAGAAATTGTCGAGGTTGACAAGCCCGGTTTTGATGGAGGCGGCAAGCGCGACGATGAGGGCGATGCCGACGGCGGCCGCAGTTTTGCCTTGTCCTTTTGAAAGCGGATGGGGGACGGTGGGGTGGGGCAGGTTTTTACGTCCCAAGGAATAACGCCACAAGCCGAATGCCATACCGACCGCCGCCGCGCCGAAACCATAATGGAAACCGATGTTTTCCTGAAGCAGTCCGGTCAGCAGCGGACCCAGGAAGCCGCCGATATTGATGGCAATGTAGAAAATGGAAAATCCCGCATCGCGCAACGGGCGCATTTCGTCCTGTTCGTATAATGCGCCCACCATAGAACTGGCCGTAGATTTCACGCCGCCGCTGCCCAATGCGATGAATATCAGCCCGATTAAAAGGCCGTACAGGCCCGGTGCTGCGGCAAGGACGATGTGTCCGAGCATTACGACGATGCCCGAGAGGAAGAGGGTTTTTTCCGCACCCCATACGCGGTCGGCAAACCACGCGCCCAAAATGGTGGACAGGTACACGCTGCCGCTGTATGCGCCGACAATGCCGCCGGCGAGGGTTTTGTCTATGCCCAAGCCGCCTTTGTCGGCGGTGTAGTAGAGGTAGATCAGCAGGATGCCCTGCATTCCGTAAAATGAAAAGCGTTCCCACAATTCGATATGAAAGAGGGTGGAAAGCTGGAAGGGGTGGCCGAAGAATGTTTTTTCTCCGGTGCGGGCGGGATGCCGGGACATAAAGGTTCTCCTAAAAGATTTTCTCTCAATGCCGTCTGAAACGTATGCGGACGGCGGCGGTGTTTTTTGTATGAAAATCGGTTTTTAACCGATATTTTCATTCTTTGTCAAACGATGCGCTGCCGTTTTTGCGGACGAATGTTTTTATATTTGTTTCAATTCAACGGATTGTATTTTAGAGTACGTGTTCCGATACGGCGCGGGTAAAGCCTTTTCAGTCAAGCGGCTTATCCGATAGGGCGGTTTTTACTTAGATGGAAAATCACTTCCTTATATATCCGCCACGCCGAAGGGCGCATTATAGTGGATTAACAAAAACCGGTACGGCGTTGCCTCGACTTAGCTCAAAGAGAACGATTCTCTAAGGTGCTGAAGCACCGAGTGAATCGGTTCCGTACTATTTGTACTGTCTGCGGCTTCGTCGCCTTATCCTGATTTTTGTTAATTCACTATATCGATTCTGTTCCCTTGCAGGCGGACAGTGGCGGAAAAGCAGGTTTTCAAATATCCGGTTTGGCGGCGCGCCTTTCAGACGGCATGGCGGCGGACAGTGCCATGCCGTCTGAAAACCGTTTATTTCCCTTTGCCGTTTCCGGCGGAGTCTTTTTTGTCCGAACCGAATAGGCGGTCGAAACGTATGGTGTATGTCAGCTCGCCGCCCGACGAAAGGCTGCCGATACGGGCAACCGCCTGTATGGCGCGGGTCAGCCGGTAAATCAGTTTGACGGACTGTTCCGCGCTGGAGATGCCGTATTCGTAGCCGATGTAGAGTTTGCCGGTCAGTTGTTTGCCGACGGTCAGCACCTGTTCGGCGGGGTTGAGTTCTCCGGTTTGCGCGTTGCGGCTGCGCTTGCTGGTAAAGCCCAAATCATCCACCAGCCCGATGCGGTCGTTGATTTGTCCGGCAAGCAGCGCGCCTGCGGCTGCGGACAGGGCGGCATTGTCGCCGCTGCTGCCGCTGCCGGCGCGGTTGAGGATGAGCCAGGAGAGCTTGTCTTTTTCACTCATCGGTTCGTTTGCCGTCAGCGTAATGCGCGGGCTGTTGAGGCTGCCCAATATTTCCACGCCCGCACCGACGGGGGAAAGTCGGCGTTCGGCGCGGATGTTGAGGTTGGGGTCGTTGAGCGGGCCGACAAAGGAGACCGTGCCTTTGGTAATGTCCAAATCCTGCCCGTATGCCTTATAACGCCCTTTGATGACGCGGACCGTGCCCACCCCCCGCACGTTTCCGCCCGGTTGGGCGGTCAGGGTCAGTTTGCCGCCTATGGTAACGTCCGCGCCGTAGCCGGCGAAGCGGATGCTGTCATTGAGGTCTAAAATCAGGTTCATATTGACGGGGAGCGGTGCCGCCGCCTCTTTTTTGACTTCGCCCAATACGACGACATCGTCGCCGACGGACGGCATCGAGGATTTTTGCGAACCGAACAGCCCCTGATCCGTTTTAATCATCCCGGTAACGGATATGCCTTTTTGCGGCGAATAGCGCAGGCGGGTGTTGCCGGAAACCGTCAGGCGGCGGTTGGGGCGGGACAGGATGCGGTATTTGTCGAACACCGCGCCGATATCGACATCGGGCCCGCTGTTTTCCATACCGACCGTGCCGGAGAGTTCCGCCGTTCCTTCGTGCCGGAATTTCAGGCTGTCGATTACCCATTTCCTGCCCGCGATATGCGAACGCAGCGAGCCGTTGTCCAAGATGATGCCTTGGGTTTGGTTGCGGTAATAGAGTTTGTCGCCGTTGATGCTGCCGCCCAAGTGCGGATCGGCGATGCTGCCACCGAGGGTTACGGCGGCATTCAGGCTGCCTTTGACGGTTTGTCCGACCGGTAGGAAGTTGCGGAATACTTCGGCATCGGCAACGGTCAGGTTGAGTTTCCCGCCCAGGGGCGAGGTACTGAAAGAATTACTTTGCCCGACGGTGATGTTGCCGTTGATTTTCCCGTAGTTGCTGCTGCCGTTGACGGCGACATTGACGGACGGAGAGCCGACCCGTCCGCCGATTTGCGCGGCGGCATTCAGGCTGCCGGTAATGTTTTGCGCGGCGGCGGGCAGAAAGGGCTTCAATGCGCCCAAGTCGGGAAGGGAGGCGGTAATCCTGCCGCCGAGCGGTGCATTTGCCATATTGCCGCCGAAGGCGTTGCCGATGTCCAAATCGGCGTTAATCCGCCCGAAACGCGCGCCGCCGTCAAGCAGGATTCCGATGCGGTCGTTTTGAAAGCGCGTTTTCAGGGAAAATGCGTTCAAACCCAAAGCCTGCCCGCCAGGCAATACGGCATCGCCGCTTTGCCGGCTGATATTGAGGTAGCCGCGCGCGTTGCGCCCGTAGGCGACATCCCAGTCGCCGTTTAAAACCAGATTGTGTTCGAAGGGCGGTTTGAAGAAATTGTGCAACTCGGCGATATGCAGACCGTGTGCGCCGCCTTTTGCCGATATGCCGGTTTTTTTATCCCAAGAAAAGTGTTGCAGGTTGAGGCTGCCGCCCATTGCCTGCCAATTTGCCGCACTTGCCGCCACGCGTTCCGCACCGGCTTCGAGCGTCATACGGTTTTGCAGCTTGAGGTTGAATGCGCCGCCGATGTCGAGGATGCCGATGCTGCCTTTCCATCGGGTAAGTTCCCTGTTGATGCCGCCTGAAGCGTCCAAATCGAATTTGAACGGTTTGCCATCCAGTGTCATGGCGGCGTGTGTGCGGATGCGGTGCTGCACGCCCGTGCCGTCCAGCATCAGGTCGGCGGTATCGACAACCGCCGCTCCGCCCGACAGCGAAAGGCGGCTGCCTTTGATGTCGGCGCGTATCGGGCGGCTTGTGTCGGGCGAACCTTTGAGCGTGAAATCGAGCGAACGGATGTCTGCCGCCTTGCCGATGTGCAGGTTGCGCGCCGCGCCGGAAAGGTCGGTTTCAAAGGTTCGGATGCCGCCGTCCAAATCACCGGAAAGGTGTCCGCGTACATTTAAAGACCCCGCGAGTCCGAAACCGAAACGGGATAAATCGGGTGCGGTGATATTGAGGTTAAGCCGGTCGCCTTTTTTGCCGAAGCCGCCGTCTGTTTTAATAATGTTCCGCCCCAGCCGCAAATCGACGGCGGCACGCGGAAGGTGGCGGGACTCGTAAACAATGTCGGCACTGCCGGCAATCGGTACGCTGTTGAACGTGCCGGGTAAAAACCGCATTTTGCCTGTGAATTTCTCTTTTGCCAGTTCGCCGGCAAGGTTTATTGAGCCGTTGATATTGCCTGCCGGAAGTTGCGGATCGATGCGCGAAGGGTCGAATGCGCGGGAACGGATGTCCAGCTTGAGCAGGCGGTCTTTAAACAGCTCGAGATAGCCTTGCGCGGTCAGGCTGCCTTGCCCGGCGGCGATGTTGACGGTGTCGAGCACCAGTTTCCGCTGTCCGTTTGCGGGGTCGCTTGCAATGGCGAGGCTGCCGTCCGTGCGCGCCGTGCCGATGCCGAGTTGCCAAGAGATTTTGGGCGAGGCGGTCGTGCCACCGATGCCGATGTTGCCGTCCAACCTGCCTTTGAACGCGGTTTGCAGTACGTCTTCCGCGCCGACGGAGTTGATGCCTATATTTAAATCGAGGATGTCTTTTTCGGTGTCGATTTTGCCCGACAGCCTGATGCCGCCCCGTCCGAGCAGGGCGACGGACGTATTGCCGATATGCACCGTGCCGTCCTGCCGGATGACAAAGCTGCCTAAAACCTGACGGACGGGGATGCCGTTGCGGTCGGCAAAGCCGGCTTTGGTGTTTTCCAAATCGAGCGAGCCTTCCAGCGCGATGCCGTCTGAAAACGACGGGATGGCGGTCAGGTCGAAATTCAGTCTGGCATCGGGCAGGGAAGGCACGAAGGCGGCCGGATTGATGTTGAACCCTTTGACCAGTACTTCTTCCAATGTTTTATCCAATGATTCGGCAAACGGGTGGATGACGGATTTTCCCGAGAGGCGGATATTGCCGCCGTCGATCGTCAGTTCGGCGCGCACATCCTTCAGGCTGCCGCTCAGCCGAGCCGTACTGTGTATGGTTTCGCCTTTGAGTCCGCCTTTGGTGTAAATGGCGGTATCGAGGGCAAACGGTTTTTTCAAGCCGACCGAGGCCGCCCCCGACGAACTGCTCCACGGCGTGTCGGCAGCCTTCAGGTCGAGGCGGTGTCCTTTGATGTCATAACGGTATGAAGCATCCAGCCGTTCGAGATAGACGGTTTGTTTGTCAAAGGCTTTGCCCATGCTGATTTTGCCCGTCTCGAAGCGGTCGAGATAGACGGCGGCAGGCAGGTCTATGCTGTCGGGAAGGCTGAGCGGAGGGCGTTCTTCTTTAGGCGGAGTCGGTTTGGTAACGATGGCGATGTCGCCGGCGGAAATTTCGGTAATGTGCAGGCTGCGGCGCATCAGTTCGGACGGTTTCCACGCGAAGCGGAAGCGGCTGATTTTAAGGTCTGCCCCCTCGGTTTCTATCGACCAGTTGTCGCCGTCGAAGCCGTCGAGCAGCGTGCCTTTGAGGTTTTGGGAGGAAATGTTTACGCCGAACCAAGACGGGATTTGGTACAGCCCGAAGCGCAAACCCGCTTCCGTGCCGGCGAGCCAGCCGAGGAAACATACTGCCAAAATCAGGACAGACAGCAGTGCCGCCGACAGCTTCAGCAGCGGGCGGCGTTTTTTTGCCGGCGGGGCAGGGCGGTGTTCAGACGGCATTTTGCGCGTGCCGTTTTCGGTCGGATCGGTATCTGTCGGTGCGGTATCGGTCATAATGTCTGTTTCAAAATGGTTTGCTGCAATGCCGTCTGAAGCGGCCGTATCGGTTTAGAAGCGCGTTCCCAAGCTGATGTGCCAGCGGATTTTCTTATCGCTGTGCCCGTAGGCGATGTCGAAGGAAAACGGCGCGAGCGGGCTGAACCAGCGCACGCCCAGTCCCGAACCGTGTTTCAGCTTCATACGTTTGAAATTGGCGGCGGCATCGCCCATATCGTGGAATACCGCGCCGGAAAGGGTGCGCGTAAACGGCAGTTGGTATTCCAGGCTGCCCACCAAGAGGGCGCGTTCGGGCAGGACCGATCCGTTCGGGCCGGCAAGCCCGATGCTGTCGAGTTCGTAACCGCGCACGGAAGACGCGCCGCCGCTGCGGAACATCAGCCCCGAAGGAACGTCGGCATTGTCGCGGGCAAGGGTGTAACCCGCTTGTCCGCGTATGATGAACGTGCCGAGTTTTTTGTTTTCGGGCGTGAAGAAATAACCTGCACGGGCAGAGGTGCGGATCAGCGCGGTGGAGGACAGGAATGTGCCCAAAGTCGTACCGATTTTGCCGTCGAGGTAATGGCCGTTTTCGGGATGCAGCACGTTGTTGAGCAGCTGGCGTTTCCAAGAGGCGGTCAGCATCGTGGCGTGGCTGTTGCCCAAATCGACATCCGAGCCGGGGATTTTCCGGCCTTCTGCGAGAAACTCCGCCCCCAGCCTGGCATCGATGCCCGCGCGGTCGCGCACATACCAGATGCCGCCGGAGAAGGCGCGTTTTTCGAGGTTTTGGGTGGTCGAACGGTTGTAGGAGACGTTGCTTGTCCAGTAGTTGCCCCGATAGTTGCGCGGCTGGCTGATGCCGGCGGCAAGCGTGGTTTCGTATTTGTCCATATCCCAGACGACCGAGCCGATATAGCCTTTGTTGAAGAGGTTGTAATAGTCGTAGGCGATTTTGCCGCCCAAACCGTATTCCGAATCGAGGCGGATGCCGGTTTCGAGCTTGTGGCGTTTGACCTCGGTTACGCTGACTTTGACGGGGACGCGGTCGCCTTGGAGACGGTCGAAGTCGGCTTGTACGGACGCGCCGGAATAATGCCCGTTTTGTTCGAGTGCCTGTTGGAAGTCGAGCAGCAGGTCGAGGTCGTAGGGCGTGCCCGGTTGGAAGCGCGCCAGGCCGGAGACGATTTGTTCGGGGTAACGCTGTGTGCCGGTGATTTCAAAGTCGCCGAAGGCGATGGGGCGGCCGCTGTCCACGACGACGTTCAAATCGGCGGTGGCGGTATCGGGGTTGACGGCCGCCCGGGTGTTGCCGAGCTTGGCAAGCGGGTAGCCTTTGCGCGTTACCGCGCCGAGGACGGAAGTTTTGCTGTTTTCCCAACTGTCCTGATCGAAATCACTGCCTACCGGCTGCTGCCAGTTTTCCAGCGCGTTGCGGTAGTATTCGGCGAGGTTGCCGTCTGAAAGGATGTCGCCGAGGATGGCGACGCCGACGTTGGCGATTTTGGTGCGCGGGCCCGGTGTGATGTGTACCGTATAAGCTCCGTCTTTTTCCGTCAGGCTGACTTTGCTGCTGAAATAGCCTTTGCTGCGGAGCATTGTTTTAACGTTGTCCGGTGCTTCTTCGGCGAGGAAGCCCGTCTGTTCCTTGTCCAATACTTCTTCCTGCTGCTGCGTGATGAGCGGCAGGTGTTCTTCGACCATATCTTTGATTTCACTATCCTGCGTGTCGATGCGGACGGGGAATTTGGGTTTTAATTTAACTGATTCGGTGTCGGGGCTTTTGTTTTTGAACAATGCGAAACCCGCCGCCTTGTTTTCGGAAAGGTCGGCGGCAGGCGCGTATGCGTGCGGAAAGAAAAATAAAGCCGGCAGGAGCAGGGCGGTCGGTTTGATCATCATAGTACGGGTGTCGTGCATCGGTGTGGCGGATTTCGATTCTAACACTGTTCGGACGGGGCGGGACGCTTCAGACGGCATACTGCCGCCGGTATTTCGGAGGTTGCGGCCCGCCGGAAATGTATCTGCTTGTTTTAAGGTATTTTGTTTCCAATCCGCATATGGAAAATAGGCTGCGTTTCGGAATAGTGCCGGAAAATAAACGGGATTAAATAAATAAATTTATTTTCGTTCAATAAATTAAACCGTCGCGCCGAATGATAAAGCAAAGCCTGTCCGGCACTGCATAGGGCAAATCAACGTAACCTTATAGTGGATTAACAAAAACCAGTACGGCGTTGCCTCGCCTTAGCTCAAAGAGAACGATTCTCTAAGGTGCTGAAGCACCAAGTGAATCGGTTCCGTACTATTTGTACTGTCTGCGGCTTCGTCGCCTTGTCCTGATTTTTGTTAATCCACTATAAAACACAGCCGAAAAATAAAAAAACACAGAGAATGAGTTTTCTTTTAAAATACAACATTTTTTAACATATCACAACATAAGGAAGAATTATGGCGTTCGGCAAATCCTTATTTCATGCGATCGGCCGCGTCAGCCTGGTCAGGCAGATTGCCGCCGGTTTGGCGTTGGGCATCGTAATCGGTTCGGTTTCCCCGCAACTGGGCTTGGCGGCAGGCTTGTTCGGCAGCCTGTTTGTCGGCGCGCTCAAAGCGGTCGCACCGGTTTTGGTATTTATTTTGGTGGCGGCCACAATCGCGCAGCACCAAAAAGGCAACAAGGCGCATATCAGGCCGATTATCATCCTTTACCTCATCGGCACGTTTTCCGCAGCCCTGACCGCCGTCATCGCCGGTATGGTTTTCCCGACGCACATTGTTTTGGCGGGCGCGGGCGATGTGTCCGCCGCGCCGCCTTCCGGCATTGTGGAAGTGTTGAAATCGCTGCTGATGAACCTGGTCGCCAACCCGATTAACGCGATTGCCAATGCCAACTATATCGGCATTCTGGCTTGGGCTTTGGTTTTGGGCGCGGCGTTGCGGAATCACGGTTCGGACGTTACGCGGCAGGTCGTTGCCGATTTGGCGGAAGCGGTTTCCACCGTCGTGAAATGGATTATCCGTTTTGCCCCTTTGGGCATTTTCGGGCTGGTGTCGTCCACAATCGCGGAGACGGGTTTCGGCGCGCTGGCGGGTTACGCGAAGCTGCTTGCGGTGCTGTTGGGCTGTATGGCGTTTATCGCGCTGGCGGTCAATCCCGCCATCGTGTGGTGGAAAATCCGCCGCAACCCTTATCCGCTGGTGTTTACCTGCCTGCGCGAAAGCGGCGTGTATGCATTCTTTACCCGTTCTTCCGCCGCCAATATCCCCGTGAATATGGCTTTGGCGAAAAAACTGGGGCTGCACGAAGACACTTATTCGATTTCCATCCCGTTGGGGGCGACCGTCAATATGGGCGGTGCGGCGATTACGATTACCGTTTTGGCTATGGCGGCGGCGCACACCCAAGGCATACAGGTTGATTTTGCCACCGCGCTGCTGTTGAGCCTGGTGGCGACGGTCAGCGCGTGCGGCGCGTCCGGCGTGGCGGGCGGTTCGCTGCTGCTGATTCCGCTGGCGTGCAGCCTGTTCGGCATCAGCAACGATGTCGCCATGCAGGTGGTTGCCGTCGGCTTTATCATCGGCGTAATTCAGGATTCGGCGGAAACGGCGTTGAATTCTTCAACCGACGTTTTGTTTACCGCTGCCGCCGATTTGGGCCGACAGAGAAACCGGGCGGAATAAACCAAGCTATGCCGTCTGAAGCCCGTTTGGCGTTCAGACGGCATATTTTTACAATTTTATGGGCATATGGCGGAAACAATACCGGCTGCCTTGAATATGAAGGAGATGATGATGTTTAAACGCAGTGTGATTGCAATGGCTTGTATTTTTGCCCTTTCAGCCTGTGGGGGCGGAGGTGGCGGATCGCCCGATGTCAAGTCGGCGGACACGCCGTCAAAACCGGCTGTTCCTGTTGTTGCTGAAGATGCCGGGGAAGAGGTGCTGCCGAAAGAAAAGAAAGATGAGGAGGCA
Organism: Neisseria sp. LACPHL-SPEC-2024-00856; assembly: GCF_047915665.1. Classification (NCBI taxonomy): domain Bacteria; kingdom Pseudomonadati; phylum Pseudomonadota; class Betaproteobacteria; order Neisseriales; family Neisseriaceae; genus Neisseria; species Neisseria sp. LACPHL-SPEC-2024-00856. Next base: position 46,747 of record NZ_JBLRPR010000008.1, read on the forward strand.
GTGGGCGGTGCGCCGCAAGCCGATACGCAGGACGCAACCGCCGGAGAAGGCAGTCAAGATATGGCGGCAGTTTCGGCAGAAAATACAGGCAATGGCGGTGCGGCAACAACGGACAAACCCAAAAATGAAGACGAGGGGGCGCAAAATGATATGCCGCAAAATGCCGCCGATACAGATAGTTTGACACCGAATCACACCCCGGCACCGAATATGCCTGCCGGAGATATGGAAAACCAAGTACCGGATAACGGGGAATCGGTACAACCGGAAAACAAACTGGATATGGCAAATGCGGCGGACGGAATGCAGGGGGACGATCCGTCGGCAGGCGGGGAAAATGCCGGCAATACGGCTGCCCAAGGTGCAAATCAAGCCGAAAACAATCAAGTCGGCGGCTCTCAAAATCCTGCCCCTTCAACCAATCCTAACGCCACGAATGGCGGCGGCGATTTTGGAAGGACGAACGTGGGCAATTCTGTTGTGATTGACGGACCGTCGCAAAATATAACGTTGACCCACTGTAAAGGCGATCCTTGTAATGGTGATAATTTATTGGATGAAGAAGCACCGTCAAAATCAGAATTTGAAAAATTAAATGAGTCTGAACGAATTGAGAAATATAAGAAAGATGGAAAAGATAAATTTGTCGGTTTGGTTGCTACAACAGTCAAAATGGAAGGAATTAACAAATATATCATCTTTTATACGGACAAACCCCCTACTCGTTCTGCACGGTCGAGGCGGTCGCTTCCTGCCGAGATGCCGCTGATTCCCGTCAATCAGGCGGATACGCTGATTGTCGATGGGGAAGCGGTCAGCCTGACGGGGTACTCCGGCAATATCTTCGCGCCCGAAGGGAATTACCGGTATCTGACTTACGGGGCGGAAAAATTGTCCGGCGGATCGTATGCCCTCCGTGTGCAAGGCGAACCGGCAAAAGGCGAAATGCTTGCGGGCGCGGCCGTGTACAACGGCGAAGTGCTGCATTTTCATATGGAAAACGGCCGTCCGTACCCGTCCGGAGGCAGGTTTGCCGCAAAAGTCGATTTCGGCAGCAAATCTGTGGACGGCATTATCGACAGCGGCGATGATTTGCATATGGGTACGCAAAAATTCAAAGCCGCCATCGATGGAAACGGCTTTAAGGGAACTTGGACGGAAAATGGCGGCGGGGATGTTTCCGGAAGGTTTTACGGCCCGGCCGGCGAGGAAGTGGCGGGAAAATACAGCTATCACCCGACAGATGCGGAAAAGGGCGGATTCGGCGTGTTTGCCGGCAAAAAAGAGCAGGATTGATGCTGATGCCGTCTGAAGCAGTGGCGTTCAGACGGCATTGTGATGTTTGGGTTGCGAATCCGGTTCAAATCCGCATCAGTTGATAAACCCGTCGTCTTTCATTTTCTTTTCGGAAAAATACTGGCCGAATACCAGCAGGGCGGCGAGGATGATGACAAACAGCCCCGCCATAGTCAGTGTGATTTTGAAGAACAATTCCGCTTCGAGAAAAGAAAACCAAAGTTGCACAATCAGCAGCAGCACCCAGCCGGCAAACAGTCCGAGACAGGCATAAACGCCGAGCTTAAACACGGTCCCGCTCCAAAATGACGACGTAGGCTTCGCGTTTGAAAAACAACAGCATACGGCGCAAATCTTTTTCCATCGTTACGACCCGCCAGCCTTCGGGGGTTTGTTTGTTGAGGAACGCGCTGAAATTGACGGGGTTGACCTTTGCCGCGCCGAAAAACAGGCTGGACAACAGGCTTTCCTGATAAATGACGACTTTGTATTCTTTCATAGGATTCCTTTAATTGAGGGATTGCCTTTTCAGACCATCCCTTAAATTGCAGCGATGCAATGCGGCGAAACTTATTGCTTATTGCCCAACTGTGGCAATACCGAGCCTTCGCCCAATGCCAACAAACCGCTTTGCGAGTAGATACCCAGTTTGGCGCGGGTGTCGGTGATGTCGAGGTTGCGCATCGTGAGCTGTCCGATGCGGTCGAGCGGGGTAAACGCTGCATCTTCGACTTTTTCCATACTCAGGCGTTCGGGTTGGTAGGTCAGGTTGGGCGATTCGGTGTTCAGAATCGAGTAGTCGTTGCCGCGCCGCAGTTCGAGGGTAACTTCGCCGGTGATGGCTTTGGCGACCCAGCGTTGGGCGGTTTCGCGCAACATCAAGGCTTGGCTGTCGAACCAGCGGCCTTGGTAGAGCAGGCGGCCGAGGCGCAGGCCGTTGATGCGGTATTGTTCGATGGTGTCTTCGTTGTGGATGCCGGTGACCAAGCGTTCGTAGGCGATGTGGAACAACGCCATACCCGGGGCTTCGTAGATGCCGCGTGATTTGGCTTCGATGATGCGGTTTTCGATTTGGTCGCTCATACCCAAGCCGTGGCGGCCGCCGATGCGGTTGGCTTCAAGGAAGAGTTCGACAGGATCGGTGTATTCTTTGCCGTTTAATGCGACGGGCACGCCTTCTTCAAAGCGCACGCTGACTTCTTCGGGTTCGATTTCGACGTTTTCATCCCAGAAGGCAACGCCCATAATGGGTTTGACGATTTTGATGCCCGAGTTCAAAAATTCCAAGTCTTTGGCTTCGTGGGTCGCGCCGAGCATATTGGAATCGGTGGAGTAGGCTTTTTCAACCGACATTTTGTAGTTGAAGCCGTTGGCAATCAGAAATTCGCTCATTTCGTGGCGGCCGCCGAGTTCGTCGATAAATTGCTGGTCGAGCCAGGGTTTGTAGATTTTCAGCGCGGGATTGGTAAGCAAACCGTAGCGGTAGAAACGCTCGATGTCGTTGCCTTTGTAGGTGCTGCCGTCGCCCCAGATATTCACATCGTCTTCTTTCATTGCGGAAACAAGCATCGTGCCGGTTACGGCGCGGCCCAGAGGCGTAGTGTTGAAGTAGGCGATGCCGCCGGTGGAAACGTGGAACGCGCCGCATTGGATGGCGGCGATGCCTTCGTGTGCCAACTGCGCGCGGCAGTCGATCAGGCGGGCGTTTTCCGCGCCGTATTCCATTGCTTTTTTGGGAATGGCATTGTAGTCGTCTTCGTCGGGCTGGCCGAGGTTGGCGGTGTAGGCATAAGGCAGCGCGCCTTTGAGTTTCATCCACAACAGCGCGGCGGAGGTATCAAGTCCGCCGGAGAAGGCGATGCCGACTTTCTGACCAACGGGGAGGTGTTGCAGGATAGTATTGTTTTGACTCATGTGGAATCCTTCGGACTAAAAATAAAAGCAGAACGAGGCAAACCGCTCTGCACATGATTTGAACTTATTATCTTATAAATAGATGAGATAATCCAGTTTGATGCCGTCTGAAAAAGCATTCAGGTTTTCAGGCGGCATTTGTCCGCAATTATTGAGACGCTATCCGAAGCTGAATACAATGAAGCATGCTGCCCAAACCGAAGCAGCTGCCAAAGGCCACAACAAGTAGCCTTTTTGCCCGGTCAACCGCCACATTTCATCTGCATTGGTTGCAACAAAAAACAACCACAAAAAACCAAGTAAAATATCCGTAAAGACTGCCAGTGAAAAAATCATACGGTTTGCAGGTAAGAAGCTGAATGCGCTCAGAACAACCCATTGTATAAAAAATGTGGAAAGCGTAGCATATTTGGCGCGAAAATTGACTGCACGTTTGTCTTGATGAATTTTACGGCGAATAATCAAATACTGAACAATCAGCACAAACGCATACACAAAAAGGCTGATAATGAACATGAAAAACGCAACAATGCCGATTACAAACATGAGTCTCTCCTATCCGTTGCACCTAATAAGCAATATTGGAACAGTAATCATGGGAAATCATGAATAGCCTTTAGGCAGAAGGAAAGATTATGAAAGACCGACAGCATTTGTTCAACCTCATCATCATCGGCGACGAAATCCTGCACGGCAGCCGTCAAGACAAGCATTTCGCCTTTTTCAAATCCCTGCTCGAATCCAAAGGGCTGAAGCTCAATCAGGTGCAATATCTGCCTGACGAACCCGATTTGCTGGTCAAACAACTGCGCCGCAGTTTTTCAGACGGCATACCGACGTTTGTTACCGGCGGCATCGGCGCCACGCCCGACGACCACACGCGCCAAGCCGCGGCTGCTGCTTTGGATTTGCCCGTCGTCCGCCACGCGCAAGCCGCCGGGTTTATCGAAGGCGTAACCCTGAAACGCGGCGAGCCACTCGATTCGCCCGAACACGCCCAACGCCTGAAAATGGCAGATTTTCCCGCAGGCGCGGAATTGGTGCCCAATCCGTTTAACAACATCGCCGGATTTTCTATCCGCGAGCATTATTTTTTCCCCGGCTTCCCCGTGATGGCGCACCCGATGGCGGAATGGGTTTTGAATACTTATTATGCCGACCGCTTCAATCAAACCGAACGCGGCAGCCGCAGCGTGTATGTGTTTGAGCAGCCCGAATCGCGCATTACGCCGCTTATGGAGCATATCGAGCAAACTTATCCCGGCGTGCGTTCGTACAGCCTGCCCAGCGTTGGTTGGACGCATTCAGACGGCACGCAGGTCAAACCGCACATTGAGTTCGGCATCAAAGCCGAAGGAGAAGCCGTCAACCTTTTGGACGCGGCGTGGGCGGAAGTGTTGCACAGCTTGGACGGATTGGGAGCAGAGCTGAAAAATCGGGTAAACTGAAAACCGTTTGCCCAAATCGGACAATATTTAAGGAAAACCATGCAATACCGAATCAGAAGAGAAAACGAAGCACCCGAAGCAAAAAATGCGGGGGAAACCTTATGGGAGCGCGACATTATGCGCGAAGTGCTGCTGTCCGCCTATCGGGACAGGCGCAGGGAGCGGATGTGGAAAAACATCTGGCGCGCCGTCAGCACCCTGATTCTGGTTGCCCTGATTGCAGGCATTTTCCGAAAAGACGAAGCCGCATTGCAGTTGACGGGCAATACGCCGCATACCGCAGTCGTCAACCTGTACGGCGAAATCGGCAACGGTGTAGAAGACCAGGTCAAAAAACTCAAAGACGGTATGGAGGCCGCCTACAAAAACCCGCAGGCAAAAGCCATCGTCATCCGCGCCAACAGCCCCGGCGGTTCGCCCGTCGTCTCCAACACCGCTTTTGAAGAAATACGCCGTCTGAAAGCGCAACATTCCGACATCCCCGTTTATCTCGTGGCGGAGGATATGTGCGCGTCCGGCTGCTACTACATCGCGGCGGCGGCGGACAAAATCTATGCCGACCCGTCCAGCATCGTCGGCAGCATCGGCGTTATCGGCAGCAGTTTCGACGCGACCGGCCTGATGGAAAAAATCGGCGTGAAACGCAGGGTTAAAATTGCGGGCAGCAACAAAGGCATGGGTGATCCGTTTTCGCCCGAAACGCCCGAACAGTCGAAAATCTGGGAAGAAATGCTGACCGGCATACACGGCGAGTTCATCAAAGCCGTCAAAACCGGACGGGGCGGCCGCCTCAAATTCCGACAATATCCCGACGTGTTCAGCGGTCGGGTGTACACGGGCGCGGATGCGCAGAAAGTCGGGCTGGTGGACGGACTCGGCAATATTTACAGCGTGGCGCGAGACGTGGTCAAAGCCCCGGATTTGGTCGATTACACGCGGCAGGACGATTTCGGCACGCTGTTGGGCAGGCGTTTGGGTGCGGAACTCAAAGCCGGCGTGCGCGAAGCCTTGCAGGCTGTCCGGTAGCGTTACGGCGGTTGTCCCGATGCCGTCTGAAGCTTTCAGACGGCATTTCTGTATGCGGGTAAGGAAGAATGCGGGAAGCAAGCGGTAAAGGGGAAATCAGATAGGGTATTTATAAAATCAAAATAAGAATCGTTATCATAAAATGGTTGTATTTATTGGCGTTTTTTGCCTGTTTACCTTTTAATGGGTTTTGAAATTCGCTAAAATAGCAGCTTGTTTTAACGATTTGTCCGTCAACCAGTCAGGCATCAATTATGTTGGCCAGTTACTTTCCCGTCCTCGTATTCATCCTCGTCGGCCTCGCGGCCGGCGTGCTGTTTATCCTGCTCGGCACAATTTTGGGCCCGAAACGCCACTATGCCGAAAAAGACGCGCCTTACGAATGCGGTTTTGAGGCCTTTGAAAACGCCAGGATGAAGTTCGACGTGCGCTATTACCTCGTCGCCATCCTCTTTATCCTGTTTGATTTGGAGGTCGCGTTTATGCTGCCGTGGGCGGTCGTGTTCAAAGATTTGGGCGCGTACGGCTTCTGGTCTATGCTGGTGTTTATCGTCGTTCTGACGGTAGGCTTTGTTTACGAATGGAAAAAAGGTGCGCTGGAATGGGAATAGAAGGCGTTTTGAAAAAAGGTTTCATCACCACCAGCGCGGATACGGTGTTGAACTATATGCGTACCGGTTCATTGTGGCCGGTTACTTTCGGCTTGGCCTGCTGCGCCGTGGAAATGATGCATGCGGGTATGGCGCGTTATGACCTTGACCGCTTCGGCATCATTTTCCGTCCGTCCCCACGTCAGGCCGACCTGATGATTGTGGCAGGTACGCTGACCAACAAAATGGCGCCCGCCCTGCGCCGCGTATACGACCAGCTCGCCGAGCCGCGCTGGGTATTGTCTATGGGCTCGTGTGCCAACGGCGGCGGCTATTATCACTATTCTTATTCCGTTGTGCGCGGTGCCGACCGCGTCGTGCCGGTAGACGTTTATGTGCCGGGTTGTCCTCCGACTGCGGAAGCCCTGATTTACGGCCTGATTCAGCTCCAACAAAAAATCAAGCGCACTTCCACCATCGCGCGTGACGAGTAAGGAGAGGACGATATGGCAAGCATTCAAAACTTATACGAAACCGTCAGCCGCGTTTTGGGCAATCAGGCAGGCAAAGTCATTTCCGCTTTGGGCGAGATTACCGTCGAGTGTCTGCCCGAACACTATATTTCAGTCATGACCGCATTGCGCGACCATGAAGAGTTGCATTTCGAGCTTCTGGTCGACTTGTGCGGTGTCGATTACAGCACTTACAAAAACGAAGTATGGCAGGGCAAACGCTTTGCCGTCGTCAGTCAGTTGCTTTCCGTTAAAAACAATCAACGCATCCGCGTACGCGTCTGGGTTTCAGACGACGACTTCCCCGTAGTCGAATCCGTAGTCGATATTTACAACAGCGCGGATTGGTACGAACGCGAAGCCTTCGATATGTACGGCATCATGTTCAACAACCACCCGGACTTGCGCCGCATCCTGACCGATTACGGCTTTGTCGGACATCCGTTCCGCAAAGACTTCCCGATTTCCGGCTATGTGGAAATGCGTTACGACGAAGAGCAAAAACGCGTGATTTACCAACCTGTTACCATTGAGCCGCGCGAGATCACGCCGCGTATCGTCCGTGAGGAGAACTACGGTGGCCAATAAATTAAGAAACTACACCATCAACTTCGGCCCGCAACACCCTGCGGCGCACGGCGTATTGCGTATGATCTTGGAGCTGGACGGCGAACAAATCGTCCGTGCCGACCCGCATATCGGCCTCCTGCATCGCGGCACCGAAAAACTGGCGGAAACCAAAACCTACCTGCAAGCCCTGCCCTATATGGACCGCTTGGACTACGTTTCCATGATGGTCAATGAGCAGGCGTATTGTTTGGCAGTAGAAAAACTTGCCGGTATCGATGTGCCTATCCGCGCCCAATACATCCGCGTCATGTTCGCCGAAGTAACGCGCATCCTCAATCATTTGATGGGCATCGGTTCGCACGCCTTCGACATCGGCGCGATGACCGCCATTCTTTACGCCTTCCGCGACCGCGAAGAGCTGATGGACTTGTACGAAGCCGTTTCCGGCGCGCGTATGCACGCCGCCTACTTCCGTCCCGGCGGCGTTTACCGCGACCTGCCCGACTTCATGCCCAAATACGAGAGCAGCAAATTCCGCAACGCCAAAGTATTGAAGCAGCTCAATGAATCCCGCGAAGGTACTATGCTCGACTTTATCGATGCCTTCTGCGAACGCTTCCCCAAAAATATCGACACACTCGAAACCCTCCTGACCGATAACCGCATCTGGAAACAGCGTACCGTCGGCATCGGCGTCGTCTCCCCCGAGCGCGCCATGCAAAAAGGCTTTACCGGCGTGATGTTGCGCGGTTCGGGCGTGGAATGGGACGTGCGTAAGACGCAGCCTTACGAAGTGTACGACAAAATGGATTTCGACATCCCCGTCGGTGTCAACGGCGACTGCTACGACCGTTACCTCTGCCGTATGGAAGAAATGCGTCAATCCGTGCGCATCATCAAACAATGTTCCGAGTGGTTGCGTGTCAATCCAGGTCCGGTCATTACCACAAACCACAAATTTGCTCCGCCCAAACGTACCGAAATGAAAACAGGTATGGAAGACCTGATTCACCATTTCAAACTCTTTACCGAGGGTATGCACGTTCCCGAGGGCGAGACCTACACCGCTGTCGAACACCCGAAAGGCGAGTTCGGCGTTTACATCATTTCAGACGGCGCAAACAAACCCTACCGCCTGAAAATCCGCGCACCCGGCTTCGCCCACTTGCAAGGTATGGACGAAATGGCAAAAGGCCATATGCTCGCCGACGTTGTTGCCATCATCGGTACGCAGGACATCGTATTCGGGGAGGTTGACCGATAATGTTATCCGCAGAATCCTTAAAACAAATTGATATTGAGTTGGCAAAATATCCCGCCGACCAACGCCGTTCCGCCATCATGGGTGCGTTGCGTATCGCCCAAACCGAAAAAGGCTGGCTCGCTCCTGAGACCATCGCCTTTGTCGCAGACTATATCGGCATCTCGCCTGCACAAGCCTACGAAGTCGCTACCTTCTATAATATGTACGACCTTGAGCCTGTCGGCAAATACAAACTGACCGTCTGCACCAACCTTCCCTGCGCCCTGCGCGGCGGTATGGCTACCGGCGAATACCTCAAACAAAAACTCGGTATCGGCTACGGCGAAACCACCCCTGACGGCAAGTTTACCCTTGTCGAAGGCGAATGCATGGGCGCATGCGGCGACGCTCCCGTTATGTTGGTCAACAACCACAGCATGTGCAGCTTTATGACCGAAGAAGCGATTGAGAAGAAACTGGCGGAGTTGGAATAAACTGGGGAAATGCCGTCTGAAAACAGGAAAACCGGTAGGGTAGACATTCCTGTCCGCCGTTTTAGACCGATTGGACAAATCAAATCGGGAATAAAGAAAACAGGGAAACCGAATCAATGAAGGGAAAAATCGTCCGATGGCATGATGACAAAAGATACGGATTTATACGTACAGAAAGTGGGGAAGGAGAGATTTTCTGCCATATTTCCGACTTCCTGCAAAGAAATCCGCGTCCCGGGCTTGACGAGCAGGTTTCTTTTGAAGTGGTTTCAGACGGCAAGGGAAGATTTTCTGCAAAACAGATACGCTATCTGAATCGGGAGCGTGCAGTTTCTCCCGTATACCGCAAGAAACATCGAAAAGACGAGGAATCTCCCACTTCGATTGTTCAGGTTGTGCTGTCTTTGTCGGTCGGTTTGCTGCTTGTTTCGGTAATCGGCTATAAGGCGTATCAATATGCGTCAGAGAAGCTGACTCCGAAACAGGAAAATACGCCGGTTAAAACGCAAGTATTGCCCGAAATAAAACGGCAGCAGCCCGACAGCAGCCCATACCGTTGCGACGGCAGGCAACATTGCTCACAAATGACTTCGTGCGAAGAAGCCAAATGGTTTGTAAGGAACTGTTCCGATACCAAGATGGACGGCGATGGCGACGGCATTCCGTGTGAAAATATGTGCAGCGGATGGTAATTTTGATTGATGACGGGAAGAACAAACGCAGGTTTGGTTCAGATTAAACGAAGACAGGAAAATGCCGTCTGAAAACAGACAAACCGTTTCAGACGGCATCAGGAACATTGAGACGGCAGGCAGCTGCAACCGATACGAAAACAAACAGGCACACCAAAAATGGCTATTTACCAATCAGGCGTGATTTTTGACCAAGTGGATACCGCCAATCCCGACTGCTGGACATTGGACGAATACGTCAAACGCGGCGGCTATACCGCCCTGCGTAAAATCCTGTCCGAAAACATCTCGCAAACCGACGTGATTGACGAAGTCAAAACCTCCGGCTTGCGCGGGCGCGGCGGTGCGGGCTTCCCGACCGGTTTGAAATGGAGCTTTATGCCCCGTTCTTTCCCGGGCGAAAAATACGTCGTTTGCAACACCGACGAAGGCGAGCCGGGTACATTTAAAGACCGCGACATCATTATGTTCAATCCTCATGCCCTGATTGAAGGCATGATTATTGCCGGTTACTCGATGGGTGCGAAAGCGGGCTACAACTACATCCACGGCGAAATTTTCGAAGGCTACCAACGTTTTGAAGCCGCTTTGGAGCAGGCGCGTGCCGCAGGCTTTTTGGGTAAAAATATTTTGGGTTCGGATTTTGAATTTGAACTCTTCGCCCACCACGGTTACGGCGCATATATTTGCGGCGAAGAAACCGCATTGCTCGAATCGTTGGAAGGCAAAAAAGGCCAGCCGCGCTTTAAGCCGCCATTCCCTGCTTCGTTCGGCCTGTACGGCAAACCGACCACCATCAACAATACCGAAACGTTCTCCTCCGTCCCCTTCATTATCCGTGACGGCGGACAGGCATTTGCCGACAAAGGCATTCCGAATGCCGGCGGGACCAAATTGTTCTGTATTTCCGGCCATGTCGAACGTCCGGGCAACTATGAAGTGCCATTGGGTACGCCGTTTGCCGAAGTCCTGAAAATGGCAGGCGGTATGCGCGGCGGCAAAAAACTCAAAGCCGTTATTCCCGGCGGTTCGTCCGCGCCCGTATTGCCTGCCGATATCATCATGCAGACCAATATGGACTATGACTCGATTTCCAAGGCGGGCTCGATGCTGGGTTCCGGTGCGATTATCGTGATGGATGAAGACGTGTGCATGGTGAAAGCCCTTGAGCGTTTGAGCTACTTCTACTACGACGAGTCTTGCGGCCAATGTACGCCTTGCCGAGAAGGTACGGGCTGGCTCTACCGTATCGTCCACCGCATCGTAGAAGGCAAAGGTAAAATGGAAGATTTGGATTTGCTCGATTCTATCGGTAACCAAATGGCAGGCCGCACCATCTGCGCCCTCGCCGATGCCGCCGTCTTCCCCGTCCGCAGCTTTACCAAGCATTTCCGTGATGAGTTTGTGCATTACATCGAACACGGCGGGCCGATGAAACCGAATAAATGGTGCTAAGTTTTCAGACGACCTCCAGAAAAGATTATTTATCAAATACCCGTAACTAGGAACGAACCATGTTACAAATCGAAATCGACGGCAAACAGGTATCTGTGGAGCAGGGTGCGACGGTGATTGAAGCCGCGCACAAGCTCGGTACTTATATTCCGCATTTCTGTTACCACAAAAAGCTCTCCATCGCCGCCAACTGCCGTATGTGTTTGGTGGACGTGGAAAAAGCCCCCAAACCGCTGCCCGCCTGCGCCACGCCGGTAACGGACGGCATGATTGTGCGTACGCATTCGGCAAAAGCCCGAGAGGCGCAGGAAGGCGTGATGGAGTTCCTGCTCATCAACCATCCGCTCGACTGTCCGACTTGCGACCAAGGCGGCGAATGCCAGTTGCAGGATTTGGCGGTGGGCTACGGCAAAACCACCAGCCGTTATACCGAAGAAAAACGTTCTGTCGTCGGCAAGGACATGGGGCCTTTGGTTTCCGCCGAGGAAATGAGCCGTTGTATCCACTGTACCCGTTGCGTTCGTTTCACTGAAGAAATCGCCGGCTTGCAGGAAATCGCGATGGTCAATCGCGGCGAACACTCCGAAATCATGCCCTTTATCGGCAAAGCAGTGGAAACCGAATTGTCAGGCAATGTCATTGATTTGTGTCCTGTCGGCGCATTGACCAGCAAACCGTTCCGTTTCAACGCGCGTACTTGGGAGCTGAACCGCCGCAAATCCGTTTCCGCCCACGACGCTTTGGGCAGCAATTTGATTGTGCAAACCAAAGACCATACCGTCCGCCGCGTGCTGCCGTTGGAAAACGAAGCCATCAACGAATGCTGGCTGTCCGACCGCGACCGTTTTGCCTACGAAGGCCTGTATCACGAAAGCCGTCTGAAAAAACCGAAAATCAAACAGGGCGGCGAGTGGATGGACGTGGATTGGAAAACCGCGTTGGAATATGTCCGCAGCGCGCTTGAATGTATCGCCAAAGACGGCAACCAAAACCAAGTCGGCATTTGGGCGAACCCGATGAATACGGTTGAAGAGCTGTATCTGGCGAAAAAACTCGCCGACGGCTTGGGCGTTAAAAACTTTGCAACCCGTTTGCGCCAACAAGACAAACGTCTTTCAGACGGCCTTAAAGGTGCGCAATGGTTGGGACAAAGCATTGAATCTTTGGCTGACAATGATGCCGTATTGGTAGTCGGTGCGAACTTGCGCAAAGAACAGCCGCTCCTGACCGCCCGCCTGCGCCGCGCCGCCAAAGACCGTATGGCATTGAGCGTATTGGCCGGCAGCAAGGAAGAGTTGTTGATGCCGCTTCTCTCTCAAGAAGCCGCACATCCCGACGAGTGGGCAGGCCGTCTGAAAAACCTGTCTGCCAATGCGGAACACGCCGTTACCGCCAGCCTGAAAAATGCTGAAAAAGCAGCGGTGATTTTGGGTGCGGAAGTGCAAAACCATCCTGATTACGCCGCCATTTATGCCGCCGCGCAAGAGCTGGCGGACGCGACCGGCGCAGTGCTGGGTATTTTGCCGCAAGCCGCCAACAGTGTTGGTGCGGATGTCTTGAATGTAAACTCCGGCGAGAGCGTTGCCGAAATGGCAAACGCGCCGAAACAGGCAGTCTTGCTGCTCAACGTCGAGCCGGAAATCGATACGGTTGACGGTGCAAAAGCCGTGGCCGCGTTGAAACAGGCGAAAAGCGTGATGGCGTTTACACCGTTTGTCAGCGAAACGCTGCTGGATGTGTGCGACGTGTTGTTGCCGATTGCGCCGTTTACCGAAACATCGGGCAGCTTCATCAATATGGAAGGCCGTCTGCAATCCTTTCACGGCGTGGTACAAGGCTTCGGCGACTCGCGTCCGCTGTGGAAAGTGTTGCGCGTATTGGGCAACCTGTTTGACCTGCAAGGTTTTGAATACCACGATACCGCCGCGATTCTGAAAGACGCGCTGGACGCGGAAAGCCTGCCGTCCAAACTGGACAACCGCGTGTCTTCGACTCAAAAAGATTTTCAGACGGCATCAAGCCGCCTCGTGCGCGTGGGCGGAGTGGGCATCTATCACACCGATGCCATCGTGCGCCGTTCCGCACCGTTGCAGGCAACCGTCCATGCCGCCGTGCCTGCCGCGCGTGTGAATCCGAACACTTTGGGACGCTTGGGCCTGCAAGACGGACAAACCGCTGTCGCCAAACAAAACGGCGCAAGCGTATCGGTTGCCGTCAAAGCCGATGCCGGACTGCCTGAAAACGTGGTGCATCTGCCGCTGCATACCGAAAATGCCGCACTGGGTGCGTTGATGGACACTATTGAACTGGCGGGAGCTTGATCATGCAGGAATGGTTCCAAAACCTCTTTGCCGCAACGCTCGGTCTGGGCGATTTGGGCATCACCGTAGGCTTGGTGGTATCCGTCATCGTCAAAATCGTGATTATCCTGATTCCGCTGATTCTGACCGTCGCCTACCTGACGTATTTCGAACGTAAAGTCATCGGCTTCATGCAGCTTCGCGTCGGCCCGAACGTAACCGGCCCGTGGGGTCTGATTCAGCCGTTTGCCGACGTGTTCAAACTCTTGTTTAAAGAAGTAACCCGTCCGAAGCTGTCAAACAAAGCCCTGTTCTATATTGGCCCGATTATGTCGCTTGCACCGTCTTTCGCGGCGTGGGCAGTGATTCCGTTCAACGAAGAATGGGTGCTGACCAACATAAATATCGGTCTTTTGTACATCCTGATGATTACCTCGCTGTCGGTTTACGGCGTGATCATCGCGGGCTGGGCTTCCAACTCAAAATATTCGTTCTTGGGCGCAATGCGTGCTTCCGCGCAAAGCATCTCCTACGAAATCGCCATGAGCGCCGCGCTGGTGTGCGTCGTGATGGTGTCGGGCAGCATGAACTTCTCCGACATCGTCGCTGCGCAGGCAAAAGGCATCGCGGGCGGTTCCGTATTCTCGTGGAACTGGCTGCCGCTGTTCCCAATCTTCATCGTCTATCTGATTTCCGCCGTAGCCGAAACCAACCGCGCACCGTTTGACGTAGCAGAGGGCGAGTCCGAAATCGTTGCCGGCCACCACGTCGAATATTCCGGCTTCGCGTTCGCGCTGTTCTTCCTCGCCGAATACATTTTCATGATTCTGATTGCCGCACTGACCTCGCTGATGTTCCTCGGCGGCTGGTTGTCCCCGTTCCCGCAAAGTTGGGGCTTTATCGGCACACCTTCCGCATTCTGGATGTTCGTGAAAATGGCGGCGGTGCTGTACTGGTATCTGTGGATCCGTGCAACCTTCCCGCGCTACCGTTACGACCAAATCATGCGTTTGGGCTGGAAAGTGCTGATTCCGATCGGCTTCGCCTACATCGTGATTTTGGGCGTGTGGATGATTTCACCGCTGAATTTGTGGAAATAAGTTTCAGACGGCATCTTGAGGCCGTCTGAACAAAGAGATTTTGAATACCTAACGAAATCCCTGTTTTGAGGGAACATAATATGGCTAACTTAGTAAAAACCTTTCTGCTTGGCGAATTGGTAAAAGGCTTGGGCGTAACGCTCAAAAACTTTTTTGCCCGCAAAGACACGATTTATTTCCCCGAAGAGAAAACGCCGCAATCCGTGCGTTTCCGTGGCTTGCACGCGCAACGCCGTTATCCGAACGGCGAGGAACGCTGCATCGCGTGCAAATTGTGCGAGGCGGTTTGTCCGGCAATGGCGATCAACATCGAATCGGAAGAACGCGAAGACGGCACGCGCCGCACCAAGCGTTACGACATCGACCTGACCAAATGCATCTTCTGCGGTTTCTGCGAAGAAGCCTGCCCGACCGATGCGATTGTGGAAACCCATATTTTTGAATACCACGGCGAGAAAAAAGGCGACTTGCACATGACCAAGCCGATTCTTTTGGCAATCGGCGACAAATACGAAGCTGAAATCGCCAAACGCAAAGCCGCTGACGCGCCGTATCGTTAAGGAGCAGACGAATGACTTTTTCCGCGATTCTGTTCTATATCCTTGCCACCATCGTTTTGTACGGTGCGGTTCGTACCGTTACCGCTAAAAACCCTGTTCACGCCGCTTTGCATCTGGTGCTGACCTTCTGCGTGAGCGCGATGCTTTGGATGCTGATGCAGGCTGAGTTTTTGGGCGTTACGCTGGTGGTGGTTTACGTCGGCGCCGTGATGGTGTTGTTCCTGTTCGTCGTGATGATGTTGAACATCGACATTGAAGAAATGCGCGCCGGTTTCTGGCGGCACGCGCCTGTTGCCGGCGTGGTCGGCACATTGTTGGCAGTTGCCCTGATTCTGATTTTGGTCAACCCGAAAACCGACCTTGCCGCATTTGGTCTGATGAAAGACATTCCCGCCGATTACAACAATATCCGCGATTTGGGCAGCCGTATTTATACCGACTACCTGTTGCCGTTTGAATTGGCGGCGGTATTGCTGCTGTTGGGTATGGTGGCGGCGATTGCACTGGTTCACCGTAAAACCACTAATCCGAAACGCATGGATCCTGCCGACCAAGTTAAAGTACGTGCCGATCAAGGCCGTATGCGTCTGGTGAAAATGGAAGCGGTCAAACCGCAAGTCGAATCTGCCGAAGAAAGCGAAGTTTCAGACGGCCTCAAGCCGGAAGGGGAGGGCAAAGCATGATTACCTTGACGCATTATCTGGTATTGGGTGCGCTCCTGTTCGGTATCAGCGCAATGGGTATCTTTATGAACCGCAAAAACGTGCTGGTATTGCTGATGTCCATCGAGCTGATGCTCTTGGCGGTGAACTTCAACTTTATCGCCTTCTCGCAACATTTGGGCGATACTGCCGGACAAATTTTTGTATTCTTCGTATTGACCGTTGCTGCTGCCGAATCCGCCATCGGTTTGGCGATTATGGTGCTGGTGTACCGCAACCGACAAACAATCAACGTTGCCGATTTGGATGAGTTGAAAGGGTAAAGGTAGGTTGGGTCGAGACCTGACAAGACACCGATGCCGTCTGAAAACCCGATAGGAAAAACGATGAAATCCATAGACGAACAAAGCCTGCATAATGCCCGCCGCCTGTTTGAAAGCGGCGACATCGACCGTATCGAAGTCGGTACCACCGCGGGCCTGCAACAGATTCACCGTTACCTGTTCGGCGGCTTATATGATTTTGCGGGTCAAATCAGGGAAGACAACATTTCCAAAGGCGGTTTTCGTTTTGCCAACGCCATGTATTTAAAAGAGGCTTTGGTTAAAATCGAGCAGATGCCCGAGCGGACTTTTGAAGAAATCATCGCCAAATATGTTGAAATGAACATTGCCCATCCGTTTTTGGAGGGTAATGGCAGAAGTACCCGCATCTGGCTGGATTTGGTGCTGAAAAAAAACCTGAAAAAAGTCGTGAACTGGCAAAATGTAAGCAAAACCTTGTATTTGCAGGCGATGGAACGCAGCCCCGTCAACGATTTAGAACTGCGCTTTTTGTTAAAGGACAATCTGACCGACGATGTGGACAACCGTGAAATCATTTTTAAAGGTATTGAGCAGTCATATTATTACGAAGGGTATGAGAAAGGTTGAATGCCGTCTGAAAGCGGGTTCGGACGGTTTCGGACGACCTCAGAAGGGAAACGTTCATGATTACGGTAATCATATTATTGATATTCGGTAAAATGCAGGAGTATTACGCAGACCGTTCCGCCACATGGATGTGGGCGGCAGCTTTTGCTGTTGTGATTTCGTTATTCTCCTTGGCGGGCGGAATTTTTGCCGCACTCATTAGCGGCGCGATTTCCGGATTGTACGCATGGGCCTATTTTTTTCTGCTGCGACGGTTCACCGACAATCTGCCTGTTTGGGTCTTGATTTATGCTGCCGGTGCTATTTTGCCCTTACTGTTGGTTTTTTCTCGGGTGGCTTAACCCTTCCCTTGAACGTGAATTTTTAAATCGATTAGGTTCAATCAAATGAACGACATGACTTTATATCTCATCATTGCCCTTGTGCCTTTGGTAGGCTCGCTGATTGCAGGTTTGTTCGGCAATAAAATCGGACGTGCCGGCGCACATACGGTTACGATACTCGGCGTGGCGGTATCCGCCGTGCTGTCGGCTTATGTGCTGTGGGGCTTTATCGACGGCAGCCGCGCCAAGTTTGACGAGAATGTCTATACTTGGCTGACGATGGGCGGTTTGGATTTTTCCGTCGGCTTCTTGGTCGATACGATGACGGCGATGATGATGGTCGTGGTAACGGGCGTGTCGTTGATGGTGCATATCTACACCATCGGCTATATGCACGATGAAAAAGTCGGCTACCAACGCTTCTTCAGCTATATTTCTTTGTTTACTTTCAGCATGTTGATGCTGATTATGAGCAACAACTTCATCCAGCTCTTCTTCGGCTGGGAGGCTGTGGGCTTGGTGTCGTATCTCTTGATCGGTTTCTATTTCAAACGTCCAAGCGCAACATTTGCCAACCTGAAAGCCTTTCTGATCAACCGTGTCGGCGACTTCGGCTTTTTGCTCGGTATCGGTTTGGTGCTTGCCTATTTCGGCGGCAGCCTGCGCTATCAAGATGTATTCGCTTATCTGCCTAATGTTCAGACGGCCACTATCCAACTGTTCCCCGGTGTGGAATGGTCTTTGATTACTGTAACCTGTTTACTCCTGTTTGTCGGTGCGATGGGTAAATCGGCACAATTCCCGCTGCACGTCTGGCTGCCTGATTCGATGGAAGGCCCGACCCCGATTTCCGCATTGATTCACGCCGCAACCATGGTTACGGCGGGTTTGTTTATGGTGTCGCGTATGTCGCCGATTTACGAAATGAGCAGCACCGCGCTGTCGGTCATTATGGTGATCGGCGCGATTACCGCCCTGTTTATGGGTTTCTTGGGCGTGATTCAAAACGATATCAAGCGCGTGGTTGCGTATTCCACCCTGTCGCAACTGGGCTATATGACCGTGGCTTTGGGCGCGTCCGCCTATTCCGTGGCGATGTTCCATGTCATGACCCACGCCTTCTTTAAAGCCTTGCTGTTCTTGGCGGCAGGCAGCGCGATTATCGGTATGCACCACGACCAAGATATGCGCCATATGGGCAATCTGAAAAAATATATGCCGGTTACTTGGCTGACTATGCTGATCGGTAACTTGTCGCTGATTGGTACGCCGTTCTTCTCCGGCTTCTATTCTAAAGATTCGATTATCGAAGCAGCGAAATACAGCACCCTGCCGGGCAGCAGCTTTGCTTATTTTGCCGTCCTTGCCAGTGTGTTTGTTACCGCGTTTTACGCGTTCCGCCAATACTTTATGGTGTTCCACGGCGAAGAGAAATGGCGCAGCCTGCCTGAGCATCATGACGATCATCATGGCGAAGAGCATCACGGCTTGGGCAAAAACGACAATCCGCACGAAAGCCCGTTGGTCGTTACCCTGCCGCTGATTCTGCTTGCGATTCCGTCCGTCATCATTGGTTACATCGCCATCGAACCCATGCTTTACGGCGATTTCTTCAAAGACGTGATTTTTGTCAATGCCGACGCGCATCCGACCATGCACATCATGAAGGAAGAGTTCCACGGCGCATTGGCGATGGTGTCGCACAGCCTGCATTCGCCTGTACTCTACCTCGCTATCGCAGGCGTATTGAGCGCATGGCTTTTGTACGTCAAACTGCCGCACCTGCCTGCGAAAATTGCACAGGCATTCCGTCCGATTTACG
Organism: Neisseria sp. LACPHL-SPEC-2024-00856; assembly: GCF_047915665.1. Lineage (NCBI taxonomy): Bacteria > Pseudomonadati > Pseudomonadota > Betaproteobacteria > Neisseriales > Neisseriaceae > Neisseria > Neisseria sp. LACPHL-SPEC-2024-00856. Next base: position 65,686 of record NZ_JBLRPR010000008.1, read on the forward strand.
TTTTGTTTGAAAACAAATACTACCTCGACGTCCTGTATTTCAACGTTTTTGCCAAAGGCACGCGCGCGTTGGGTACCTTCTTCTGGAAAGTCGGCGATACCGCCATTATCGACAACGGCATCGTCAACGGCTCCGCCAAACTGGTCGGCGCGGTTGCCGCGCAAGTGCGTAAAGTCCAAACCGGCTTTATCTACACTTACGCCGCCGCTATGGTGTTTGGCGTATTGGTCTTGCTCGGCATGACCTTCTGGGGCTTGTTCCGATAAGAATAAGGTTTCAGACGGCCTTAAACCTTCAGGCCGTCTGAAACGAAGAAATATCCACATAAACACATTTTTATTTTAACCACAGGTTAACCACTATGTTTTCCAACTACCTACTCAGCTTGGCAATATGGATACCCATCGCCGCAGGTGTGCTGGTTTTGGCGACCGGTAAAGACAGCCGTGCGCCGCTGGCGCGTGTGCTTGCCTTCATGGGTGCGCTTGCCGGTTTCTTGGTAACGCTGCCCCTGTTTACCGGTTTCGACCGTTTGAGCGGCGGCTATCAGTTTACCGAGTTCCACGAGTGGATTCCGCTTCTGAAAATCAACTATGCATTGGGCGTGGACGGTATTTCAGTGCTCTTTATCATCTTGAATGCGTTTATTACGCTGTTGGTGGTATTGGCCGGTTGGGAAGTTATTCAGAAACGTCCGGCGCAGTATATGGCCGCTTTCCTGATGATGTCGGGTTTGATTAACGGTGCGTTTGCCGCGCAGGATGCGATTCTGTTTTATGTGTTCTTCGAGGGTATGCTGATTCCGCTGTACCTGATTATCGGTGTATGGGGCGGCCCGCGCCGCGTCTATGCGTCGGTCAAGCTGTTCCTCTATACGCTGATGGGTTCGCTCCTGATGCTGGTTGCTATGGTTTACCTGTACTATCAAACAGGCAGCTTCTCTATTGTCGATTTCCAAAACATCAAACAGATTCCGTTGGGCGTACAACAGCTTTTGTTTGCGGCATTCTTCCTGTCATTCGCTGTAAAAGTGCCGATGTTCCCCGTGCACACTTGGTTGCCGGATGCCCACGTTGAAGCGCCGACCGGCGGTTCGATGGTGTTGGCGGCAATTACGCTGAAACTGGGTGCGTATGGTTTCTTGCGCTTTATCCTGCCGATTATGCCGGATGCGGCACGCTATTTTGCCCCTGTGATCATTGTATTGAGCCTGATTGCCGTGATTTATATCGGTATGGTGGCTTTGGTGCAAACCGATATGAAAAAACTGGTGGCGTATTCGTCCATCAGCCATATGGGTTTTGTAACGCTTGGGATGTTTTTGTTTGTTAACGGGCAGTTGGACGACTGGGCATTGAAAGGCGCAATCATTCAAATGATTTCCCACGGCTTCGTGTCTGCCGCGATGTTTATGTGTATCGGCGTGATGTATGACCGCCTGCACACGCGCAATATCGCCGATTACGGCGGCGTGGTCAATGTGATGCCTAAGTTTGCGGCGTTTATGATGTTGTTCGGTATGGCCAATGCCGGTCTGCCTGCAACTTCCGGCTTCGTGGGCGAGTTTATGGTGATTATGGGCGCGGTCAAAGTGAATTTCTGGGTAGGCGCGTTGGCGGCTATGACGCTGATTTACGGTGCGTCTTACACCCTGTGGATGTACAAACGCGTGATTTTCGGCGCAATCCGCAATCCGCACGTTGCTGAAATGAAAGACATCAATTGCCGCGAATTTGCGATTTTGGCGGTTTTGGCGATTGCTGTTTTGGGCATGGGTCTGTATCCGAACGCGTTTATCGAAGTGGTGCATCAGGCGGCAAACGATTTGATTGCCCATGTGGCGCAAAGCAAGATTTGAGGTGTGTAAATGAACTGGTCTGATTTGAATTTAATGCCCGCGTTGCCCGAAATCGTGCTGTTTGCGCTGCTGGTGTTATTGTTGCTGGCGGACTTGTGGGTCAGTGATGACAAACGCCGTTTGACGCATTACGGCGCGCTGGCAACGGTGGCGGTTACGGCGGCGGTGCAGCTTGCCGTTTGGGAGCAGGGCAGTACGTCTTCATTCAATGGGATGTATATTGCGGACGGTATGTCGCGTTTGGCAAAAATGGTTTTATATGCTTTGACGTTTGCCCTGTTTGTTTATGCCAAGCCTTATAATCAAACGCGCAACCTGTTTAAAGGCGAGTTTTACACCCTGTCATTGTTTGCCCTGTTGGGTATGGGCGTGATGGTGGGCGCGGGGCATTTCCTTACCGCCTATATCGGTTTGGAGCTGCTGTCGCTCGCGCTTTACGCCCTGATTGCCCTGCGCCGCGATTCCGGCTTTGCCGCCGAAGCCGCCTTGAAATATTTTGTTTTGGGTGCTTTGGCTTCCGGATTATTGCTTTACGGTATTTCTATGGTTTACGGCGCGACCGGTTCGCTGGAATTTGCCACAGTATTGGCAAACTCGTATAACGAACAGGCAAATGTTTGGCTTTTAAAACTGGGTTTGGTGTTTATCGTCGTCGCCGTCGCGTTCAAGCTGGGTGCGGCGCCGTTCCATATGTGGGTGCCCGATGTCTATCAGGGCGCGCCCACTTCCGTCGCCGCGCTGGCCGGCACGCTGCCGAAAATCGCCGCCGTCGTTTTCGCCTTCCGCATCCTCGTTACCGGCTTGGGTACGGTGCATCAGGACTGGTCGCCGATGTTTGCCCTGCTTGCCGCCGCTTCGCTGCTGGTCGGCAACCTTGCCGCCATCATGCAGACCAATATCAAACGTATGCTCGCCTATTCCACCGTATCGCATATGGGTTTCATCCTGTTGGCGTTTATGGCGGGCGCGGTCGGCTTTGCGGCGGGCCTCTATTACGCCATTACCTACGCACTGATGGCAGCGGCAGGGTTCGGTGTGTTGATGGTGTTGTCGGACGGGGACAACGAGTGCGAAAACATCAGCGATTTGGCAGGGCTGAACCAACACCGCGTATGGCTTGCTTTTTTGATGCTGCTGGTTATGTTCTCTATGGCGGGCATTCCGCCGCTGATGGGTTTTTACGCCAAATTCGGCGTGATTATGGCACTCTTAAAACAAGGCTATGTTTGGTTGTCCGTATTTGCCGTCATCATGTCCCTGATTGGCGCGTTCTACTACCTGCGCGTGGTCAAAGTCATGTATTTTGACGAATCCGGCCGCGCCCGTCCCGCCGCCGGCGGCAACAATGCCGCAAAATTCCTCTTAAGCATCAACGCGCTGCTGTTGGTGCTGTGGGGCATTATGCCGCAAACCGTTATCGACTGGTGCGCCAAGGCGTTGGAGAACACGCTGTAAGCCGCCGCAACGGCAGCCGTGTCAGAGGCTGCCGTTTTTGTTAAGATATGCCGTTCCGCAATGCAGTTCAGACGGCATCGCCGCCGACAATGCCCAAACAGAAAGCCCACCATGACCGCATCCATGTACATCCTTTTGGTCTTGGCACTCATCTTTGCCAACGTCCCCTTTCTCACGACCAGACTGTTCGGCGTGGCCGCGCTCAAGCGCAAACATTTCGGACATCACCTGATCGAGCTGGCGGCAGGTTTCGCACTGACCGCCATTCTTGCTTATATTCTCGAATCCCGTGCAGGATCGGTACACGATCAGGATTGGGAGTTTTACGCTACAGTCGTCTGCCTGTACCTGATTTTTGCGTTTCCATGTTTTGTGTGGCGGTATTTCTGGCATACGCGCAACAGGGAATAGGCAGGCATAGGAATGCCGTCTGAAACCTGTTCAGACGGCATTGTTTCATTCAAGTGTAGGCCGGCATCGCTGTGCCGGCACGTTTCAGCCGGCGATATACGCCGGTTTTAATATTTGCGGGCGACTGCAAATCCTGCCAACTGCCGCAGGCGCAGGGCTTTGTCGCCGAAGGGTTCGAGCAGCGCGACCGCTTCGGCAACCAGTTTGTGTGCGTATGAGCGCGCCGCTTCCAAGCCCATCAGTTTCACATAAGTCGGCTTGTCGTTGTCTGCGTCTTTGCCCGCCGTCTTGCCCAAAGTCGCCGTGTCCGCTTCGCAGTCCAACACATCGTCAATGACTTGGAACGCCAGCCCCAGTTTTGCCGCGTAAGCGTCCAATACGGCAAGTTCCGCATCTGATAGATCAGGACACGCCGTCGCCCCCAATAAAACCGCCGCACGGATTAGCGCACCTGTTTTCAGGCTGTGCATCTGTTCCAAATCGGCTTGCGGCATCTGCCTGCCGACGTTTGCCAAATCGATTGCCTGACCGCCCGCCATACCCCTGCTTCCGCCCGCTTTCGCCAACACCGATAACATTGCCAACTGGCGTGCGGCGGGCAGTTCTGTCGGACGGCCCAATACGTCGAAGGCTTGGGTTTGCAAAGCGTCGCCGACCAGTAGCGCGGTGGCTTCGCCATATTTGATGTGGCAGGTCGGTTTGCCGCGCCGCAGGCTGTCGTTGTCCATCGCCGGCATATCGTCGTGAACCAAAGAATAGACGTGGATCATTTCGATTGCCGCCATTGCCTGTCCGACCGCATCCGCCACGGCCCCGCCCAATTCTGAAGCCGCCAGCACCAGCATCGGACGCAGACGCTTGCCGCCGTCCAAAGCCGCATAACGCATCGCTTCGTGCAGCGTGTGCGGGATTTCGTTTTCAGACGGCAAAAAGCGTTCCAGCAGCAGCTCTGTCTGCGCCTGCGCCCTAAGCTGCCATGCTTTCAAATCATTCGTCGGATTCAAGGTTCAACTCCTTCGGTCCGTCCGCATCCAAAACCTGTAATTTCTGTTCGACTTGGGCCAGCTTGGTTTGGCAGTACCTGACCAGCTCGTTGCCTTCCTGATAGGCGGCAAGCGCGTCTTCCAAGGGCATTTCGCCCTGCATAGACTGCGTCAGCGATTCAAGGCGCGACAAGGCCTCTTCAAACGATTTCGGGGCGTTTTTCTTCATAGTTTCGGGTGTTCCAGTAAAAAGCGGATTGTAGCATTTTTGCCAAACGGATGCCGTCTGAAACCCGAATCCGGCTTCAGACGGCATTGTTTTGTCCTGCAAACGGCAAGGCGTTACCCGAGCAGTTCGTCGGTGATGCCCTGCAAAAAGGCGAGGCGTTCGGGAAGTGCCGCCCCGGTTTCGGCGGCGGTTTTGAAGGCGCAGCCGGGTTCGGCGCGGTGGGTGCAGTTGTGGAAGCGGCATTGCCCGACAAGGTGGCGGAAATCGGGGAAATAGCGCGGCAAATCGGCGGCTTGGAGGTGGTGCAGGCCGAATTCTTGCAAACCCGGGGAGTCGATTAATTGGGTTTCTTCGTTTAAATCGTAAAGCTGGGCGTGGGTGGTGGTGTGTTTGCCGGAATCGAGCGCGGTGGAAATGTCGCCAGTGCGGGCGGTTTGGTTGCCCAAGAGGGCGTTGGTCAGGGTGGATTTACCCATGCCGCTTTGTCCGAGCAGGATGTTGCTATGCCCTTGCAGGACGGGGCGCAGGATGTCGGCGTTTTCCAGCGCGCGGGTTTCGATGACGGGATAACCGAGCGTTTCGTAGAATTTGAGTTTTTCGCGCCAGAGGGCGGTTTCGGGCAGGTCGGCTTTGTTCAGGATGATGACGGCTTGGATGCCCGCGGCTTCGGCAGCTAGGAGGGCACGTTGCAACAAGGCTTCGCTGGGCGAGGGAACGGCGGCGGTAACGATAAGGAGCTGGCTGACGTTGGCGGCGATAAGTTTGGTTTTCCAAGCGTCTTGGCGGTAGAGCAGGCTTTCGCGCGGCAGGTAGTCTTCGATGACGGCCTGTTCGGCGTTAATGTTTTGGATATGCACGCGGTCGCCGCAGGCGAAATCGACCCGCTTTTTGCGCGTGCTGGCTTCGTAGGTTTTGCCGTCTGGCGTACGCACGATGTAGCGGCGGCCGTAGCTGGTGATGATTTGGGCGGTATCGGTCATGGTTTTGACGGGTAGGGGAACGGGAATGCCGTCTGAAAACGGCGGTTTCCAGACAATAAGGTTTCAGTCATGCTGCCACTCGACATGCTCACTCAAGAAACCGCCGCTTTGGTGTGCCCAAAGTTTGGCGTACAGGCCTTGTTTTTCGAGCAACTCGGTGTGGCTGCCTTCTTCGATGATGCGGCCTTTGTCCAAGACGATGAGCCTGTCCATCGCGGCGATGGTGGAGAGGCGGTGGGCGATGGCGATGACGGTTTTGCCGTCCATCATTTTGTCGAGACTTTCTTGGATGGCGGCTTCGACTTCGGAGTCGAGCGCGCTGGTGGCTTCGTCGAGCAGCAGGATGGGCGCGTCTTTGAGCATGACGCGTGCGATGGCGATACGTTGGCGTTGGCCGCCGGAGAGTTTCACGCCGCGTTCGCCGACGTGGGCGTCATAGCCGCGCCGCCCTTTGGCATCGGAAAGGTTGGGGATGAAATCAGAGGCTTCGGCGCGTTCGGCTGCGGAAATCATTTCGGCATCAGTTGCATCGGGGCGGCCGTAAACGATGTTGTCGCGCACGGAACGGTGCAGCAGCGAGGTGTCTTGCGTGACCAAACCGATTTGGGCGCGCAGGCTTTCTTGGGTCACGCTGTCCACGGTTTGTCCGTCGATCGAAATCGTGCCGCTTTGCGGTTCGTAAAAACGCAGGAGCAGGTTGACGATGGTGGATTTGCCCGCGCCGCTGCGGCCGATCAAGCCGACTTTTTCGCCCGGGCGGATGGTGAGGTTGAAGCCATTGAGCAGCGGTTTGCCTGCTTCGTAGCAAAAATCGACGTGTTCGAACTTGATTTCTCCTTGCGACACTTTCAACGGCAGGGCGTTCGGCTTGTCGAGGATGGTGTGCGGTTTGGATAGGGTTGCCATGCCGTCGCCGACGGTGCCGATGTTTTCAAACAATCGGGCGGATTCCCACATGATGTATTGCGACAAACCGTTGACGCGCAACGCCATGGCGGTGGCGGTGGCGACCGCGCCCACGCCGACTTGCCCGTGATACCAAAGCCAGATGCCCAGCGCGGTCGTGCCAGCGGTCAGCGAGCTGTTGACGATGAAGCTGCAGGTGTGCAGAAGCGTCGCCAAACGCATTTGGGCGTGTACCGTCACCATAAATTCTTCCATCGACTGCTTGGCGTAGGCCGCTTCGCGCGCGCCGTGGGAGAAGAGTTTGACGGTGGTGATGTTGGAATAGGCATCGGTAATGCGGCCGGTCATTAGCGAGCGCGCATCCGCCTGACGCGCGGCGGTTTTGCCGAGCTTGGGAATCAGGAAACGCATAATCAGGGTGAATCCAATTATCCAGCCGATAAAGGGCAGCAGCAGCCAGCCGTCGAACGAAATCAGAATCACGCCGGACGTGATGAAATACACCAGCACATACACGACCATGTCGGCAACCGTCATCACCACGTCACGCAACGCCAGCGCGGTCTGCATGACTTTGGCGGACACGCGTCCTGCAAATTCGTCCTGATAGAAGCCGAGGCTCTGTCCCAGCATCAGGCGATGGAAGTTCCAGCGCAGGCGCATGGGGAACACGCCTTGTAGGGTTTGCAGGCGCACGTTGGACGCGAGGAAGGTCCAGAGGGCGAAAAACACCATCATCGCCGCCATCGCCGCCAAAGCCCAGCCTTTTTCGGCAAACAGGGTTGCGGGCGTGTATTTGCCGAGCCAGTCCACGACTTTGCCCATAAATTGAAACAGCAGGGCTTCCATGATGCCGATGCCTGCGGTAAATGCCGCCAAAACGGCAATCCATTTGCGCAAACCCCTGATGTTGCTCCAGATAAACCGCCACAGTCCTTTTTCAGGCGTTTTCGGGGCGGCTTCGGGATAGGGGTCGATTCGGGATTCGAACCAGGAAAATATTTTGTTCAACATTGTTTTCGATTTCGGTAAAACAGTTTCAGACGGCATCAAACACAATGCCGTCTGAAAGGAAGGACAATAACGCCATTTTACGGGAAAAGCCGTCGGGAAGACAGCGCGGGGCGGAAACGCAGGGTTTCGGCAGGGCAAACGCCGCGCCGCCTTCAGACGGCATTATTTCAGCAGGTTTTTCAAAGCAAGGCGCACGCCTTCGCTCACGTCCGTCCCCTTCGGAACGCCTTTGACCGCCGCTTTTGCTTCGCGTTCGCTGTAACCCAGCGCAAGCAGCGTGCTGACGATGTCGTCTGTTCCGTCGGCGGCGGGTGCGGCGGCAAACAGCCCGTCCGTTACCGTATGCGCGACCAGCTTGCCGCGCAGTTCCAAAACCATACGTTCGGCGGTTTTTTTGCCGATTCCCGGGGCGGAGGAGAGCCGTTTCACGTCTTCTTCGGCAACCGCCCGCGCCAGTTCGTCGGCAGTCATTGCCGACAAAATGCCCAAAGCCGTTTTCGCGCCGATGCCACCGACTTTAATCAGTTGGCGGAATGTTTTGCGTTCTTCCGCAGTGGCAAAACCGAAGAGCAGGTGTGCGTCTTCCCGAATGATAAGCTGGGTAAACAGTTGTACGCTTTCACCCGCGGGCGGCAGGTTGTAGAAGGTCTGCATCGATACGTCGGCCTCATAGCCGACACCGTTGACATCGATGACGATTTGCGGAGGGTTTTTTTCAACCAGTTTGCCGGTCAGTCTGCTGATCATGTATGAAGGATCCTGAAGTGTCGGGTGCAAAATGCCGTCTGAAACCGGTTCGGGCTTCAGACGGCACGGATTGTATCAAATTCAGTCGTCGCGGCGGGAGGAAATCACGCGGCCGGTGCGGGCATCGACAACGACTTTGTATTCCTGTCCGTTTTTGACGATTTCGACATCATAGTGCGGACGGCCGTTGTCGTGTTCGAGATCGATGTCGGTAACACGTCCGCCGACGCGTGCCAACGCTGCTTTTTCGGCTTGGGCGCGGCTGATGATTTTGTCTTGTTTGTTGTGTTGGTGTGCGGCGTGTCCGTGGTCGTCATCGCCGTGTCCGTCGTGGTGGGCGAGCGCGGGTGCGGAAATGCCCAGCAGTGCGGTTGCGGCGGCGGTCAAGAGAAGGTGTTTGATGTTCATATTTTGCCTTTGTATAGTGGATTAAATTTAAATCAGGACAAGGCGACGAAGCCGCAGACAGTACAGATAGTACGGCAAGGCGAGGCAACGCTGTACTGGTTTAAATTTAATCCATTATAAATCGGGGGTTGGAAAAAGTGGATATTAATAAGGCATCAAATAACCGTCAACCGGCGGTCAGTACCGCCCGCACTATACCGCGCGCCTGCGCTTCGGCCTCGGCGGCGCGTTCCTGCGAGGCAAACGGACCCATTTTGACGACGTATTCGTAACGGCGTTTTTCAACCGATAGGTTCGGGTTTGATGCCGATGAAGCCAGGTTTTGGGCGGCTTGGTTCAGATAGGCTTGTGCTTCGTGTTCCGTACCGAAAGATTTCAAGTCGATAAAGATGTCTTTGTTTTCGGCAACCGGTGCGGATTGGCCCGGGACGATTTGTTCGATTTTGACATGTGCCGTACCTTGGCTGACAAAGCCCAATTGTTGGGCCGCCGCTTTGGATACGTCGATGATGCGGTTGCTGTGGAAGGGACCGCGGTCGTTGATGCGGACGACAACGCTTTTGCCGTTTTTGGTATTGGTTACGCGCACATAGCTGGGGATGGGCAGGGTTTTGTGGGCGGCGGTAAAGGCGTTCATATCGTAGCGGTCCCCGCCGGAAGTTTTGCGCCCGTGAAACCTGCCGCCGTACCACGAGGCGTTGCCGGTTTGCGTGAATTCGGCAACTTGGTTTATCGGCGTGTAGCGTTTTCCGGCGACTTTGTAGCTGCGGTTGGCGGAGGCGTGCAGTTTTTCTGCTTTGACCACTGCATCGGCGGATGCCGTCTGAAAGGAATGTATGCCGAATGCGGCGGTGAGGAGGAAAAGGGTTTTTCGGGTTAAAGTCAAAACGTGTTCCGTTCTTGAGTTGAAGACGAATGGGCATCATGCCCTACGGACACGTTCCGAACCGCCGCACGCTGCGGCAGCGGTTCGGAATGCGTCCGAACGGTTTTCAGACGGCATGAACCTGCGTTCAAACGCCGCCTGCGTAACCGTGTTGCCGCCACGCTTCAAAGAGAATCACGGCGACGGTGTTGGAAAGGTTCATACTCCGGCTGCCGGGCTGCATGGGCAGGCGGATTTTTTGCGCGGCGGGCAGGCTGTCGAGGATGTCGGCAGGCAGTCCGCGCGTTTCCGGCCCGAACAGTAAAACGTCGCCTTTTTGAAACGCGGTTTCATCGGGGCGCGCCGTGCCTTTGGTGGTCAGGGCGAAAATGCGCCTGCCTGCGAGTGCCTTGAGGCAGTCGTCGAAGTTTTCGTGCACCGTCAGGCTGGCGAACTCGTGGTAGTCGAGTCCGGCGCGTTTCATTTTGGCGGAATCCAATGGGAAACCGAGCGGTTTGACAAGGTGCAAATCCGCGCCGGTATTGGCGCACAGGCGGATGATGTTGCCCGTGTTCGGGGGGATTTCCGGTTGGTATAAAACGATGGTAAACATAAATATCAATCACTTATAGGCGCGTAACCTTGCCACAAGGCGGATGGGGTGTCAAAAAATTTAGTTATTTTTTCATTGGCGTGCGTGCCAGTGTCCAGCAGCAGATTCGGTTTGCGCCCGATTTTTTCAGCGTCTTTGCCAATTCGTCCAGCGTCGCGCCGGTGGTAAAGACATCGTCGATTAACAAAATATTACAGTTTTTCGGCGGCGGTGTGCGGATTTCAAAGGCGTTTTTGATGTTTCGCCGCCGTTCGCCGCCTTTGAGCGTGCTTTGCGGCGGACGGTGGTGTCGGAATACGGTGTGTCGGGGCAGTATCTGCCAGCCGTAGCGTTGCGCCAACAACCCGACGATGCTCTCGCTTTGGTTGAACCCGCGTTGCAGCAGCCGCTCCCTGCTTAGCGGAACGGGCAGGACGAAATCGAAACATTCGTCTGAAAGCCAGTCGGGCGGGTTTTGTACCATCAGGTTTGCCAACGGGCGAACCATGCCCAAATCTGCCAAGTGTTTCAGCGTACGTATCATGTTGCTGACGGGTGGTTCGTAATGCAGCGAGGCCCACATCCGGTCGAATGCGGGCGGTTTCTTTTGGCAAATGCCGCACACCGATCCGCCTTGAATGTGTCTGAAACACAGGGGGCAGCTGTTTGCCGCGTCGGTGCGGAAACTTGCCAAATCGGTATTGCAGCCGGCGCAGATGCCGTCTGAAACGTCTGATGAATCGTGGCATAATACGCAGTGTCTGACTGCGGCCGCGTCTGCGATGCGCCGCCAACAAGAGAGAAAATCCATGCCTGATGCCGTCAAAAAAGTTTACCTGATACACGGTTGGGGGGCGAACCGCCACGTGTTTGACGATTTGATGCCGCGCCTGCCCGCAACGTGGGCGGTGTCCGCCGTCGATTTGCCCGGACACGGCGACGCGCCCTTCGTGCAACCTTTCGATATTGAGGCAGCCGCCGACGCTGTTGCCGCGCAAATCGATACGCCCGCCGACATTCTCGGCTGGTCGCTCGGCGGATTGGTCGCGCTGTATCTGGCGGCGCGCCATCCCGACAAAGTCCGTTCGCTCTGCCTGACGGCGAGTTTTGCACGGCTGACGGCTGACGAAGACTATCCCGAAGGGCTTGCCGCGCCCGCATTGGGCAAAATGGTCGGCGCGTTCCGAACGGATTATGCCAAACATATCAAACAGTTTCTACAACTCCAGCTTCTGCACACGCCCGATGCCGCCGAAATCATCGGCAGAATCCTGCCCGATTTGGCACGGTGCGGCACGCCTCAAGCCTTACAGGAAGCTTTGGAAGCGGCGGAAAGGGCGGATGCGCGGTATTTGTTGGACAAGATAGATGTTCCGGTACTGCTGGTGTTCGGCGGCAAAGACGCGATTACGCCGCCGCGCATGGGCGAGTATCTGCACCGGCATTTGAAAGGAAGCAGGCTGGTTGTGATGGAAAAGGCGGCACACGCGCCGTTTTTGAGCCACGCGGAAGCGTTTGCCGCGCTGTACCGCGACTTTGTCGAAGGGGTTTGACATGAATCCGCAGGATAAATGCTGGCAGGTTCACCGCCATCTCGCCGAACATGCCGACCAACGGCTGACACTTGTCCGCAACGCGCCCAAGCATATCCTGCTTGCCGGGGCGGATGCGGACATCAGCCGCAGCCTGCTGGCGAAACGCTATCCGCAGGCGGTATTTGAAGAATACGATTCCCGTGCGGATTTTTTGGCGGCGGCTGCCGCCGCCCGCAAAGGCGGTTTTTGGCAAAGGTTTACGGGTAAGGGCGTGGTGCAACACTGCCAATCCCCGACCGCGCCGCTGCCCGAAGCGTGTGCCGATATGTTGTGGTCCAATCTCGGTTTGACGGAGGCGGAAAGCATCGTCCCCGTGCTGCAAAATTGGGCGCGCGCGCTGAAGACGGACGGGCTGCTGTTTTTCACCTGCTTCGGGCGAGATACCTTGGCGGAACTGAAATGCCGTCTGAAAGAAAACGGTATTGAGAGCCGCAGCGCGCTTTTCCCCGATATGCATGACTTGGGCGATATGCTTGCTGAAAACGGCTTTTACGACCCCGTTACCGATACGGCGAAGCTGGTGTTGGATTACAAAAAGGCGGAAACGTTTTGGGCGGATATGGATACGCTGGGCGTTTGGCGGGCGATGGCGTGGAACGATGAAAACGCCGCGCGTTCGTGTGTCGGGACAATATTTGAGCGGGAAGGCGGTTTGAGCATTACGCTGGAAACGGTGTACGGACACGCCGTGAAAAAACTGATGCTGCCGCAAGGGGAGAACGTGGTGCAGTTTTTTCCGAAGAGATGATGTGCAGATGCCGTCTGAAGCCGTTTCCAAGTTTCAGACGGCATCTGTCTGTGAAAACCGACAGAAATAAAGGAAATGCCGATGTATGCCGATGCCGGAGACGTATATTGCGTCTATAACATCAGACTGAAGCAGTACACTGCCTGCCAGGTTACCCGAGTTGAAGAACACGGTGGCAAAAAAACACGTGCGACCCTGCTGGCTTTGGACTGGCAGGGCAACAAACCGCTTGGGGCGGCGGAACTGGCGGATTTGAAACCGCTTTACAAAGACTTTATGTATTGGGAACGTGGTCTGCACATGTATAAGGCAAGTGCCGTCGTGCCGACGGGATATGTACGGGTTGGGAATACCGTGCCGCTGTGCGGTGAAGACACGCAGCGGTATGCCTCTTTTTGGGGCGACGGCTACGACGTGTACCGTCAGTTGAGATGGCAGCAGATACCCGAAAAACAGAGAAAGGCATTCAAAAAAGCCGCCAAAAGCAAAAAGACCGTGATGTTTGCCGGACGGGAATACGGCATATCCAAACAGAATTTGAGCGATGTTTGGGATGATTTTGAAGACGCGATGGAACTGAAGGCGTTTCCCTGCCTGACTTCGCTGTTTCTGACCAAATGGCATAAAAATCTATATGAATATTTGGAGGAATATCCGTTTATCACCCGATTGTGTCTGGAAAACCACGGTCAGACCGTGCTGGATTTCAGCAATACGCGCATAACCGACCTTTCTGTCGATATGACCGGCGTGGAATCGCTTTATTTGAACGAAGACTTGGACAGCCTGAACCTGAAAGGCGAAATCAAGGAAAACTGCAAGGTCTGTACCGCCGAAAAGGGCGCGGGTCTGATTTTGGAAGTGGGCAAAAGCGTTCCCAAAGTGCGGGGTTTGGAAAACCTGACCGCCGTCAACGTCATGGGCATTGCCGATTTCGATATGCAAAACCTGTCGGAAACGTATCCCAAGCTCAAAACCATACGGCTGTGGGGCAAACCGGGCAATATCGCCAATTTTTCCGCCGTATCGGGATTTGAGGATTTGGAAGTGTTCACTACCGTAGATTTGTTCGGTTTCGGCGCGGACGACATCCCGCATCCCGACCGGCTGCCGAAGCTGCACAGGCTGTGGATGAGCAGCCTGCCCGAAGAGGCGGCGAAGGCAGTGAAGAAACTTTATAAGAAACGGAAGGAAGACGGGCTGGACCTGTGGATAGAAAAAGCCCGAAAACCCGAATGGCTGGCGCAAAATTTCGACAACCCCTTCCGCGATTGGGACGGCGAGGAGCATATCCCGAAAAGCCATGCCAAAAAAGCGGCGGAGCTGTACCGGAAAACCCGTGCCGGCGTGGTCAAACTGCTCGGCAATCCGCCTGAAAACATAGGAGAGGAGCTGGCAGAGGCGGTCAAAGCCTATACCGGAGGTTTCAACAAAATGGACAAAAAACTCTTTATCGACACGGTAGAGCGGGAAGATATTGCCGAGGCGTTGGAAACGATATTGAACCTGATACCGGAGGGGTCTTGTGCTGACAAGGAGAAACTGTTTGAAATATTTGATAAAAACAGGAATTTTTAAATAGAGGCAATGCAGTCTGAAACTTGGTAACGGGCTTCAGACGGCATTTTATCTGGCGTGGTATTTCGTGCCTGCATTGTACAATGCAACACAGGTTATTGATGTAACCTGTGTTTTTCTTTTTGCAGACAAGATTTGGAGAGAGTGATGTTGAAAAAGGAGATGATAACCGCAGGCATTTTAGGATGGATGGTCTGCAGCAGTTCCGGTTATACCGCAACAATCAGACATGAGAAGAAGATTCCAAGGCAGCAACATTTGAAGACAGTAAAACAAGTTAGGATAAATAAAGAAGAAACAGCACGGCAAGCATTCTATGCTGAACTGCAAGCCGATATGCTGCGACAACAGCTTTTAAAGCAAAAACAGGAGTATTTTGCACAACAGCAGGAAGAGCAGCAACGAAGGTATCAAGCTGAATTGCAGATACTTGAACAGCAGCGTCTTGAACGTGAAAGTCAAGAAAGGCAACAGGCGTGGATAAATTTAGGTAATACTATCCAACAGTCTGCCAACAGTTTGGCAAATACTTTTAGAGATAATGCGGTAATGATGAATAATATGAGCAATCAAATGATGATAAACAATCAGCAGATGATGCAGAATTGGTCTCCGAATCGTGGAGGTTCGGTAAATTGTTATAATTTGGGCAGTATTACGCGCTGTAATTATTGACTGGAAAATCATCTGAAACGGCATTCCGTTCCAACACCGCCAACACCGCCGCACCGTAACGTGCGGCTTTTTCTTCGCCCACGCCATATACGGCGGCAAGCTCCGCCAAACCTTCCGGCTGTTTGGCGGCAATGGCGCGCAGGGCGGCTTTGCTGAGAATGCGGTAGGGTTCGGACTGTTCGTGTTTTGCCGTTTCGCCGCACCATCGGATCAGGGCGCGCATCAGGCGGCGTTTGCGTTTGGCGGTTTCATCGATGCCGTCTGAAAACGGACGGCAGACGGCGAGGATGTCCCGTCCGTATTTGGTGGCGCGTACGCTGCCCAAACCGTGCACGCCTTCGAGGTCGGTTTCGGTTTCGGGCGTGGCGGCAAGCATGTCGGCAAGGCTTTCGTCGGAGAGGACGGCATGCAGGGCGCATTTTTCTGCCGTTGCCTGTTCATACCGCCAGGCTTCGAGTTTTTGACGCAGTTGTTGTTCGCGTTCGGTTTGCGGACGGATGACGGCATCGTGGCTAAAGTCGGCAGCGTTTTGGCAGACTTTGAGTATGCCGTGTCCGAAACGGTCGATTTTGGCTTCGCCCAAGCCGTAGATGTCGTGCAGCCCGTTGAGGTTTTGCGGCATTTTTTCGACAAGGTCGCGCAGGGTTTTGTCGCCGAAAATCATATAGGCGGGGATGCCTTCGGCTTCTGCCTGTTTCATACGCCAAACGCGCAATGCCTGCCACAGGCGTTCTTCGCGTTCGGTACGCAGCCAGTTGTCTTTGAGGGTGCGGACGGCGGGCT
Source organism: Neisseria sp. LACPHL-SPEC-2024-00856 (assembly GCF_047915665.1). Classification (NCBI taxonomy): domain Bacteria; kingdom Pseudomonadati; phylum Pseudomonadota; class Betaproteobacteria; order Neisseriales; family Neisseriaceae; genus Neisseria; species Neisseria sp. LACPHL-SPEC-2024-00856. The sequence goes on from NZ_JBLRPR010000008.1 coordinate 81,513, forward strand.
TGTCGCGCTTGAGCGGGCGCAGCATCACTTCGGTTTCGCCTTTGAGGACTTTTTTGGCGGCTTCGGTCAGTTGCAGGGCCTGATATCGGGCAATGTTGACGGTGAGGTAGCCGAGGCTGATGCACTGGCGGATGACGCTGCGCCATTCTTTGTCGGTCTGTTCACTGCCGATGCCGAATGTGGATAACTTGTCATGGCCGTTGCGCTGTATCCAATCGTCGCTTTTGCCGCGCAAAAGGTTGGTGATGTAACCGGCGGCAAAGCGTTGTCCGGCGCGGTACACGCAGCTTAGGAGTTTTTGCACCAACACCGTGCCGTCAAACCGCACGGGCGGATGCAGGCAGTTGTCGCAATGGCCGCAGGGTTCGGATTCTTCGCCGAAATGTTTGAGCAGCAGTACGCGGCGGCAGGCGGCGGTTTCGCAGACGGAAAGCATGGCATCGAGTTTTTGCATTTCGATTTGCTTTTGCACCTCGTCGCTGTTGCCTTCGGCAATCCGTTCGCGCAGCAACACCCAATCGTTCAAGCCGTAACACAGCCAGCTCACGGCAGGCAGCCCGTCCCGGCCGGCGCGCCCCGATTCCTGATAGAAATGTTCGACACTCTGGGGCATATCGAGATGGGCGACAAAGCGCACGTCGGGTTTGTCTATGCCCATGCCGAACGCTACCGTTGCCACCACAATAATATTGTCTTCATGCGTAAAGCGGCGTTGGTTTTCCTCGCGTACGTCCATGCTCAAACCGGCATGATACGGAATCGCGTTTAATCCGTTTTCACGCAAAAACCGCGCCACATCCTCCACCTTTTTGCGGCTTAAACAATACACAATGCCGCTTTGCCCCGCCATTTCTTTGCGGATGAAATCCAGCAATTGTTTTTTGCCGTTGTTTTTTTCGATAACCTGATAATAAATATTCGGGCGGTCGAAGCTGGAGATAAATTCGGGCGCATTGTCCAAGTGCAGATAATGCTTGATGTCGGCGCGCGTGGCCGCATCGGCGGTAGCGGTCAGGGCGATGCGCGGGACGTTCGGATAGCGTTCGGCAAGCATGCCGAGCTGTTGGTATTCGGGGCGGAAATCGTGTCCCCATTGGCTGACGCAATGCGCCTCATCAATGGCAAACAGGCTGACGGTTTGTTGGTCGAGAAAACGCAAAAAGCGGTCGGTAACCAAGCGTTCCGGCGCGACATAAAGCAGTTTCAGACGGCCTTGGGCAAGCTTGTCGGCAATCTCGCGCGCCTCATCTGCCGATGTGCCGCTGTTGACTGCCGCCGCTTCAATCCCGGCCACATGCAGGCTGGCCACTTGGTCGTTCATCAGCGCAATCAGCGGCGATACGACAACCGCCACGCCTTCGCGCATCAGCGCGGGAATCTGGTAACACAAAGACTTTCCGCCGCCCGTCGGCATCAGCACCATCAAACTCTCGCCGTCTGCCAAAGCATTGACGATAGCCTCCTGCTTGCCGCGAAATTCGGGATAACCGAATACTTCGTGCAGAATCTGTTTGGCGGTGGGTCGGTGCATGATGGTTCCGTGCTTGGTAAGGGTGTTGGTCGGTCGGCGGCAATATGCCGTCTGAAATCGGGATTTAGAAGAGTTTGCCCACTTCTGCTTCAATATCGTCGGCACGCATAAACGTTTCACCGATCAGGAAGGTGTGCACGCCGCGCGATTGCATAAATTCCACATCCGCCTTACCCGTAATGCCGCTTTCGGTTACGACGGTTTTGCCTTCCAGCGCGGGCAGCAGCGACAGGGTTTGGTCGAGGGAGACTTCAAAAGTCCTCAGGTTGCGGTTGTTTACGCCCCACAACGGCGTGGTCAGGTTGCGGCATTTTTCCAATTCGGTTTCGTCGTGCAGCTCGAGCAGGACGGTCATGCCCAATTCGTGCGCCACCGCTTCAAAGCGTTCCAATTGTTCCTGTTCCAGTGCTGCGGCAATCAGCAGGACGGCATCCGCCCCCCATGCGCGCGCCTGATAAACCTGATATTCGTCGATGATGAAGTCTTTGCGCAGCACGGGCAGCGATACGGCTTCGCGCGCTTGTTTGAGGTATTCGGGCGAACCTTGGAAATAGGGTTCGTCGGTCAGTACGGACAAACACGCCGCTCCGGCGTTTTCATAGGCGCGGGCAATCTCGGCAGGTCGGAAGTCCGGACGGATTAACCCCTTGCTCGGGCTTGCCTTTTTGATTTCGGCAATGACGGCGGGCAGGTTGAGGCGGTGTTTGCCGCGTATCGAATCGATGAAGCTGCGGACGGGCGCGGCTTCTGCGGCAAGTGCGCGGATGTGTTCGGCGTTGACGGCGGCTTTTTGGGCGGCAACTTCCCGTGCTTTGGTGGCAAGGATTTTATTGAGGATGTCGGTCATGTCGGGTTCCGTATTCGTCTGGGAAAGGGGGAATATTAGCATCAAACCGTTAACGCCTGTTTGTACGGAAGCTGTCGAAATAGGACAGGACGGTCTGCGGCAACCATTGCAGGTGCAGCCTGCTGCCGGTGCTGCTGACAAAGCCGACATGACCACCATATGCCGGCTGGAACAGGGTAACGGCTTCGGATACTTCGTCTGCGCGGGGCAGGGCTTCGGGCGGCAGGAAGGGGTCGTTGACGGCATTGAGCAGCAGCAGCGGTTTGGCAACGTGTTTGAGCAGCGGTTTGCAGGAAGTTTGGCGGTAGTAGTCGTGCCGGTCGGCAAAGCCGTGCAGCGGTGCGGTGAAACGGTCGTCAAACTCGCCCAGTGTTTTGCACCCTGCGGCAAATGCCGTCTGAAAACCTTGGAGCGACCGTGCTTTGGGTATCAGGGTGCGGAGGAAGTAGCGCGTGTAGAGCAGCCGCGTGATGCCGCTGTCGAAGCGGCTGCCTGCCGCCTCTGCATCGACGGGGGCGGAGATGACGGCGGCGGCTTGCGGCAGCGCGTTTTCGCCCTGTTCGCCCAAATATTTTGCCAGCGCGTTGCCGCCCAGCGATACGCCGACGGCGTATATTTCACGGTAACGCGCGGCGAGCGTGTCCAAAGTAAAGGCGATTTCGGCGGTATCGCCCAAGTGGTAGAACACCGGGGCGGTGTTCGCAATGCCGCCGCAGCTGCGGAAATGGACGACTACGCCGTGCCAACCGCGATCGCGTACCGCAAGCATCAGTTCGACCGCGTAATGGCTGCGGCTGCTTCCTTCCAAACCGTGAAACAGCACGACCAGCGGCGCATCGGGCGACATGCCGTCTGAAAAGTCGTAGGCGACTTTGGTTTTACCCGTGCTGTCGGGAAGCAGCTCTCGGCGGTATGCGGGCGCGGGGCGTTGCAGGAATTTGGCGGCAATCGTATCGGCATTGCCGTTGCGGAGGAAAAACGGTGTGTCCGGCGGTGTCAAAATCATAAGGTATCGGTTTTTCTGTTTTCAGACGGCATTGATGATGCGGCAGCCCGTCCGGCCGGTGCGGACGCGGGGGATGCGCGCCCGAATATAGGCGCGGAAAAAGCGTTTGCCGGCAAAAGGCGGCGCACCGGTCAGCTTTCCACGCGTTTGAAATGGCGCGGACGGAAGCCCAAAGCCGCCAGAGATGCGAAATACAGTCCGCCGCCGACGGCAATCAGGATGCAGAGCTGCCCCGCTTTCCGCATTCCGCCGGCGTGCGCCCATTCAAACGGCAGGCAAGCCTGCGCCGCCCACAGTCCGCCGCACATTACGGCGAGCGCGAGCAGCATTTTTGCCAAAAATGCCGCCCAACCCTTGCCGGGCCGGTAAATGCCGTGTCTGCGTAACAGGAAGAACAACAATCCGGCATTGATGCACGCGCCCAAACCGATGGCAAGCGAAAGCCCGGCGTGTTTCAACGGGCCGATAAAGGCAAGGTTCATCAACTGCGTGCAGATGAGCGTGAAAATGGCGATTTTGACGGGTGTTTTGATGTTTTGCCGCGCATAGAAGCCGGGTGCCAACACTTTAATCATAATCAAACCGATTAAACCGAAAGAATAGGCAATCAGCGCGTGCTGCGTCATCTGCGCGTCAAACAGCGTAAATTCGCGGTACATAAACAGAGTCGCCACCAGCGGGAACGACAACACCGCCATTCCGACCGCCGCCGGCAGCGTCAGCAGCATGCACAGGCGCAAACCCCAGTCGAGCAGGGCGGAAAACTGTTCCGTATCTTGGTTTGCCGAGTGTTTGGACAAAGTCGGCAGCAAAATCGTACCGAGTGCCGCCCCCAGCACGCCGCCGGGCAGCTCCATCAGGCGGTCGGCGTAATACATCCACGAAACGCTGCCGGATTGCAGATAAGACGCGAAAATCGTGTTGATAACCAAAGAAATTTGCGCTACGCTCACGCCCAAAATCGCAGGCGCCATCTGTTTCATCACGCGGTTGACCGCCGCATCTTTGAAATTCAGTTTGGGCAGTTTCAAAAAACCCAGTTTCGCCAACCAAGGGAGCTGAAAGCCGAGCTGCAAAATACCGCCGACAAAAACCGCCCATGCCAGTGCGGTAACGGGAGGATCGAAATACGGCACGAAAAACAGCGCGAATACGATAAACGACACGTTCAGGAACGTGGGCGTAAACGCCGGAATGCTGAATTTATGATAGGAATTGAGTACTGAGCCGACAAAAGAGGAAAGTGAAATCAATAAGATATAGGGGAACGTAATCCGCAGCAAATCGATGGAGAGCTGAAATTTATCGGCATCTTTGGCAAAACCGGGTGCGGAAACATAAATCACCCAAGGCGCGGCAAGTATGCCCAGCGCGGTAACGATGACCAGTACAAACGACAGCATCCCCGCCACATGGCGGATAAAAGCTTCCGTCGCCTCTTTAGAACGCGTTTCCTTATATTCCGCCAAAATCGGCACAAACGCTTGGGCAAATGCCCCTTCCGCAAACACGCGGCGCAGCAGGTTGGGCAGTTTGAACGCGACAAAAAACGCATCCGTCGCCATGCCCGCGCCGAATGCGCGCGCAATGACTGTATCGCGCACAAATCCCAAAACGCGCGACACCATCGTCAGGCTGCCGACTTTTGCCAAAGCTCCAAGCATATTCATCATTGTTCCTCAACAGTCGTACCCGTTTGGGGCAACGGCGCGTATTGTACGACAGAAACCGGTTCAGACGGCATAGGGTTTCATGCCGTCCGAACCGGTTTCCCGATACGAAAGCTTCCTTTTCCGGAAGCAAACTGTATCAACACGCGAAAATACAATAAAATACCAATATCCGATTTATTTCCAACATCACGGAGAGCCGTATGAAATCCAGACACCTTGCCCTCGGCGTTGCCGCCCTGTTCGCCCTTGCCGCGTGCGACAGCAAAGTCCAAACCAGCGTCCCCGCCGACAGCGCGCCTGCCGCTTCGGCAGCCGCCGCCCCGGCAGGGCTGGTCGAAGGGCAAAACTATACCGTCCTTTCCAACCCGATTCCCCAACAGCAGGCAGGCAAGGTTGAAGTCCTTGAGTTTTTCGGCTATTTCTGCCCGCACTGCGCCCACCTCGAACCTGTTTTGAGCAAACACGCCAAGTCTTTTAAAGACGATATGTACCTGCGTACCGAGCATGTCGTCTGGCAAAAAGAGATGCTGCCGCTCGCCCGCCTTGCCGCCGCCGTCGATATGGCTGCCGCCGACAGCAAAGATGTGGCGAACAGCCATATTTTCGATGCGATGGTTAATCAGAAAATTAAGCTGCAAGAGCCGGAAGTCCTCAAAAAATGGCTGGGCGAACAAACCGCCTTTGACGGCAAAAAAGTCCTTGCCGCCTACGAATCTCCCGAAAGCCAGGCGCGCGCCGACAAAATGCAGGAGCTGACCGAAACCTTCCAAATCGACGGTACGCCCACGGTTATCGTCGGCGGCAAATATAAAGTCGAATTTGCCGACTGGGAGTCTGGTATGAACACCATCGACCTTTTGGCGGACAAAGTACGCGAAGAACAAAAAGCCGCGCAGTAAGCCCGTTTGGAAAATGCCGTCTGAAACTTGGTTTTCAGACGGCATTTTGATTGGGTTTAAAATGTAAAGCCCGTTTCCAGTTCTTCATCGCCGACCAGTTCGACCAAGAGCGCGTAGAGCGGGGCGAGTTCGGCATAACGGCGCGATACGCGGCGCAGATAGTTTAAGAAACGCGGGATTTCCGGACGGTATTTGTCTTTGCCGTCGCGGTAGTACAGGCGTGCGAAGATGCCTGCAACCTTCAAGTGCCGCTGCACGCCCATCCATTCGAACCAGCGGTAAAACTCGTCAAACGCTTCAGGGACGGGCAGGCCGGCAGCCCGCGCCTTTTCCCAGTAGCGGATAACCAAGTCCAAGACAAATTCTTCTTCCCATTCGATAAAGGCATCGCGCAACAGCGACACCAAATCGTAGGAAATCGGGCCGTAAAGCGCGTCTTGGAAGTCTAAAACGCCCGGCCTGCCGCGCGTCAGCATCAGGTTGCGGACGATAAAGTCGCGGTGCACATAGACTTTGGGCTGCGCCAACAGGGGCGGCAGCAGCGTATCGACGGTTTGCTGCCAAAGTTGGCGTTGTTTGAATGTTAATTCGCGTCCCAATTCTTTTGCGGCAAACCATTCCGGGAACAGGTTGATTTCGCGCAACATCGTTTCACGGTCATATTCGGGCAAAACCCCTTCACGGCTTGCCTTTTGCAATTCGACCAGCTCGCTGATGGCCTCCAGCAGCAGCACTTTGTGCGCCGTCTCGCCCTGTTCCCGAAGCATCGCGGTTAAAAACGTCGTATTGCCCAAGTCGTTCAATACCACAAACCCCAAATCCGTGTCCGCGTGCAATATCTGCGGCACATTGACCATGTCAAACAGTTTCTGCACTTTTAAATAAGGTGCGACACTCATCTTGTCGGGCGGTGCATCCATGCAGACGACACTGCTGCCGTCTGAAAACGTTGCACGGAAATAGCGGCGGAAATCAGCATCCGCCGCCGCAAAAGTCAGATCGAAGTCCCGTTCGGGATAGATGGTCTGAAGCCAATTTTTCAGTTCGATTTGTCGTTGCATAACAGTACTAAAGCATTTCAGGTTACAATAAACGCTATTCTAACCGGTAAACCGACTCGAGGGGCGATTTTGGCTCGTTTATTTTCACTCAAACCACTGGTGTTGGCATTGGGCTTCTGTTTCGGCACGCATTGCGCCGCCGATACCGTTGCGGCGGAAGGGGCGGACGGGCGTATCGCAGAAGGCGGCGCGCAGGGCGCGTCCGAATCCGCACAAGCTTCCGATTTGACCCTCGGTTCGACCTGCCTGTTTTGCAGTAACGAAAGCGGCGGGTCCGAAACAGGCGAAGCCGCCGTCCGAGGGAGCGGCGAAGCATCCATCCCCGAAGACTATACGCGCATTGTTGCCGACAGGATGGAAGGACAGTCGCAGGTGCAGGTGCGTGCCGAAGGCAACGTCGTCGTCGAACGCAACCGGACGACCCTCAATGCCGATTGGGCGGATTACGACCAGTCGGGCGACACCGTTACCGTAGGCGACCGGTTCGCTCTCCAACAGGACGGTACGCTGATTCGGGGCGAAACCCTGACCTACAATCTCGAGCAGCAGACCGGCGAAGCGCACAACGTCCGCATGGAAACCGAACAAGGCGGACGGCGGCTGCAAAGCGTCAGCCGCACCGCCGAAATGTTGGGTGAAGGGCATTACAAACTGACGGAAACCCAATTCAACACCTGTTCCGCCGGCGATGCTGGCTGGTATGTCAAGGCAGCCTCTGTCGAAGCCGATCGGGAAAAAGGCATAGGCGTTGCCAAACACGCCGCCTTCGTGTTCGGCGGCGTTCCTATTTTCTACACCCCTTGGGCGGACTTCCCGCTTGACGGCAACCGCAAAAGCGGCCTGCTCGTTCCCACACTGTCCGCCGGTTCGGACGGCGTTTCCCTTTCCGTTCCCTATTATTTCAACCTTGCCCCCAACTTCGATGCCACGTTCGCGCCCGGCGTGATCGGCGAACGCGGTGCGATGTTTGACGGACAAATCCGTTACCTGCGTCCCGATTACAGCGGACAGGCCGACCTGGCCTGGCTGCCGCACGATAAGAAAAGCGGCAGGAACAACCGCTATCAGGCAAAATGGCAGCACCGGCACGACATTTCCGACACGCTTCAGGCGGGTGTCGATTTCAACCAAGTCTCCGACAGCGGCTACTACCGCGACTTTTACGGCAGCGAAGAAATCGCCGGCAACGTCAACCTCAACCGCCGCGTATGGCTGGATTATGGCGGCAGGGCGGCGGGAGGCAGCCTGAATGCCGGCCTTTCGGTTCAGAAATACCAGACGCTGGCAAACCAAAGCGGCTACAAAGACAAACCGTATGCCCTGATGCCGCGCCTTTCCGCCGATTGGCATAAAAACGCAGGCAGGGCGCAAATCGGTGTGTCCGCACAATTTACCCGCTTCAGCCACGACAGCCGCCAAGACGGCAGCCGACTGGTCGTGTATCCCGACATCAAATGGGATTTCAGCAACAGCTGGGGCTACGTCCGTCCCAAACTCGGACTGCACGCCACCTATTACAGCCTCAACCGCTTCGGCAGCCAAGAAGCCCGACGCGTCAGCCGCACTCTACCCATCGTCAACATCGACAGCGGCATGACCTTCGAACGCAATACGCGGATGTTCGGCGGGGAAGTCCTGCAAACCCTCGAGCCGCGCCTGTTCTACAACTATATTCCTGCCAAATCCCAAAACGACCTGCCCAATTTTGATTCGTCGGAAAGCAGCTTCGGCTACGGGCAGCTTTTCCGCGAAAACCTCTATTACGGCAACGACCGCATCAACGCCGCCAACAGCCTTTCCGCTGCCGTGCAGAGCCGTATTCTCGACAACGCGACCGGAGAAGAACGGTTCCGCGCCGGCATCGGTCAGAAGTTCTATTTCAAAAACGACGCAGTCATGCTTGACGGCAGTATCGGCAGGAATCCGCGCAACCGTTCCGACTGGGTGGCATTCGCATCCGGCGGCATAGGCGGCCGTTTCACTCTCGACAGCAGCATCCACTACAACCAAAACGACAAACGCGCCGAGAACTACGCCGTCGGTGCAAGCTACCGTCCTGCACAGGGCAAAGTGCTGAACGCCCGTTACAAATACGGGCGCAATGAAAAAATCTACCTGCAGGCCGACGGCTCCTATTTTTACGACAAACTCAGCCAGCTCGATCTGTCCGCACAATGGCCGCTGACGCGCAACCTGTCGGCCGTCGCCCGCTATAACTACGGTTTTGAAGCCAAAAAACCGATAGAGATGCTGGCGGGTGCCGAATATCGGAGCAGTTGCGGCTGCTGGAGCGCCGGCATGTATGCGCAACGTTACGTTACCGGAGAGAACACCTACAAAAACGCCGTCTTCCTTACCCTGCAATTAAAAGACTTGAGCAATATCGGCAGGGTTCCCAAAGGTGCGATGGACATTGCCGTACCTGGCTATATCCCGAATCTGGACCTTTCAGGCAGGCGCAGAACGCAGCCGTAAACAGACCGAATCCCCGTCCTGTTCCAACGAACCTGCCGTCCGACGAACAACCCCGATTCCGCCGAACCCAAGTGCGGAATCCAACCGATAAGGAAATATCGATGAAGATAAAAACCCTGATGATAGCCGCCGCACTGCTGAGCGCCTCCTACAGCCAAGCGGCACCCCGTGCGGCAAAACCCGCACCTGCCGCAAAAGCCGCCAAGTCGGCGGAGACGGCACGCCAAGAAACCGCGCAACAGGAAGGCGGCATACACTTTTCAGACGGCATCGCCGCCGTTGCCGACAACGAAGTCATCACACGCCGCAGGCTGGCACAGGCTGTTGCCGATGCCAAGGCAAACCTGCCCAAAGGCGTACAAATCAGCGATACGGCATTGACCGAACAAGTACTGATGCAGCTGGTCAACCAATCCCTGATCGTACAGGCGGGCAAACGCCGCAACATTCAGGCGGGCGAGGCAGAAATTGCCGCCGTCGCCGCGCAAAACCCCTCGCTTAAGAACCTGTCTGCCGAACAACGCCGCGAACTTGCCGACAGCATTATTGCCGAAAAAGTCCGCCAGCAGGCAGTGATGCAGAACAGCCGGGTAAACGAGGCAGAGGTCGACCGCTTTATCGAACAGGCGCAGAAACAGGGCGTTACCCTGCCCGAAGGCGAGCCGATGCGCCAATACCGCGCCCAACACATCCTGATTAAGGCCGACAGCGAAAACGCCGCCGTCGGCGCAGAAAGTACCATCCGCAAAATCTACGGAGAGGCACGCAGCGGTGCAGACTTTTCCAGCCTGGCGCGCCAATATTCGCAAGACGCGAGCGCGGGCAATGGCGGAGATTTGGGCTGGTTTGCCGACGGCGTAATGGTTCCCGCCTTTGAAGAAACCGTCCGCAGCCTCAAACCCGGCCAAGTCAGCGCGCCTGTACGCACCCAGTTCGGCTGGCACATCATCAAGCTGAACGAAGTACGCGAGGCCGGCACGCCTCAGGAACGCGTCCGCAACGCCGTGCGCCAGTATATTTTCCAACAGAAGGCGGAGCGTGCGACCGCCGACCTGTTGCGCGACCTGCATTCCGGTGCCTACGTGGACATCCGCTGAAACGGTCGTGACTGAAAAGCCGTGCCGTCCCGACAACCTTCGGGCGGCACGGCTTTTTCAAACTGCGGCGGCAGACAGGCGGACGAAGCGGTGGAACATATTGAAAAAAATAAACAAACGCCGTAAAAGTTTTCCGGTGGACGGCGAAAAGCTCGTTTTCCGGCTGCTCTTTAAGTTAATGTTCCGTCAAACAATGTTTTTGATTGTTAAGAAAAATTCAACCTTTTTAACTTTTAATCATTTGAAAATAATGGAATTTTTTGACGGGATGCAGTTGGAAAACTTGTCCCACAAATCGGGATAAAAGTAAAAACGGACGGCATAAAATAATTGTATTTATTGGCTAAATTGAAATCACGAACATAATTTTGAATGTATTGTTTGTTGTAGTTCGGATTAGTGTAATGTTGATCTTGCTTGGGTAAATTGTTTGCTCCTAAAATTGAAATAATGGCGTCATCAGTACGGAAATTATCCGCTTTAGCTGTTGCGTAATCTACGGTTCGTTGCATATGCCGAATAATTCGCCCAAGTGCTTCTTCTTTTGAAATGTTTAGACGAGAAGCTACTATGTCTGCATATTGTTCTGCTAATTTATATTCACTCGAATGCAACTGCCGATTATTCCAATCTGCATTCGCACCAGTAAAAGCCCCAGCATTGCCGCCTGTGGCATAACCAATCGCTAAACTGCCAACGGTATCCACAACAGGTTTCAGGCTGCCTGAATTTCTCTAATAAATGAAACACTTATTCTATCAACCGTTAATGTAACCAAACAATTATCAAGATAAGAGTAGTTTATTAAATACTCATCTTCTTCAAATTGTATATTTTGTAGGGTTAGATGATTATTTCTTAATTCTGCCGTTATTTCATACTTGAAACTATCATCTATTTTTCTAAATCCAATATTTGAAGTTGATTTATCCAGTATGTAATCATTAAAGATTTCATAGGATAATTCCACTTCATAAAATTGATTTTCAAATATTTTGAATGGGCAGTATGATATAAAACAATGTAGTTCATAACCATTTATTTCAATCAATACTGCCTCTTCAATGGTGTTATCTAACTTTTTGATTTTACATTTATATAACATTTTATCTTGCCTTTTTGCCGTCCGTTTTTTGTTGCCGGAGTTTGCCGCATCACGGCTTCAGACGGCATTGCCTGCCGTTTTGCCTGCGGGTGCGGCTGCCTTGATGTAGTTGAGCGAGACAAACTGCTTCTCGGCATCCAATTCAGTGATTTTGAACAATGCCTGTGATTTGGGCAGCGCGTCAAACGGGATGCCGTTGGCGCGCGTTGTCAGCGGCAGGCCTTCGATGCGGACGAGGTCTTCTTTGAGGATAGTAGCCGTCAGCTCGCTCGTGCCTTGCTGTTGCAGATAGACGAGGCTCCAGTAGGCTTCCATTTGGCGTTGGAAGTCGGCGTAGGCGGTATAGGCGGCATCGAAGTCGCGCAGGGCGGCGAAGAGTTCGGCATCGCTGTTTTGATACAGCGGCTCGGCAGAGTCGTCGATCAGGCTGATCAGCTGCTTTTGGTTGATGTAGTCGGCGGCGCGGCGCAGCGGCGAGGTAAACCAGCCGTAATGCTGCACACCCATACCGATATGCGGCTCGGATTTGGTGCTCATGCGCACTTTGCCTGCCGGTTGGACGCGGAAAAGGCCGGGCAGCCCGTTTTCATCCAGCATTTGCGCCCAAGTGCTGTTGGCAAGAATCATCATCTCGCTGACCAGCGTATCGATGGGTGAACCGCGTTCGCGGCGGACGACGGAGACGTTGCCTTCCTCATCCAATTCAATGCTGTAATCGTATTGCGGCGCACGGTCGGGCTCGTATTTGCCGCGTGCTTTTTGCAGGGCGGTGGCGAATTGATAGAACCAAATCAGGTCTTGATGGTGGGCGAACATCATTTCGCCGGCTTCGTCCAAGCCGGTTTCGGCGTTGAAATGCGGCTCGATGGCTTGGATACGCAGGTTTGCGGCGATGTTGACGGCTTCGATTTTGCAGGCCGGTGCGCCGACGTTGAACTCGCCGTCCACATCAAAATAAATGCTGACGGCAGGACGGTACGCGCCTGCATCAAGGCTGAACGCGGCTATCCAGTTTTCGGGCAGCATAGTGATTTTGCCGTTGGGAAAATAAACCGTACTCAACCGCTGCATAATGACTTGTTCCATTTTGTCGCCCGGTTTAATGGCAAGCGACGGCGCGGCAATGTGGATGCCGACGCGCTTCATGCCGTTGCCCAAATCGGTCAGGCTTAAAGCGTCGTCCACTTCGGTGGTCGATTCGTCGTCAATGGAAAAGGCGGTAACGTCGGCTTTGGGCAGGTCGGGCATTTCGGGAAGGGGAAGGTCGGGGAAGCCTGTTCCTTTGGGGAAGTATTTGATTTCAAACCCGTCTTGCAGGTATTGGGGAATGGACGTAATGCCGCCCGTTTTTTTCGCCAATTCGTAGGCGGAGGTTTTCAATGCGTCGGCGGCTTTGGTAAAGGCTTTGTAGGTCAATGATTGCTTGTCGGGCGCGTGTAAGATAGTTTTCAAATCCGCCGCGATTTCAGACGGCATCTCGCCGCGTTTCAAGGCTTCCGCCCAAGCGTCGATTTGCGCGTCTTGCTGTTTTTTGCGTTCGATGGCGGCAAGCGCTTGTTTTAAGGTTTCTTCGGGCGCGGCTTTGAACACGCCTTTGGCTTTTTTGTAGAAATACATCGGCGCGGCGTACAGCGCAATCAAGGTCGCCGCCAGCTCGGTTTTGGTCGGTGCATGGCCGTAATATTCTTCGGCAATCGCCTCGGCGGAAAATTCTTCTTCGCCGCATACTTCCCACAATAAATCGGTGTCGATGTCCGCCGCCTGTGCCTGCGCGTTTTCCAAAAACGCCGCCATATCGCCGTCAAACTCGGCAAAGACGTTGTTTGCCTTCACTTTGGTGCGTTTGCCGTGTTGGGTATCGACTTGGTAGGTGGCATCGTTTTTTTGGACGATGGAGGCAACTTTGAATTGGCCGGACTCTTCGTAAAAGATATTCATCGTGTTTCCTTTTCGGTTGAAACCCCAACCTTTAGGGCGGTAGAATCAGAATTTATTTGGGAGGGGCGCAACCCCTTCCAAATCAGGGCAACACATAGGGCGGTGCTTTATGTGCCGTCCTGTGTGTTGAAACATTTTTCGGATTTTTCTGTGGAAACTCAAGCGGGCGATTTTAGCAGATTACCGAAAATGCCGTCTGAAAAAAGGTTGGGGGAGGGTTGGCGCGGCTTTGCGGTGCTTGCGTTATAGTGGATTAACAAAAACCAGTACAGCGTTACCTCGCCTTAGCTCAAAGAGAACGATTCTCTAAGGTGCTGAAGCACCAAGTGAATCGGTTCCGTACTATTTGTACTGTCTGCGGCTTCGTCGCCTTGTCCTGATTTTTGTTAATCCACTATACGTTTTTGACGGGGTACAATCGCCGTTTTTGAACGGAGGACGGAATGGAGAATGTAAACCGTGTGCCGGAGCAGGCGCGTTACGATGCCGAACGCCGGCAGGCAGACGAAGCATTGGCGGGCGTGTTTCCGGCAGTCAGTATCTTCGGCAGTGCGCGCACGCCGCAGAATCATACGGATTATGCGTTCGCCTGTCGTCTGGCGCGGCGGCTGTCAGATTCGGGCATTGCCGTCATTTCGGGCGGCGGGCCGGGGATTATGGAGGCGGCAAACAAGGGCGCGTTTGCAGGGAAGTCGGTTTCGGTGGGGCTGAACATTGTTTTGCCGCACGAGCAGAAACCGAATCCGTATCAGGACATCGCCTTGCAGTTTTCCCGTTTTGCCGAACGCAAGGCGGCGTTTTTCAGCCATTCCCAAGCTTATGTCGTGATGCCGGGCGGCTTCGGGACGCTGGACGAATTGTTTGAAATCCTGACTTTGGTGCAGACGGGCAAAGTGCCGCCGCGTCCGGTCGTTTTGGTCGGAAGGGCGTTTTGGTCGGGCTTGGCGGAGTGGATAAACGCGCAGCTTTTGGCGCGCGGTCTGATTTCCGAAGGGGCAGCCTCTTTGTTTGCCATATCGGACGATGAAGAAGAAATCGTTGCGTATCTGTCGGAAAACGGGCTTCAGACGGCATAGCGTCCTGAGAGTGATGTATAATTGCAAACAATTTAACAATTTTTAATGTCTTTTCCGAACAGGATGCCGATATGATCAACCCCATCGCCTCGCTTTCCCCTTTAGACGGCCGTTATGCCCAATCCGTTGAAGCATTGCGCCCGATTTTTTCCGAATACGGCCTGATGAAGGCGCGCGTCAAAGTCGAATTAAACTGGCTCAAAGCCCTTGCCGCCGAGCCGAAGATTGTCGAAGTGCCGCCCTTCAGTGCCGAAACGCTTGCCGAAATCGACACGGTGATTGAAAACTTCTCACTTGAAGACGCGGCCGCCGTCAAAGCCATCGAAGCCACGACCAATCATGATGTCAAAGCCATCGAATATTGGCTGAAAAAACGTTTTGCCGAAGTGCCGGAAGTCGCCGCCGTGAGCGAGTTCATCCACTTCGCCTGCACCAGCGAAGACATCAACAACCTGTCCCACGCTTTAATGCTGCAAGAAGCGCGCGAAACCGTCATCCTGCCCAAACTTGCCGAAATCATCGGCAAACTCACCGCTATGGCGCACGACCTTGCCGCCGTCCCGATGATGAGCCGCACGCATGGCCAGCCTGCTACACCAAGCACACTGGGTAAAGAAATCGCCAATGTTGTGTACCGCCTGCAACGCCAGTTCAAAATCCTGCAAGCGCAAGAGTTCCTCGGCAAAATCAACGGCGCGGTCGGCAACTACAACGCCCACATGGTCGCCTATCCTGATGTAGATTGGGAAACCCACTGCCGCAACTTCGTCGAAATCAGCCTCGGCCTGACCTTCAACCCCTACACCATCCAAATCGAGCCGCACGACTATATGGCGGAGTTTTTCCAAACCCTCAGCCGCATCAACACAATTCTCATCGACTTTAACCGCGACGTTTGGGGTTATATTTCTTTGGGCTATTTCAAACAAAAAGTCAAAGCGGGCGAAGTCGGTTCTTCCACAATGCCGCACAAAGTCAACCCCATAGACTTTGAAAACTCCGAAGGCAACCTCGGCATGTCTAACGCCGTATTGGGCTTTTTGTCCGAAAAACTGCCGATTTCCCGTTGGCAGCGCGACCTGACCGACAGCACCGTATTGCGTAATATGGGCGTAGGCGTGGGCTATACCGTATTGGGCTTTGCCGCCCATCTGCGCGGTCTGAACAAGCTCGAGCCGAACCCTGCCGCGCTTGCCGCCGATTTGGATGCCACTTGGGAGCTGCTCGCCGAGCCGATTCAAACCGTGATGCGCCGTTACGGCGTGGCCAATCCTTACGAGAAGCTGAAAGACCTGACGCGCGGCAAAGGCGGCATTACGCCCGAAGTGCTGAAAGTCTTCATCGGATCGCTGGAAATCCCCGCCGAAGCCAAAGCCAAATTGCTTGAGCTGACCCCCGCACTGTATGTGGGCAAGGCGGAAGCGTTGGCGAAACGGATTTGAGCGTTTATTGAAACCGATGCCGTCTGAACGCGCGTTCAGACGGCATTTTTAAAATACCGGGACATAAGGATAGCCGCCGTCAAACCCGTATATGTTTTTGCGAATAATGCATCAATCAGCCGTTCGCCCTTGAGGGAGGAAAAATTGAAAAGATTTGCTATAAACCAATATCTCCAACCTATTCAAGCCATGGGTAATATTGAAAAGAGCAATCAGGCGGTATTTGATTTGGTTAAAGATATCCCCAATGTGCATTGGGTTGACGCACAGAAATACCTTCCTGAAAACACGGTCGAAATACACGGCCGCTATCTTTACGGCGACCAAGACCACCTGACCTATTTCGGTTCTTATTATATGGGGCGGGAATTCCACAAACATGAAAGCTTGCTCAAGCATTCACACGCCAACGCATTACAGTAACCTGCCTTGCCGTCCGATATCGTTTGTGCCGTCGTATGCCGCCGTGTACCGTTTCCCGTTCGGGTCGGCGGACGGTTCTCATTTGCTGTTTTGAGAGACAGTGGTTGGAAATAACTGTTCTCTTAATGCTTTTCC
Organism: Neisseria sp. LACPHL-SPEC-2024-00856; assembly: GCF_047915665.1. NCBI lineage: Bacteria > Pseudomonadati > Pseudomonadota > Betaproteobacteria > Neisseriales > Neisseriaceae > Neisseria > Neisseria sp. LACPHL-SPEC-2024-00856. The sequence goes on from NZ_JBLRPR010000008.1 coordinate 98,221, forward strand.
CTCCCCTGCGGGAGGGAGTTTTTAATCAAAACCCCAATTGCCTTTCCAAGTTTTCCACCAGATTGTCATCCAGTTCCAAAGCTTGCGACAGGCGGGCGAGGAAGACGGTTTCTTTCCGCGACAAATCGGCACAGACCAGTCTTGCCGCCAGATAGGCCTCCGCCGCCAACGCCTCATCGTTGCCGACGGCGGCGGCGATGTCTTCGATGCTTGCGGGAAGGCGGTATTCGGCGGCGAGCCATGCGGCAGTTTCGGGGTCTGTGCCGCTTTCCTGTTCGATAGTCCGGCGTTCGGCTTCGTCTATCATGCCGTCTGAAGCGGCGGCAGCTATCATGGTGCGCAATACGGTGCGGCTGTATGTTTCTTCAGTTTCTCCGGCAGGTTGGAAATCGCTTTGTGTTACGGTTGCCTGCCCTTTGTTTTGCTGCCACATCTGATAGCCCCAGTAGGCGAGGTAGCCCAAAGCGGCGGTCGAACCGATTTTGGTAATGGTTTTGCGGTTTTTACCGTTCAGCAGCATGGAGGCGACACCGGCAACCAGCGCGCCTCCGCCGAATGAATTGAGCGGGCTGTCGGAGAATGTGTTGCCTTTTTTTTGAACCGTGCTTAAGACTTGGTTGAGCAGTCGGGTGAAGTTCATGACTTTTCCTTTCTGTTGCGGGAAGGGCGGTAGGTTTACCCTATCCTTTTAAACGGTGGCAGGCCGGCTAATAATTGTTGGCCGTACCGCTGTGTTTTAATGCGGTTGTCGAGGATGGTTACGCGGCCGTAGTCTTGTTCGGTGCGGATGAGGCGGCCGACGGCCTGGATGAGTTTGATGCCGGCTTCGGGGACGGTGATTTCGATGAAGGGGTTGCCGCCGCGCTGTTCTATCCAGCGGTTTTGGGTTTTTTCGATGGGGTTGTCGGGCATGGCGAAGGGGAGTTTGGCGATGATGACTTGCACGCAGGCGGTGCCGGGCAGGTCGAGTCCTTCGGCAAAGCTGTCGAGTCCGAAGATGATGCTGGCTTTGCCTTCTTCTATAGCCTGGTGGTGTTTTTGCAGGAGGACGGCTTTGGGTAATTCGCCTTGTACGAGCAAGAGCGGCAGGTAGTCTCCGGGCAGGCGCAGGGCGACATCCTGCATTTGTTTGCGCGAGGAAAACAGGACGAGTGTGCCGATGGCTTCAGTGGGCGAAATGAGCTTGGGCAGCCACTCGATGATGGCGGCGGTGTGGGCTTCGGGGTCTTTGGGGCTGGCGTATATGGGAGGGATGTAGAGTTCGCCCTGTTTTTCAAAGTCAAAGGGGCTTTTGAGGGCGAGGGTGGTGGTTTCGGGCAGCCATTGCAGCCCGGTTTGGCGCAGCATCAGGTTAAAGTTGCCCAAGGATTGCAGGGTGGCGGAGGTCAGCACCGCGCCTGCCGCGCGCCGCCACAGGCTGTTGGCAAGGTGGGACGCGCTGCTGATGGGACTGGCGTTGAAAATGTAGTCGTTTTTGTCGTCGGCGCGGCGGGTTATCCATTTTGCCAGCGGTTCTTCACCCTCGAGGGGGACAGTGGAGAGCAAATCCCAAACCGCGCTGATTTGTTCGATACGGGCGATAAAAAGGCCGAAATCGCCGGTCAGGCGGTCGATGAGCGCGCCGTCCTGCTCTTTTTCGCGGCGTGCGGCGGAAAGCGCATCGTTCAGCCCGATAACGTGTTTGAGCAGGCTGCGTGCGGCAATGGCGGTGTTGGAAACGGTGGTTTCCAGGCCTTCGGGGATTTTGCCGTCTTCCCACAGCCAAGTCGGTTCGTTGTGTTTCCGCCTGTCGTTTTCAGACGGCCCCAAGCTCAAAGACGGCTCTTCCGCCAAATGGAACTGCCATTCGTGCAGGCTGTCGAGCAATGATGCGGCGGCTTCGTCGGCAAGGTTGGCAAGTTCGGCTTTGTCGGTCAGCGCGGCAATTTTGCCGGTCAGCTGCGGCAGTTTTTCCAGCGTCCAAACGGCAATATTCCATGAATGTTCGGCGGCAAAGCGGCTGAGGGCTTTTTTGGGCAGATGGTGCGCTTCGTCTATGCAATAGAAACTGTTTTCGGGCGCGGGCAGAATCACGCCGCCGCCCATACTGATGTCGGCGAGCAGAAGATCGTGGTTGGCAACGACGACATCGACGGTTTCCAACATATCGCGTGCCAGGTAAAACGGGCATTCGGCGCGGTTGGGACAGGCGGCTTTCAGGCAGCCGTGGCGGTCGTTGGTAACTTTGAGCCAAATCGCGTCATCGATTTTTTCCGGCCAGGCATCGCGGTCGCCATTAAAGCGGCGGGCGGAAAATTCGTCGGCAATGTCGCGCAGCAGCTTCAATTCTTCGGGCTTGGGCTTGCTGTCCCACAACACTTCCGGCGCTTCAAAACCAAGCAGGTTTTGCTGGGCGTTGTTTTGCGTCAGTTGATAGAGTTTGTGCGGACAAAGATAACGGCCGCGCCCTTTGGCAAGCGCAAAGCTCAACTCCAAACCGCTTTTTTCGACCAGAAACGGCAAATCGCGGTCAACCAACTGCTCCTGCAAAGCCACCGTCGCGCTGCTCACAATCAGCCGCTTGCCGCGCGTTTGCGCCATAATGCCGCCGGCCAAAAGATAGGCCAACGATTTACCCACGCCGGTCGGCCCTTCGATTACGGCAATGCTCTCGCCCTCGCGCTTGGGTGCTTCTTCGCCTTCTTCACGCGTCAACGTCCGCGAAAAAGCGTTGGCAACCGCCGCAATCATTTCCCGCTGCGAAGCGCGCGGACGGAAACCGGGCAGGTTTTTGCCGATGTTTTGGTAATGGTCGCGGATGGCGTTTTTTTCTAAATCGGTGAGCATAGCGTTTTGTACGGCGGTAGAAGTGGGCTTATAGTGGATTAACAAAAATCAGGACAAGGCGACGAAGCCGCAGACAGTACAGATAGTACGGAACCGATTCACTTGGTGCTTCGGCACCTTAGAGAATCGTTCTCTTTGAGCTAAGGCGAGGCAACGCCGTACCGGTTTTTGTTAATCCACTATATTTTAACATTGCACGGAAGCGGTACAATATCGTTGTCGGAATGGGGGAAGGCAAATCGTGCGGACGTGGTTGGTTTTTTGGTTGCGGCGTTTGAAATACCCGTTGTTGCTTTGGATTGCGGATATGCTGCTGTACCGGTTGTTGGGCGGTGCGGAAATCGAATGCAGCCGTTGCCCTGTGCCGCCGATGACGGATTGGCAGCATTTTTTGCTGGCGATGGGAACGGTGTCGGCTTGGGTGGCGGTGATTTGGGCATATCTGATTATTGAAAGTGAAAAAAGCGGAAGATATTGAGTCATTCGGGCAAAATGCCGTCTGAAACGGAAGTTCAGACGGCATTTGTTTTAGGTTGCCGTACCGCTTAGGGAATACCGGCGACAGGATGGGCGGGATAGCCGTGGGTGTCGATGCTGCCGGCGGCGCGCCACGGGGTATGGATGACTGCTGCCGGCAGGTGGGCAAGCTCGGGGATGTGCCGTCTGACAAAGGTGCCGTCGGGGTCGGTCTTGTGTGCGGCGGCGGCAATGTCGGGGTAGGTGTGCCGTGAGGCGGCAAGCCGCCAGTTGCCTTGGTTGATTGCTGCATCGAAATCGGTCAGCTGTCGGGCAAACCATGCTTCGCCTTCATGACGAGGTACGCGAAGCGTATGGCATAGGAAGTCGGCGCACAGCCGGCGCAGTATGGGATGGAGGCCGCCCGTCTTATATAGGCAGCGCATAGAGGCATCGATAATCGGGATCCCGGTCTGTCCCTGCTGCCAGAGTGCCAGATATCGGGTATTTTCCGGATTGCCGTCTGAAGGGGCATCATCCGCGTGCTGCAAGGCAAGCTGAAGGAAGAAGTCGCGGCGGATCAGGTTGTCCGTCCACGAATCCAAGCGGTACCTGATGCCTTCCCGTGCCAACAGCCTCGGCGAAAGGCAGCCTGCATTCAGATAGGCACTCATCAGTGATGTGTGTTTGCGCGAAGGAAAATCTTTTAATACATCATAAAAATCTGCCTGTTTGAGAAAGGTCTGCCACTGCTTCCATGCTGCAGAGCTGCCGCCGTGCCGTATTGGGAAGATGCCGTCTGAAAACGCGGCAGGCTGCGGGGCGGGCAGGTTTTCGGGGAGGGGTTGGCGGTATGCCGCGAATAGGTCCGAATCGGCGGGGGGGTGCTTGGAAAAGCAGTCGAGCCATACTTCGCGGTAGCGGTCGAAATCGGCATATGCCGTGCCGCCGTCGGGTATCAGGTCGGTTTTGCCGAAAACGGAACGGTCGTTGACGAAGGTTAACGCGATGCCGTGTTTGTCCAATTCGTGCCAAAGGGCGTTGTCGGCGAGTTTGTCGGCAAAAGTATGGGATTCGTCGGCGATGACGGCGCGGATATTGAGGTGGACGGCGAGCCGGACGAGCCCGGCAGGCGATGCCGCCGTATAGAACGGAATGCCGCGCCCTGCAAGCCCTTGGGCGAGTTCGGCGGCGGATTGGCGGTAGAACGCGGCGCGGCGAGGGTTGTCTGTTTCGGCATCGTCAATCCAAATACCGATAATGGGCGAACCTTCGGCAACGGCGGCGCATAAGGCGGCGTTGTCGCGGATGCGGAGGTTTTGGCGGAACCAGACGAGCGTGCGCGCGGCGCGCGTGTCCGCATAAAGGGGGCGGGCGGTTTCAGACGGCATTTCGGCAGCCTTTCCTGCTGGCGATTTTTTCGTTCAGAAAATCGATGAAGCTGCGGACTTTCGCGCTTAAGAATGCCCTGTCCGCATAAACGGCATTCAGGCGGTCGGTCGGGACGGTATATTCGGGTAGCAGGCGCACCAGCGTACCGCAACGCAAATCGTGTTCCGCCGCCCAAAGCGGCTGATAACCGATGCACGCGCCCGCCTTAATCATTTCGCGCATCATCAGCGTGTTGTCGGTACGGATGACGGGGGTCAGCTCAAGCCGGTATTTTTTGCCGTCCGATTTGCGGGTGAGGTCAAGTTTCTGCTGGTTGGTGTAGGTCGGCAGGACGGCGGGCAGCCCCGCCACTTCTTCCGGCGTTTCCGGCACGCCGTTGCGCCTCAGGAAGTCGGGCGAGGCAAGCAGGGCAAATTCGATTTCCGCCAGCGGGCGCGCAATCAGCGACGGGGACAGGGTTTGGGAAACGCGCAACGCCAAATCCACGCCTTCAGCAATCAAATCGACGTGGCGGTTGTCCAAAATCAGTTCTAATGTTACTTCGGGATAACGTTCGCGGTATTCTGCCAGCCAGTTGCATATCAGGCTGCCGGCAAACCACAGCGGCATCGTTACGCGCAGCAGCCCCTGCGGTTTTTCCGTCCCCCCGGCGGCTTTTTGCGCGGCATCGTCGAGCGTGTCGAGCGCGTAACTGCATTGCCGGTAGTATTCTTCCCCGGCTTCGGTCAGGCTGAGGTTGCGGCTGTTGCGGTGCAGGAGTTTGGCTTGGACGGTGTTTTCCAAGTGGCTGACGTGTTTGCTTGCCATTGCGGTGGAGATGCCGAGCGCGTCGGCGGCGCGTGTGAAGCCGCCGCTTTGGACGACTTGGCGGAAAACCTTGAGGCTGAACAGGGTGTCCATATTTTCTTGTGTGGAAAAGTTGTATCAATAAAAGCAGTATATATTTGAAAAGGGGAAACATCTATACTCTGCCGCCTGAAATGAAGACAAATATCGAAGGAGCTTTTATGTCTAATTGCTGCAACCGTATCCAACCTGTTCTGCTTTCTGTTTTGCGTATCGTAACCGCCTACCTATTTTTGTTGCACGGTACGGCAAAATTCTTCGCCTTCCCCATTGAAATGGGCAGCGGTTCGCCCGAAGGGTTGATGCTGCTTGCCGGTATTTTAGAAATTGTCGGCGGCATTTTGCTGGTGTTGGGCTTGTTTACGCGCCCTGCCGCGTTTGTTTTGTCCGGCCAGATGGCGGTTGCCTATTTTATGGCGCACGCTTCCGGAAATGCTTTGTTCCCGATTGCCAACGGCGGCGAGTCCGCAGTGCTGTTCTGCTTCGTATTCCTCTATATCGCGGCGGCGGGCGGCGGAGCATGGTCGCTGGACAGGCTGTTTTTTAAGCGTAAAGCCTGAACCGGACTGCCTAAAGTGTATTTTGTTGAATGTTTTTGAGGAAAAGAAATGACCCGTCAATCTCTGCAACAGGCTGCGGAAAGCCGCCGTTCCGTTTATTCGCTAAATAAAAACCTGCCCGTCGGCAAAGATGAAATCGTCCAAATCGTCGAACACGCCGTTTTGCACACGCCTTCTTCGTTTAATTCCCAATCTGCCCGTGTAGTCGTGCTGTTTGGCGAAGAGCACGACAAAGTGTGGCAATTTGTCGAAGACGCGCTGCGTGCCGTCGTGCCTGCCGATAGTTTTGAACCGACCGCGCAAAAATTGAAGCTGTTTAAGGCGGGTGCGGCAACTATTTTGTTTTATGAAGATCAAAATGTTGTCAAAGGTTTGCAGGAGCAGTTCCCTGCTTATGCCGCTAACTTTCCCGTTTGGGCGGACCAGGCGAACGCTATGGTACAGTATGCCGTCTGGACGACACTTGCCGTGGTCGGCGTAGGTGCAAACCTGCAACATTACAATCCCTTGCCCGATGCGGCGATTGCCAAAGCGTGGAATATCCCCGAAAACTGGCTGTTGCGCGCGCAAATGGTCGTCGGGGGAATCGGTGCGCCTGCCGGAGAAAAAACGTTCCAACCCGTTGCAGAACGTTTGAAAGTGTTCGGCGCATAGTTTCTCGGTCAAAAAAATGCCGTCTGAAAAGGATTCAGACGGCATTTTTCAGTATCAGGCAACGAGTTTTTCGCATTCTTTGATACAGTCGAGGCAGGACTCGTAACAGGCTTTGCATTCCGCGTGGTGGGCGGCATGTTCTTTACAGGCTTTGGAACATTGTTTGCATGCTTCGAGGCATACTTTTGCCGCGTCGCGTGTCAGAGGGGAATTTTGTGCGGCAAGGTCGTGCAACGCACCGCATAGGGCAAGCATTTGGCGCACGGCAACCGCGCAATCGGCCATAGACGTATCGCCCTGGGTAAGCAGGGACAGGCAGTGGGTCAGGCAAACCTGTCCGGCATCCAGACAGTGTGCGGCAGTTTGGCGGACGGCGGTGTAGGCGGATGCGGCGGCAGGCTGCATATCGTGATGATGATGGTGGTCGGCGTGTCCGTGTGCACGCGCGAAAGAAGCGGCGGAAGCCAGGGAGACGGCAGCGGCACTGCCCAAAAATTGACGACGGTTCATAATGTTTCCTTTATGGTTTAAGAAAGTGGGGCAGGCACAAGGCACTCCCCCGCATACTGCCCCGACCGTGGGGCTTTTTTGAACAACCGACTGATTTTGCCGGTGCGGGATTGTCGCACGGGCAGGCAGTTCGGCTATTCGGAAATTTAAGAAAAGGCGCGCCGCCCTGTTTTAAAATGATGCAAGATGGCACGCGGATATGGTAGCAGACAAAATGCCGCCTGAAAATCGGTTCAGACGGCATCCGTTTTCAAACCTTACAAACCCGGGAACATCCCTTTCATCCCCCTCATTCCTTTCGCCATACGCATCAGGTTGCCCAAGCCTTTCCTGCTGAACATCTTCATCATCTGCTGCATTTGTTCAAACTGTTTGAGCAATTTGTTCACTTCCTGCACGGTCGTGCCCGCACCCATTGCAATACGGCGTTTGCGGCTGGCTTTGAGCAGGGCAGGGTTGGCGCGTTCTTTTGGAGTCATCGAGTTGATGATGGCTTCGACTTTGCCCATCGCTTTTTCAGCCGTGCCTTCGGGGATTTGTTTCGAGATTTGACCCAGTTCGCCCGGCATTTTCGACATCAGGCTTTCCAAGCCGCCCATATTGCGCATTTGCTGGATTTGTTCTTTAAAGTCGTTGAGGTCGAAGCCTTTGCCTTTTTGCAGCTTTTTCGCCATTTTGGCGGCGGCTTCTTCATCAATACCTTTTTGAACGTCTTCAATCAAGGTCAATACATCACCCATACCGAGGATACGGCTGGCAAGACGGTCGGGGTGGAAAGGTTCGAGGCCGTTGATTTTTTCGCCGACACCGATAAATTTAATCGGTTTGCCGGTTACGTGGCGCACGGACAAAGCTGCGCCGCCGCGCGAGTCGCCGTCCATCTTGGTTAATACGACACCGGTCAGCGGCAGAGCTTCATTAAATGCCTGAGCAGTGTTCACCGCATCCTGACCCAACATGGCATCGATGACGAACAAAGTTTCCACCGGATTGACCGCCGCATGAAGCGCTTTGATTTCGTTCATCATCTCTTCATCGATTGCCAAACGGCCTGCGGTATCGACCATCAAGACATCGTAAAAATGTTTTTTGGCGTAATCGACGGCGGCAGTTGCAATCTCAACCGGTTTTTGGTTGGTATCGGACGGGAAAAAATCCACGCCGACCTGTTCGGCTAACAGACGCAGCTGCTCAATCGCGGCAGGGCGGTAAACGTCGGCCGATACCACCAAAACTTTTTTCTTCTGATCGTTTTTCAACAGGCGGGCGAGTTTGCCGACGGTCGTCGTCTTGCCTGCGCCCTGCAAACCGGCCATCAAAACAATGGCAGGCGGTGAAACCGACAAATCCAGCGTTTTGTTTTCCTTGCCCATCAGTTCGACTAAGGCTTGGTTGACCACGCCGATAAATGCCTGATCCGGCGTCAGGCTGCCCGCCACTTCCTGACCGAGGGCCTTTTCTTTGACGTTGTTGACGAACTCTTTGACGACAGGCAGGGCAACATCCGCCTCAAGCAGGGCAAGACGAACCTCGCGCAAGGCTTCTTTAATATTGTCTTCGGTCAGTTTGGCTTGCCCGCGGATGTTTTTGAAGACATTGCTGAAGCGGCTGGTTAAATTGTCTAACATACTGGTCCTTGGTCTGAATAAGAATAGCTTGCCCCATCAGGGGCATTCTTTGTTAAAATAAAATCAAAATAATTTGATGCGGCTTGTGTGCCGGACAGCATATCGGCAAATCCGTCAAGGCTTGCCCGAAACGGGGATTTTACAATTCCAACGTTAAAAGTTCCAATATTTCATAAGCGGCCGCATACGGCGCAACAGTATAGATTAGAGAAAGTCCACCATGCCGACAGTTTTCATCTTTTTGACGGCGGTTTACGCAGGATTGGGTGCATTTGCATGGCACTGCCAACAGCAGGGGCGCGGCCGAGATTACCCGTGGAAGACGGAATTGCCGGTTTTGGGCGCGGCATTGACCGTCCACGGCGCGGCACTGCTTATGCCGGTCATTCAAGACAAAATCATCATTATGGGCTTCGGGTATTCCGGCAGCCTGATTGTTTGGATGATGCTGTTTATTTATTTTGCCGGCAGCTTCTTTTATCCGCTGCGCGGAGTGCAGTTGCTGCTGTATCCTTGCGCTGCACTGATGCTGCTGTCAGGTTTGGTTTTTCCTGGAAAATTCTCGGGATATGAAATTACCGACCTTCCCTTTATGCTGCATATCGGAACTTCGCTGCTCGCATACGGGCTGTTCGGCATCGCAACATTATTGTCCGTTTTGACCCTGCTGCTGAATCGGAGCCTGCACCGCAGGAACTTCTCCAAGCTCGCAGGATTCCTGCCGTCGCTGCTCAGTTTGGAAAAACTCATGTTCCAGGTCATGTGGGCAGGTTTCATCCTGCTGACCTATTCCGTCGTCAGCGGCACATTCTTCGCCGAAGCCGTATTCGGCAAACCCATGACCTTTACCCATAAAACCGTATTCGGCATATTGTCATGGCTGATTTACGGCGGACTGCTGCTCAAGCACAGCATGACCGCATGGCGCGGCAAAAAAGCCGCCGTGTGGACCATCATCGGATTTGTCAGCCTTATGATTGCCTATATGGGCAGCAAGTTCGTATTGGAAATCATTCTGAAAAGATAAGAAGAGCCAACAGATGCCGTCTGAAGCCTCGAGTTTCAGACGGCATATTCACAAAGGCGCACCAGTCAGAGGAGGGGGAGGAAGGGATTATTGGAGGTGGCACAGCGTTTGGCGGAAATAAAAACCCTTATCCGACAGGGATATGACGAATTTCCCCAAAAAAAATCCCGCTGAAAGTATTGACCGTATACGTCTTCAAGCGTATAGTTCGCTTCTTCGCTGCTGACGAA
>NZ_JBLRPR010000009.1:0-78756 GCF_047915665.1 Neisseria sp. LACPHL-SPEC-2024-00856
AACCGCCAGGCGCGTTCAGTATCGGCGGTATAAATGCAGGCTCCGAGCCCGAACGGGGAATCATTGGCAAGGCGGATGGCATGTTCTTCGTTTTCGGCGCGCAAAATCAGAGCGGCCGGCCCGAATACTTCTTCTCTCCAGACGCGGCAGGCAGGATTTATCCTGTCTAAAACCGTCGCGGGGTAAAACCACCCCGTCCCCGGAGGGACTTTACCCCCGGTCAGACATACCGCGCCGTTTGAAACGGCATCTTCGACCTGCCCGTGAACCCAGTCCCGCAAATCTTCACGGTGCAACGGTGCAAGCGTGGTATCGGGATGTTTGGGGTCGCCCATTTTCAATTTGGCGCATTCGGCGAGAAACAGCGGAATAAAGCGGTCGGCTACTGCTTCGGTTACGATGATGCGTTTGGCGGCGTTGCACGATTGTCCTGCGTCGCGGAAACGGGAATAGCAGGCTTCTGCGGCGGCGCGTTCCAAATCGGCATCGGGCATCACGATAAAGGCGTTGCTGCCGCCGAGCTCCAACACGGTTTTCTTGAGGTTTGCGCCCGCGTGTGCCGCAAGGATGCGCCCCGTATGCGTCGAACCGGTAAACGCCATCGCATCGGTATCTTCAACCGCCTTGAACGTGTCTGCCTCATCCAGCCACGCGCCTGCCAAAGGAATGCCGTCTGAAACCAAATCGAACAGTGCCTGACTGACGCGCGCCACACTGGGCGCGGGTTTGACGGCGCACGCATTGCCCGCGCAAACGGCAGGTACGGCAAAGCGCAATACCTGCCAGACGGGGTAATTCCACGGCATAACGGCAAACACCACGCCCAAAGGCTCAAACCTTACCTGACTCAAACTCGCCTGCGTCGCAATGGTTTTGTGGGCGAGCAGTTCGGGAGCGAGGCGGGCGTAATAGCGTATCAGTTCGATAGACTTGCCGATTTCCGCACGGCATTCGTGCAGGCAGCGTCCGACTTCCTCACACACCATTTCCGCAAAACGCTCTTTCTCCGCCTCCAAACGGCCGGCAAATTTTTGCAGACGGGCAGCACGTTCGGTTACGCCCAGTTGCGCGAACGCCCCGCCGCGCATTTTCAAATCCGCCAGTTGCCGTTCAAACTCCGCATAATCTTGGGCGGGGCGGCGGTAAAGCGTTTCGCCCGTAAATACATTGACACTGTGAAACATCGAATCAACCTGCCAGTTGCGGGAATATCGTTTTCAGTCCCGACACAATAATCTCCACCGATACCGCCGCCAGCATCATACCCATAATGCGGTTTAAAATCGTCAGCCCCGTCGTGCCCAGCAGGCGGCTGACCTTCCCGGCAACGATTAAAATGGCATAACAAATCGCACTGACCACCAAACCGGCCGCGATAATCAGCGCGATGTCGCCGTATGTTTTAGCCGCCGATGCATAAATAATCACGGTTGAAATACCGCCCGGGCCGATGGTAATCGGTATGGCGATGGGCACGACGGCAATCGCCCCGGCATTGCGGGCGGGGCGCGCCTGCCCCGTTTCCGGTTGCGCGCCGAGATTCTGCTTGGCGGGATTGTCGTTGCCGTTCATCATCGAAATAGCAATCAACAGCACCAAAATCCCGCCGCCGACCTGAAACGAACCGACGCTGATACCCAAAACCTTCAACAGCGCACCGCCGATCAGCGCAAATACCGCAATCACGGCAAACACGGCGACGGCGGCCGTCCGCGCGACCTTCCTGCGCTCCTTCGTACTGTGCCCGTTGGTCAGGTCAAGGTAAAGCGACAACGCGCTAAACGGATTAATCAGCACCAAAAAAGCCACAATCAGCTTGCCGATTTCCATACCCAATCCCATTATTTCCCCTCCTTCAAACCCGTGCGGCAGGCATTCGATGTTGCAAATTGCCGCCGCAACGGATTTTTCCGTTATAATTAAAAATTCAAGCAATACGCCCCATCATACCCGAACGACGGTATCTTTACCATCAGACAAGGATGCTTTTCATGGCACTGACACTTGCCGACGTAGACAAAATCGCCCGACTCTCCCGACTGCACCTGACTGCGGCAGAAAAAGAAAAATCGCTTCAAGAATTAAACGACATTTTCACTATGGTCGAACAGATGCAGAACATCAACACAGACGGCATCGAACCGATGGCGCACCCGCACGAGGCCGCCCTGCGCCTGCGCGAAGACGAAGTAACCGAAACCGACCGCGCCGCCGAATATCAGGCGGTCGCTCCGGAAGTACGCAACCGTCTGTACATCGTACCGCAAGTTATCGAAGAATAATCCGAATACGCTTCAGACGGCATCAGCAATACCGCCCGAAGCCCTTTAAGGATGGAAGATTTATGACACAATACACATTGAAACAGGCAAGCGTCCTGTTGCAGTCCAAACAGATTTCCGCCGTCGAACTGGCAACCGAATACCTCGCCGCCATTGCCGAAAAAAATCCCGCCCTTAACGGCTATATCACTATCGACCAAGATAAAACCCTCGCAGAAGCCCGTGCCGCCGACGAACGCATCGCGCAGGGCAACGCCTCCGCGCTTACCGGCGTTCCCGTCGCCTACAAAGACATTTTCTGCCAAACCGGCTGGCGCAGCGCGTGCGCTTCCAAAATGCTCGACAACTTCATCTCCCCCTACACAGCCACCGTCGTCCAAAACCTGCTCGACGAAGGCATGGTAACGCTCGGCCGCACCAATATGGACGAGTTCGCTATGGGTTCGACCAACGAAACCTCGTTCTACGGCGCGGCCAAAAACCCGTGGAATCTTGAGCACGTACCTGGCGGTTCTTCCGGCGGTTCCGCCGCCGTCGTTGCCGCGCGCCTCGCCCCTGCCGCACTCGGTTCGGACACGGGCGGCTCTATCCGCCAACCCGCGTCGCACTGCGGCATTACCGGCATCAAACCCACATACGGCACGGTTTCCCGCTTCGGTATGGTCGCCTACGCCTCCAGCTTCGACCAGGCCGGCCCGATGGCGCAAACTGCCGAAGACTGCGCGATTCTGTTAAACGCGATGGCAGGTTTCGACCCCAAAGACTCCACCAGCCTCGAGCGCGAAAAAGAAGACTACACCCGCGATTTGGACAAACCGCTCAAAGGCGTGACAATCGGCCTGCCCAAAGAATACTTCGGCGAAGGCAATAGCGCCGATGTTCAAACGGCATTGCAAAATACTATCAACCTCCTCAAAACCCAAGGCGCGGAATTGGTCGAAGTTTCCCTGCCGCAAACCAAGCTGTCCATTCCCGCCTACTACGTCCTCGCCTCTGCAGAAGCCGGCACCAACCTTTCACGTTACGACGGCGTTCGTTACGGACACCGTGCCGCCCAATTCGGCGATTTGGAAGAAATGTACGGCAAAACCCGCGCCGAAGGTTTCGGCAGCGAAGTCAAACGCCGCATCATGATCGGCACTTATGTACTGTCGCACGGCTACTACGATGCCTACTATCTCAAAGCCCAAAAACTGCGCCGCCTCGTTGCCGATGATTTTCAGACGGCATTTGAACGGTGCGACCTCATCCTCGCGCCGACCGCACCCGCTGCCGCCCCAAAAATCGGAGCGGATTCTTCGCCGGTTGAAACCTACTTGAGCGATATCTACACCATCGCCGTCAACCTCGCCGGACTGCCAGCATTGACCCTGCCTGCAGGTTTCAGCATCGGCAGACTGCCCATCGGCGTTCAGCTTATCGGCAACTATTTCTCCGAAGCACGAATACTCGGTGCGGCACACCAAATCCAACTCAACAGCGATTGGCATCAAAAAACCTGTAAATAAAATCATCTTAAAAAATTCTATCCTCCGGAATTTAAAACAATTTGAAAAGGTTATATGGAATAATTCTTACACCGTGCATATCGGTTGCACGCTGTAATACTCCATAAACAGTTATGCTTATGTTGGACACTTATGACGACACCCTATACCTTTCCCCGTTTTAAGGAAATATTTGCTACCTCTTCGTATTATGGATTTAAGCATTTAAAATTCAGAATACGCTGCTTGGCCGCGCTTCCTCAAATTAAACAATTTGAGAATTTCATCAATGCCTCCCCATGCTGGCGTACTTTCTTCCAAAAGTCGGCAGCAGCAAGCTATCCATTGATACATACCTACTTGGACAAGAGGTTTATCTTTGCATCAGACCGTTTGGAGGCATTAATTACCGATTTGACAAGGGCGGAGAAATTATTCGGTTCTTCTGTAATTGAGAAATTCAACCAGGAACAACCTTATGTTTTAGCCCAAATAACCGATCATTTAACCTTGCAGCTGAATCGCAACGACCTCTGCAGCAATGAAGGTTTTTGGGCTGTTTCCTTAAGGGACGAGTCAGGAAAACGCCTTTACACGTCGACATTTGCTTTCACAAAAGACAACGGGCTGCTCATTACTTCAGTACAGGGCCCCGCCGGTGAAGACGCAAAAGACATCGTGCGCTCTTTAACCAAAACCATGCACGGCCTGCGCCCGCAGCAATTCATGATCATTGTTTTACAACTGCTGGCCGCGCGTTTTGAGATTAACAGCCTGCTTGGGATTTCACAGGAACATCATGTTAAAATCCGCTGGAAATTAAAAAAAAGGGTGTTAATTAATTACAATGAATTTTGGCAGTCTGTCCAAGGACAAAAACTAAGCAACGGTTATTGGTCTCTTCCGCAAAGCTTCCCTAGGAAATCAGAAGCAGAAATAGAGAGCAAAAAACGTTCGATGTATAGGAAACGCCATCAAATGCTCGATGATATCGAGAATTCCATTAATCAGAAATTTGTTTGAGAAAGCTTCAACATGACCTGGGAAACCGTAATCGGCTTGGAAATCCATGTCCAATTGAACACCAAATCCAAAATCTTCAGCGGCGCATCGACCGCATTCGGCGCAGAACCCAACGCGCACGCCAGCGTAGTGGAGTGCGCGCTGCCGGGCGTACTGCCGGTAATGAACCGGGAAGTCGTTGAAAAAGCCATCAAATTGGGTTTGGCTTTAGATGCGAAAATCAATCAGAAAAACGTGTTCGACCGTAAAAACTACTTCTATCCCGACTTACCAAAAGGCTATCAAATCAGCCAGTTGGACTTACCGATTGTCGAACACGGCAAATTGGAAATCGTAGTCGGCGACGATGTGAAAACCATCAACGTAACCCGCGCCCATATGGAAGAAGACGCGGGCAAGTCCGTACATGAAGGCTTGAACGGCGCGACCGGTATCGATTTGAACCGCGCCGGCACGCCTTTATTGGAAGTCGTATCCGAACCCGAAATGCGCTCCGCCGCCGAAGCCGTTGCCTACGCCAAAGCCTTGCACAGCTTGGTAACCTGGCTGAACATTTGCGACGGCAATATGGCGGAAGGTTCGTTCCGCGTCGATGCCAACGTATCCGTTCGCCCGAAAGGTCAAGAAGAGTTCGGCACGCGCCGCGAGATTAAAAACCTCAATTCCTTCCGTTTCTTGGAGCAGGCGATTAATTACGAAGCAGAAGCGCAAATCGAGATTTTGGAAGACGGCGGCAAAGTACAGCAGGCAACCATGCTGTTTGATCCCGAAAAAGGCGAAACTCGCGTAATGCGCCTGAAAGAAGACGCGCAAGACTACCGCTACTTCCCCGACCCCGATTTGCTGCCCGTCATCATTTCAGATGCCCAAATGCAAAAAGCCAAAGCAGAAATGCCCGAGTTGCCGAAAGAAATGGCAGCGCGTTTCGTGGCGGACTACGGCGTGTCCGAATACGACGCGCGCCTGCTCACCGCAAGCCGCGCACAGGCCGCCTATTTTGAAGAAGCCGCCAAAGAGAGCGGACAAGGCAAGCCGACTGCCAACTGGATGAACGGCGAACTCGCCGCCGCGCTGAACAAAGCCGGCCTGGAACTTGCCGACAGCCCGATTACCGCCCCGCGCCTCGCTGCGCTGGTGGGCAAAATCGCCGATGGCACATTAAGCGGCAAACTGGCGAAAAAAGCCTTTGAGGCCATGTGGGCAGAACCCGAATCCACCATTGCCGAAATCATTGAAAAACACGGCTTGCAGCAAATGACCGATACCGGCGCAGTTGAAGCCATTGTGGACGAAGTGCTGGCAAACAACGCCAAAGCCGTGGAACAATTCAAATCCGGCAACGAAAAAGCCCTGAATGCGATTGTGGGGCAAGTGATGAAGGCCAGCAAAGGCAAAGCCAATCCCGCGCAAGTTCAAGAACTGATTAAAGCCAAACTGGCCTGATAAGCAAGATGCCGTCTGAAACCCAAATCCGACGTTCAGACGGCATTTTCACAGTCTGACCACATTAAAACAGCATAAAAAACAATATTCCATGAACCACACCGTTACCCTGCCCGACCAAACCACCTTTACCGTCAACGAAGGCGAAACCGTTTTAGCCGCCGCCTCCCGTCAAAACCTCAATCTGCCCCATTCCTGCAAAAGCGGTGTCTGCGGACAATGCAAAGCCGAACTGGTCAGCGGCGATATTCAAATGGGCGGACACTCGGAACAGGCTTTATCCGAAGCAGAAAAAGCGCAAGGCAAGATTTTGATGTGCCGCACCACCGCGCAAAGCGACATCAGCCTCAACATCCCCGGCTACAACCCCAACGCCCTCCCCGTCCGCACCCTGCCAGCACGCATCGAAAATATGGTTTTCAAACACGATGTCGCCCTCTTGAAACTTGCCCTGCCCAAAGCCCCGCCGTTTGCCTTCTATGCCGGGCAATACATTGATTTACTGCTGCCGGGCAACGTCAGCCGCAGCTACTCCATCGCCAATTCGCCCGACCAAGAAGGCATTTTGGAACTGCACATCCGCAGGCGCGAAAACGGTATCTGCTCGGAAATGATTTTCGGCAGCGAACCCAAAGTCAAAGAAAAAGGCATCGTCCGCGTTAAAGGCCCGCTCGGTTCGTTTACCTTGCAGGAAGATAGCGGCAAACCCGTCATCCTGCTGGCAACCGGCACAGGCTACGCCCCCATCCGCAGCATCCTGCTCGACCTTATCCGCCAAGACAGCAACCGCGCCGTCCATCTTTACTGGGGTGCGCGTCATCAAGATGATTTGTATGCCCTCGAAGAAGCACAAGGGTTGGCAGACCGTCTGAAAAACGCCCGCTTCACCCCCGTATTGTCCCGCCCCGGAGAGGACTGGCAAGGAAGAAAAGGGCACGTACAAGACATCGCGGCACAAGACCATCCCGACCTGTCGGAATACGAAGTATTTGCCTGCGGCTCCCCTGCCATGACCGAACAGGCAAAGAATCTGTTTGTGCAACAGCATAAGCTGCCGGAAAACTTGTTTTTCTCCGACGCATTCACGCCGTCCGCATCATAATTCCCCGGTATAGTGAAAGGGCAGTAATTATGCAAAAAAAATAATACTTTCTTTAAAAGAAAAAATAGAGGGTATAGGTAATAATGTAGATCATATCTTACTCGCAACTTTAATTCTTAAATGGTTACATGATTATCCTAGTTTAGAGAAAGAATTTTTAGATCACTATTCAAATATTTCTAAATTTATGAATATAGAAATTTCAGATATCCCTAATTATCCAATAAAAAAATCACTAATTAGTTTTTACGATTTAAAAGCTCTTAAACGGGAAATAGATATTTCCATGCAAAGAAAAAATTCATATATTTATCAATCGCTACAAAATTTTTTAGAGAATTTATTTATTATTCAAGAACCAGATATGGAATGTAATATTTGCCATGGCACTTATGGTTTTGATTTATGGAAGGAAATCGAGACTAATAGATTAGTTTATTGCTGCAAAACATGTGCATTCTCAGAATATGTTAATGGGGAATTTAGAAATAATGAAAATCACCTTACCATTCCAACAAATGATGATTTGAGTTTATTGAATACATAATTAGTAGAATAAAATGAAACAACGTAATCAAAAAACTAAAATTTGGACAGAGAATGAAGTTGAGCAGTCATTAAATGAATTTAATGATATTTTGCTTAATAATACATTTCTTATTGATGATTTAAAAAAGAAGTTTTTAGCAACAAGTGCTTATTGTTTATCTCTACTTCCGGAAGAAGAAGATATATATAAAATATTAGTCAATGGCACTAAAATTGTAAATTTAGAATTTAACAAGCATGCAAATACATCATATATTACAAATGTAATTGATATTGATGAGTATATAGAAACATTAAATAATGAAGCTTGCAAATTATTTTTTAGGTTGGCAAAAAAAATTGGTATGCAGAATATAAATATTTAGTCTGCGTAGCCTGTGCAACATACTAATCGTGAAATGGTAGGGTGTGCATTCATGCATACGCGGTTTGGGCTTCACGGAATTTTATTTCAGGCCGTCTGAAAATACTGCGTGGGTAACAAGTTGCCCACCCTGCGCGTGCTTGCCGTGTATGCTAAAAATGACATTACTATCAGCTCAGGCATCCATACCGGCTAAGTTATAGAATAAGTTATAGAAAACCATGTTTACATTTTTCATCATGAGAAGCTTATGACTGAATTAAATCTTGTTTTAGATAACCTCAAAAAGAGGATTCGGGCTTTCCGTTCGGAACACAAAAAACTTCCTGTCCGTGTTTTCCCGTGAAAAAATGCCGTCTGAAACCCAATTCCGGCTTTCAGACGGCATATGTTTTTCCCGTTCAAGGCGACAGCCGCTCGCGTATCCAGCCGCCGTCCAGCAAACGGTATTGGATGCGGTCGTGCAGCCTGCTCGGCCTGCCCTGCCAAAACTCAAGCAAATCGGGAATCACAATATAGCCGCCCCAATGCGGCGGACGGGGAACGTGCAGAGGATGTTTGAGTCCGACCGCCGCCGCCTTTGCCACCAATACCGCCTTGTTCGGAATTACCTCGCTCTGCGCGCTTGCCCACGCACCCAAACGGCTCTGATACGGGCGGCTCTCAAAATATTCGTCCGACAACTTCTCCGCCAGCCTTTCAACACGCCCTTCCACGCGCACCTGACGCTCCAGCTCCGGCCAGAAAAACGTCATCGCCGCAAATGGACGGGCATCCAGCGAACGCCCCTTGCGACTGTGATAATTCGTAAAGAAAACAAAACCTTCAGAATTAACTTCCTTCAGCAGCACCATACGGCTGTTGGGTCTGCCGCGTCCGTCGACCGCCGCCACATTGACCGCCGTCGGCTCGTTGACCTGTGCGCGTACCGCCTCGTCCAACCACCGCTCGAACTGCTCGATCGGATTGTCGGCGCAATCGGCTTCCGACAATTCCCGTTTGCTGTAATCTTCCCGAATATTATGCAAATCCATTTACCGATCCTCTTAATAGTGGATTAACAAAAACCAATACGGCGTTGCCTCGCCTTAGCTCAAAGAGAACGATTCTCTAAGGTGCTGAAGCACCAAGTGAATCGGTTCCGTACTATCTGCGGCTTCGTCGCCTTGTCCTGATTTTTGTTAATCCACTATATCATTTGAAAGATTCTACCCCCGCACACAAACCGATTTCAACCGTTGCACAAACTTTGTCCCAAAAGCCGCAGCGACGATTTCATCCGCAAAACAGCCGCATCAGGTACAATATCGAACCGTCCGACTGAGGACGGCATTTTATCAACCCGTCCTGCCGCACACGCCGCAGAAGAACCGCCTTATCAGGCGAGTTAGGAAAAATGATGTCCAAACAACCCACCAGCAAACGCCAATGGCGCGACGGCTCAGCCCCGTCTGCCAAGAAAGCCACCAAACCTTTCAAAAGCAAAGCCCGTCCCAAAGACGAAACGCGCAAAACCGCATCCCAACCTTACGGACAAAAAGCTTCAGACGGCATCAAGCCTCAAAACGTCCCCAAACAGCGCGTCGCCAAAGCCAAAAAACTCGTCGTCCGCAATCCCAACCAAAAAATTATGGAACACGCGCGCGATTTGAAAGAACGCCGCAGCGACCTGTCGCGCATGGAACCCGAACGCCTGCAAAAAGTGCTTGCCGCGTCCGGCGTCGGCTCGCGCCGCGAAATGGAAGAATGGATCAACAACGGCTGGGTAACGGTCAACGGCAAAACCGCGCAACTGGGCGACAAAGTTACCTCCGACGACCACGTTACCGTCAAAGGCAGCATCATCAAGCTCAAATGGGCGGACCGCCTGCCGCGCATCATCCTGTATTACAAACAAGAAGGCGAAATCGTTTCCCGCGACGACCCGCAAGGCAGGGTCAGCATCTTCGACCGCCTGCCGCAGGCCGCCAGCAGCCGCTGGGTCGCCATCGGACGCTTGGACATCAACACCAGCGGCCTTCTGATCCTCACCACCTCCGGCGAACTCGTCCAACGTTTCGCCCACCCTAGCTTTGAAGTCGAACGCGAATACGCCGTCCGCGTCTTGGGCGGGCTGACCGGCGAACAAATGCGCGTCCTCACCGAAGAAGGCGTGATGCTCGAAGACGGCTTGGCAAAAGTCGAACGCATCTACGAACAAGGCGGCGAAGGCGCGAACAAATGGTACAACGTCGTGATTAAAGAAGGCCGCAACCGCGAAGTGCGCCGCATTTTTGAAAGCCAAGGGCTCACCGTCAGCCGCCTCGTGCGCGTCGGCTTCGGCCCCATCGGACTGCCCAACCGCCTCAAACGCGGACAGTTCTACGAACTCAACCCCGCCGAAGTCGCCAACATCCTCAAATGGGCGGAAATGCTGCTGCCGGGCGAATACCGCCGCAAAAAAGCCTAAACCCGCCAAAACACAAAAATGCCGTCTGAAACATCTGCTGTTTCAGACGGCATTTTATTCGGGCGTTTTCAGGAGAAAAGGTCGAGTGCTTTGACAAAGACCATCACCACGCCGTAGGCGAGTGGTATGACAGCCAATGCCCAACGCCACCAGACCGATATGCCGCCGCCGGAAACTTTTTCGCCCACAAGGTAAGCGTCGGATATGGCGGTTTCGTCGTCGGGGTTGCCGCTGCGTGCGGCGGTTTTGATGTCTTTTTCGTGGTGTTTTTCGTGTACGGATTTGACGGCGAGGTTGCACAACAAACCGATAATCAGCAGGCCCGCCATGATGTACATGGTTACGCTGTATGCCTGTGCCGCCGGTATGCCGCTGTCGATTTGGCTTTGGCGTATGTAATTGACCAATACCGGGCCGATGACGGCAGCGGTTGACCAGGCCAGCAGGATGCGCCCGTGAATCGCGCCGACCTGATAGGTGCCGAACAGGTCTTTCAGGTAGGCGGGAATGGCGGCAAATCCGCCGCCGTACATGGAAATAATCACGCAAAAGCCGATGATGAACAGGGCTTTGCTACCGCCCTCGCCGATGGAGGGAACGGAGAAATACAGCAGCGAACCGAGTACGAAGAAGATGGTGTAGGTGTTTTTGCGTCCGATTTTGTCGGAAACGCTCGACCACAAAAAGCGCCCACCCATATTAAACAGGCTCAGGAGGCTGACGAAGCCTGCCGCCGCACCTGCGCCGACTGCCGCCTGCCTGCCTACGGAGGTTTCGGAAAAGAGTTCCTGAATCATCACGGATGCCTGACCCAATACGCCGATGCCGGCAGTTACGTTCAGGCACAATACCCAGAACAACAGCCAAAACTGCGGCGTTTTCATGGCTTGGGACACGTTGACATGATTACTGCTGACCAGCTTGTTTTGCGTTTTCGGCGCGGTATAGCCTTCAGGTTTCCAGCCGTCGGCAGGTACGCGGATGGTAAACGCGCCGAACATCATCAGTGCGAGGTAAAGCAGGCCCAATACGGCAAAGGTTTCGGCAACCCCGACCGAAGCGGCATTTGAAAAGGCGTTCATCAGTGATACGGAAAGCGGAGAGGCCAGCATTGCGCCGCCGCCGAAACCCATAATCGCCAAACCGGTCGCCATACCCGGCTTGTCGGGAAACCATTTCATCAGTGTGGAAACCGGCCCGATGTAGCCCAAACCCAAGCCTACGCCGCCGATAACGCCGTTGCCCAAATAAAGCAGGAAGAGGTTGTGCGTACTCACGCCTAATGCGGATACGAAGAAGCCCAGGCTGAAGCAGCAGGCGGCGGCAAATATGGCTTTGCGCGGCCCTACCCGTTCCATCCACGTACCGAACAGGGCGGCCGACGCGCCCAGCATCGCGAGTGCGATACTGAAAATCCAACCTACGGTCGTCAGCTTCCAATCTCCGGCCGCCGATTCGGTTATGCCGATAAGTTTGGTCAGCGGCGCGTTGAATACGGAATAGGCGTAAATCTGCCCGATGGCAAGGTGCACCGCCAATGCTGCGGGCGGTACGAGCCAACGGTTGAAACCCGGCTTGGCAATGCTTGCCTCACGGTCTAAAAACTTCATAACATCCTCTTTCTGTCAGTTGAAAAATAAAATTTCATTTGCTCAATGGAAACTTATTGAAAATTATAAAAAAATATCGGGTCGGGTTTTTATCCGCCCCAAGATGCGCCGTCTGAAGCATTTCGGGTGTACGGAGAGGTTTCTGTTTTTTCCGATAAATTCCTGCGGCTTTTCGCTTCCGGATTCCCGCTTTTGCGGGAATGACGAATTAAAGATTATCTTAAGGTCAAGGGACTGGATTCCCGCTTTCGCGGGAATGACGGCGGCGGGTTGCTGTTTTTTGTTTATAAATTTCTGTAACTTTGAATTTCAGCCATCTTCAATAAATTATAGTGGATTAACAAAAACCAGTACGGCGTTGCCTCGCCTTAGCTCAAAGAGAACGATTCTCTAAGGTGCTGAAGCACCAAGTGAATCGGTTCCGTACTATTTGTACTGTCTGCGGCTTCGTCGCCTTGTCCTGATTTTTGTTAATCCACTATATCGAAACGTATCAATCGTCATTCCCGCGCAGGCGGGAATCCATCCAGTTCGTTCGATTTCGTTTTTTTAAGTTTCGAGTAACTTCTGACTCGTCATTCCCGAGCAGGCGAAATCTGTTTTTTGAGTTTCGGTCATTTCTGATAAACCCCGGCGGCTTTCCGCTTCCGAATTCCCGCTTTCGCGGGAATGACGGCAGAGGGGGAGCGGTTTTTCCGATTGGGTTTAAATACAATCAAACAAATCCTGCTGCCCTTGTTCTTTGCTTACGCGCACGTCGGTCTCGCCGTCGGCGAAAGTAATGTGCAGCTTCTGCCCCTGCTTCAAAACATCGGCGTTGCGGATGACTTGTCCGCGTGTATTTTTGACGACGGAGAAGCCGCGTTCCAAAATGTGCTGCGGCGAAACGGCTTCGAGCAATGCGGCTTGGGCAGCCAGACTTTGGCGGCGACGGGCGAGCAGCTGGCTGAAGGCGGCAGGCAATGCCGTCTGAAAGCGGTCGATGTTGTGTTTGTAAATGGAAACATCAGGACGGTAATGTTGCAGGGCTTGGGTTTGACGTTCAAAACGGGCGGTGTGGGCGCGGAGGTTTTGCTTCATAGAGTAAGACAGCGTTTGCGCCAGCTTGCCGATTGAAGCGCGCTGCTCGTCAAGTTTTTGGCGCGGATGACGGATTTGCCGCGCCAGCCAGTCGAGTTTTTGGCTGGCATCGAAATAGCGTTGCTCCAAAACGGTTTTCAGACGGCCTTGCGCCTGGGCTAGACGATGTAGCGATTCTTGGCGGTTGGGGCTGACCAGCTCCGCCGCTCCGGTCGGTGTCGGTGCGCGCACGTCGGCGACGAAATCGGCGAGCGTGAAATCGGTTTCGTGGCCTACGCCGCTGACGACCGGAATCGTGCAGGCTTCAATGGCGCGCACGACCGGTTCTTCATTAAACGCCCACAAGTCTTCGATGCTGCCGCCGCCGCGACAGACAATCAACACATCGCATTCGGCGCGTTGCGATGCGGTTTTAATCGCTTGGGCAATCTGAAACTCGCTGCCTGTGCCTTGAACGACGGTCGGATAAACGATAACGGGGATTTCGGGCGCGCGGCGTTTCAAGGTAGTAACGACATCACGCAAAGCCGCCGCCGCCAAACTGGTTACGATGCCGATACATTGCGGACGGACGGGCAAAGGTTTTTTGCGTTCCGCCGCAAACGCGCCTTCCGCCTGCAACTGCGCCTTCAACCGCTCGTAGGCTTCGTAAAGCTGCCCCAAACCTTTGAGCCGTACTTCGTTTACGGTAATCTGAAATTCGCCCCGCGCCTCGTAAATACTGATTTTGCCCGACACTTCGATATGGTCGCCTTCTTTCAAAGGTTTCGCCAAACGCGCCGCCGCACCCTTGAACATCGCGCAACGCACCTGCGCGCGGCTGTCTTTGAGTGAGAAATAATAATGCCCGCTGGCGGCACGGGTCAGGTTGGACACTTCGCCGACAATCCACAAACCGGCAAGGTGGTTTTCCAAAAGACTTTTGGCAAATGCGTTCAACTCGGAAACGGACAACACGTCAGAATGAAAAAAATCAGACATCGAATCAATCAAATAATAAAAAATATGAATGTGTTTTGAAGCCCAAGGCGACATCGGGCCGCCTAAATTGTCAACAATATTATAACACGCGCCATCTTGCCGCCCGCCTTTTCCCGTATGACTTTTTTAAGCGGGGAATGGGAAAAATATTCATCAACCTGCCTGCAATCTATTCAAATTGAACCGCCGACAAGCTATGATGCGGATATTTTCGACAGGAGGAAAAATGGATACGCAGGCAGTTATCACACATATCGCCCGATGGTTGGACGAATACGCCGCTCAGGCAAATGCAAAAGGGTTTGTCGTGGGCGTTTCCGGCGGCATCGATTCCGCCGTCGTCTCCGCACTCGCCGCCCGCACCGGCCGCACCACGCTGCTTCTGGATATGCCGATACGCCAACACCCCGACCAGCTTGAGCGGGCAAGGCTGCACATCCGCAATCTGCAACGGCAATATGCCAATGTAAGCGCGCAAACGGTCGATCTGACCGACACCTTCCAGACCTTTGAGCAAACCGTCGGCATTCATCAGACGGCATTTGACAATCAGCCGCTTTCCCTCGCCAACGCCAGAAGCCGCCTGCGTATGCTGACCCTGTACTACTACGGGCAGATACACGGACTGCTGGTTACGGGGACAGGTAATAAAATTGAAGATTTCGGCGTGGGATTTTTTACCAAATATGGCGACGGCGGCGTGGACATCAGCCCGATTGCCGACCTAACCAAAACGCAGGTTTACCGGCTTGCCGAAGCATTGGGCGTGGACGAGGCGATTCAAAAAGCCCCGCCGACCGACGGCCTGTGGGATACGGAACGCACCGATGAGGAACAGATGGGCGCAAGCTATCCCGAACTGGAGTGGGCAATGGGCGTGTACGGCACGCGCAAACCCGAAGATTTTGAAGGGCGGCAGCGCGAAGTTCTGAAAATCTATACGCGGCTGCACCGCGCGATGCAGCACAAAATCAACCCGATTCCCGTGTGCCGCATTCCGCCCGAATTGCTGGGCTGAAACATGAAAATGCCGTCTGAAACGGAAAACCGTATTTCAGACGGCATGGAAATATCCGGCTCCCGTTCCTTAAGAATCGAGTACGCGGGCAAACAGAATATCGTTTTCAAAATGAATGTGGTCGTTCAAGTCGTCCACCATTTCTTTGGTCAAAGCGTAAAGCCGTGTCCAGCTTCCGCAGGCTCCTTCGGGCGCTTGGAAATTATCGGTCAGCTCTTTGAGCCGTGCGATGGCGCGGTCGTGTTCTTCATGTTCGTGCATCATCACGCTGATGGGCATCGCCGCACCCCGGCCGACACCCTGATTAATCATCGGAAACAGCATCCTTTCCTCTTTCATCATATGCATCAGCAGTTCGTTCTGCATATAGGCAAGCAGCTCGGCAATTTCCGCCGGAAAGGTGTCGGCATGAACTTGGGCCACTTTTTGCGCCAGCGGCACCAATTCTTCAAATTGTGCACGGTGTACATTGTGGTAGCGTTGCAGGATATGATCGACAGTCGCACCAAAGGGAGCAGTTTCCCAAACGGAAAAATCAGTCATGGCAGGGTTCCTTTTATAGGGTTTTAGGGTTTATTTTTAACATTCATATTTTAAGAATCTATTTAAACAAAGCATACACCGCCCGCGCGCTTCTGTACAGCCTCAAACATATTTATTACATTTTGATAATAAAAGTAATTTTCAGAAATATAATGCAATCCGTGCCATCGACTGAATTTGCAAAGACGATGGGGACGGTACAAAAAAACTATTATCCGAACATCCCCCTTGAAATTTTTACGTTCAAGCCCTATCCTGCACGCTATCGTGCCAATCCCAACCGAAAAGGAAAAATAATGAGCAGCGAATTGATTGTACACACCAGCGATGCCGCTTTTGAAAAAGACGTTTTAAATGCAGATACCCCCGTCCTGCTGGACTTTTGGGCTCCTTGGTGCGGCCCCTGCAAAATGATTGCCCCGATTTTGGACGACATTGCCGCCGAATTTGAAGGCCGTCTGAAAGTAGTCAAAATCAACATCGACGACAACGAAGCCACCCCGTCCCGTTTCGGCGTGCGCGGCATTCCGACCCTGATGGTGTTCAAAAACGGTGAAGTCGTCGCCACCAAAGTCGGCGCATTGGCAAAAGGTCAGCTGACCGCCTTTGTCGAAGCCTCCATCGCCTGATAAAGCGCAATCGAAAAGCCGCCGGAAGATTCCGGCGGCTTTTTCGCACCCTTAAGATTTGTGGCGGATTTCCCAACACTGATGGATTTTCTTGTTGCGGAAATCGTCGGGAACGGATTGTTTGGAAATGTCTTTCACGGCGTATTGTTCCGATACCGCATCGTCCAAAACGAAGCTGCGCAGGTTGTTGGAAAAGTACAAAATGCCGTCTAAAGCGAGCAGCTTCACCGCGCCGTCAATCAGCTTTTTGTGGTCGCGCTGGATGTCGAGGATGTCGGACATTTTCTTGCTGTTGGAAAAACTGGGCGGGTCCATCACAATGAGGTCGAACCGCCTGCCTTCCCCATATGCCGCCTGAAGATATTGGAACACGTCGGCGCGGACGATTTTGTGCCGTTCCGTATCGATGCCGTTCAATTCAAAATTGCGTTTCGCCCAATCGAGATAAGTGTTGGACAAATCGACGGTTTCGCTGAATGCCGCGCCGCCGGTGGCGGCATAGACGGTAAAGCTGCCGGTGTAGGAAAACAGGTTCAAAAAACGTTTGCCCGCCGCCGTTTCGCCGACTTTTTTGCGCGTGTTTCGATGATCCAAAAAAAGCCCCGTATCCAAATACTTATCAAGGTTGACCCAAAACTTGCGGTCGTTTTCGGTGATGACGAAATCTTCGCCCGCCTTGCCGGTTTTTTCGTATTGCTGCAAACCTTTTTGGCGTTCGCGGCGTTTGAGATGGATTTGTTCGGGCGCAAAACCGGTAACGAAGGCGACGGCTTCCAATACTTCGGCAAGCCACGCTTCGTATTCTCCGGGCTGCATCAGCCAGCCAGTATCGTATTCCTGAAGGTGGATTTGGTCGCCGTAAACATCAACGGCAAAGGGGAATTGGGGAATGTCGCGGTCGTAAATGCGCCAGGCTTCAATGCTGTTGCGTTTCGCCCATTTCATGAGGTGTTTGATGTTTTTGCCCATGCGGTTGGCGAAGGGTGTGATGTCGGTCATGGTTTCAGACGGCCTGAATAAGTATTGGGAAGGGTTTGGATTTTAACGCACTTGATGCTTTTTTGCTTGACCGTTGTCTATAAAATCTATATTATCCGCCGTTCGCCTTTTTATACGAAGCCATCGTCTTCCAACCTAAACCGCCGTTTCGGGCGCGTTTCTTTTATTGCTTGCTTATTGCCAAGCCTTTCTGTGCAGGTTGTCGTCGATGTTAACCACAAGCAAGATGCTTGCGACAACCCTGTAACTTCACATTTTCCGTATCGTTACTTTCCTTTGCTTCAGGTCGTCTGAAAACCGTTCAGACGTGCGCGTTGTTGTCTCTTTAGGATAGCCATGTCTATTAAATTTGCCGATTTGAACCTTGATAAAAACATTTTGTCCGCCGTGAGCAGCGAGGGTTACGAAAGCCCGACCCAGATTCAGGCGCAAGCCATTCCGTTTGCTTTGGAAGGGCGCGACATCATGGCTTCGGCGCAAACCGGATCCGGCAAAACCGCCGCCTTCCTGCTGCCGACGTTGCAGCGGCTGACCAAACGCAGCGAAAAACCGGGCAAAGGCCCGCGCGCATTGGTGTTGACGCCGACCCGAGAATTGGCGGCGCAAGTGGAGAAAAACGCGCTGGCGTACGCCAAAAATATGCGTTGGTTCCGCACCGTCAGCATCGTCGGCGGCGCATCTTTCGGCTACCAAACCCGCGCCCTGAGTAAACCGGTTGACCTGATTGTCGCCACGCCGGGCCGTCTGATGGACTTGATGCAAAGCGGCAAAGTCGATTTCGCCCGCTTGGAAGTGCTGATTCTGGACGAAGCTGACCGCATGTTGGACATGGGCTTTATCGACGACATCGAAACCATCGTCGAAGCCACCCCGGCCGACCGTCAGACTTTATTGTTCTCCGCCACTTGGGACGGCGCGGTCGGCAAACTGGCGCGCAAACTGACCAAAGACCCTGAAGTCATCGAAGTCGAACGCGTGGACGACCAAGGCAAAATCGAAGAGCAGCTGCTGTACTGCGACGATATGCGCCACAAAAACCGCCTGCTCGACCACATCTTGCGCGATGCCAACATCGACCAATGCGTGATTTTCACGTCCACCAAAGCCATGACCGAAGTCATCGCGGATGAATTGTACGAAAAAGGTTTCGCCGCAAACTGCCTGCACGGCGATATGCCGCAAGGCTGGCGCAACCGCACGCTGATGGATTTGCGCAAAGGCCGCTGCAAAATTTTGGTTGCCACCGATGTAGCCGCACGCGGTATCGACGTGCCGACCATTACCCACGTTATCAACTACGACCTGCCGAAACAAGCGGAAGACTACGTCCACCGCATCGGACGCACCGGCCGCGCAGGCCGTACCGGTATTGCGATTACTTTTGCCGAAGTGAACGAATACGTCAAAGTCCACAAAATCGAAAAATACATCGGCCGCAAACTGCCCGAACTGACCATCGAAGGCATGGAACCGACACGCAAACGCAAACCGGCCGGCGGCAAGCCGAAAGGTAAAGGCGGCCGGGGCGATCGCAAATCCGGCGGTTGGCGCGGCGATCATAAACCGGGCAAAGAATGCTTCGGCGGCAAAACGCGCGGCGAAGGTTTCAAGAAAGAAGGCTTTAAAAAAGACGGTTTCAAAAAAACCGGCGAAGGCTTCAAAGGCAAACGCAAAGCCGGCGATTCTTTTGCAGGCAGAGGCGAACGCCGTTACAAAGACCGCTAAGCCCCAACCTGCCGCATAAACCAATGCCGTCTGAAACCGATTTCGAGTTTCAGACGGCATTTTTGCAATGTTTCAGCACCGCCCGGCTTTGATACCCAAAGGATTAATCTGCAATATAGTGGATTAAATTTAAACCAGTACCGCGTTGCCTCGCCTTGCCGTACTATCTGTACTGTCTGCGGCTTCGTCGCCTTGTCCTGATTTTTGTTAATCCACTATAAAAACCCTTTTCCGCTTTGGAAAAGATTAAAAATTTCCGTAAATTCAAATATCTAGATTCCTTCCTGCACGGGAATGACACGGAAGGGTTTCAGATGCAGGGTGGGCATTCCTGCCCACCAAATCCCGCCCTTGCAACGGTGGGCAAGAATGCTCGCCCTACGGCTTGACTGTTCGATATGATGCCGTCTGAAAACCCAACGGCGGCATGACAATGCCGCCCTGCCAACGCACGTAAATCAGAATTGCCATCCCGACATCAAACGCTTGGAAAGGAAATGCCGTCTGAAAATCAAACAGCGACATAACAATGCCCCCTCAAACAAATACAAAAATGCCGTCTGAAAGCCCTTCAGACGGCATTGGCGCGCCGGATTTACCGCCTCCTGCCGAAACCGCGCATAGCGGGGCGGCGGTAATTGGCGGGCGGGCGCGTTGTCGGGCGGTAACGCTGCGCCTGCGCCGCCTGTTGTTTTGCACGGAGGCTGCGCGTGTTCAAATCCCTGCTGGTGCGCGCATTGGGATGTGCGGACTGATGGTAGGCGGCACGCGCGCGCCGGGCGACGGGACTGTCTTGGTTGCCCGCCCGTGTGAATTTGTTTGCCAGCGCGTTGCCGATAAACGCGCCTGCCGCCGCGCCGACCAGGCTTTGCAGCAGCCAGCTTCCGGTGGATTGATCGTAAATATACTGCTGCCCGTCTTTGCCGGTAACGGGCTGACCGTTATTGCCGTTTGCCTGTGCTTCGGCAGGAATGGTGTCTTTGACTGCTTCGGGAGTCAGTTGGTAAACCGTATCGTCTGCCTGCTGTGCGAGCTGCTGCTGCAGGGCTTCAATCTGTTTCTGCTGCTGCTTGAGCCGCGCCTGCGTGTCGTCTTGGCAGGCGGTCAGTGCGAATGTTGCGATAAGCGCGGAGGCGATGATTTTTTTCATGTGTGTCCTGTTTGGGTGGAAAATCGGTTTTATTGTATCGCCGTCGGGAATTTTGGCAAGCATTCTGCCGGCAAATCGTGATGTTTACAGGGGCAGGGTGTGCAGTTTGCGGACAAATGCGAGGCTGTTGGCGACTGGGTTACCTTTGTTTTCGACTTCGTGTTCGGTTTCTACGGTCAGCAGGCGGCGGTTTTTGTGTTTGTTCAAACTCAATTCGGCTTCGGCAGGGACGAAAAACAGACGGTGTTTTTCGGCAAAGCGGCGGGCGCGCTTGTTTGCGGTTTTCAAAATCTGCAGCAGCGATACGTCCAAATGGAAGCGGCGCACGCCCAATACGAGAATCCGTGCGGCAAAAAAATCGGCGGCATCGGTAAACTCGGCGGGGCTGCTGCGGCTGAAGTCGTGCCGTTCGGCGGCCATCAGGGCGGCAACGGTGCGGATTTGCGGAATCATCGATTCGCTGATGAGTGTGTCGTCCCGCCCTGCATCGAGAAGCATGGGGGAAAAATCCTGTGCATCATCGACAATAATGCTGCAAGTGTGCAGGGTTTCGTTTTGTGCGGCGGTTTGGGGCATTGCATTCATGGTCATTTTCCTGATTCTGCCGTGTGTTGCCGAATCGGGCGACCTGTGTGAAGGTAACAAAAAAGCCGCCCCGTTTTCGAGCGGCCTGTTTTGCGTATGGGATGGATTTCAAGCAAGCGCAAAAAAGTACCGCACGTCTGTGTGGTACCAATAGCAGTAAGCGGTTGTAAACATTTTGCCTTGCATGATGAAATGCCGTCTGAAGATAAAAATATGAACGATATTCTAAATCAAAACGCCGCCTCGCCTCAAGCATTTTATCGAAATTTTTTTGATTTTTCATCTATCCGATTGAAAATATTCTGGTTTATTTTTACCGCTGCCTGATATTGTCGGCAATTTCCCTTTATCCGCCTTGAAAAACGGTGCATAATCCCGAACAAAACCGCAATCAGGAGCAATTATGCAAAACTATCTGACCCCCAATTTCGCCTTTGCCCCGATGATTCCCGAACGCGCTTCAGGCAGCCGCGTTTGGGATACGGAAGGGCGTGAATATATTGATTTTTCAGGCGGCATCGCCGTTAATGCGCTGGGACACTGCCACCCTGCCCTTGTCGATGCTTTAAACGCGCAGATGCACAAGCTGTGGCACATTTCCAATATCTATACGACGCGGCCGGCGCAGGAATTGGCGCAAAAATTGGTTGCAAACACTTTTGCCGACAAGGTTTTTTTCTGCAACTCGGGCGCGGAGGCGAATGAGGCGGCGTTGAAGCTGGCAAGGAAATACGCCCGCGACCGTTTCGGCGGAGGCAAAAGCGAAATCGTCGCCTGTATCAACAGTTTCCACGGACGCACGCTGTTTACCGTGTCCGTCGGCGGCCAGCCGAAATACAGCAAGGATTATGCACCGCTGCCCCAAGGCATTACGCACGTTCCGTTCAACGATATTGCCGCGCTGGAAGCTGCCGTCGGCGAACAGACCTGCGCGGTCATCATCGAGCCGATACAGGGCGAAAGCGGCATCCTGCCCGCCACTGCGGAATATCTGCAAACCGCGCGCCGTCTGTGCGACAAATACGGCGCATTGTTGATTTTGGACGAAGTTCAAACCGGAATGGGGCATACGGGCAGGCTGTTTGCCTATGAACATTACGGCGTTGTTCCCGATATTTTGAGTTCGGCAAAGGCATTGGGCTGCGGCTTTCCGATCGGCGCGATGCTGGCGACAGAAAAGATTGCCGCCGCCTTCCAACCGGGCACACACGGCTCGACTTTCGGCGGCAACCCGATGGCGTGTGCGGTCGGCAGCCGCGCCTTCGACATCATCAACGCGCCGGAAACCTTGCACAACGTCCGCGATCAGGGGCAGAAACTTCAGACGGCATTGCTGGCTTTTGGCAGGAAAACAGGCGTGTTTAAGCAAGTTCGCGGGATGGGGCTGCTGCTTGGATGCGTGTTGGACGCGCCTTATCGCGGGCGTGCCGCCGAAATAACCGCCGCCGCGTTGAAACACGGCGTGATGATTTTGGTTGCAGGTGCGGACGTATTGCGTTTTGCGCCTTCGCTGCTGTTGAACGATGAGGATATGGCGGAAGGTTTGGAGCGTCTGGAAAACGCGCTGGTAGAATTTGCCGCCGCAAACCGCCCCTAGGCAGAAAGCAGATGCCGTCTGAAGTCAGGAAGGCTTCAGACGGCATCAGAAACAAAAAACCGCTTCGGAAACGTGGTTCAACGTTCCGAAGCGGTTTTGTTTGCCATCATGACTCGAACACCAATTCCGGTTCCCTGCCCTCTTCAATGACTGCCTTACCGACCACCACTTTTTTCAAGCCTTTCAAATCGGGCAGGCGGTACATCGTATTGAGTAGGCAGCGTTCGACGATGGAACGCAGGCCGCGCGCGCCGGTTTTGCGCTCCATTGCCTGACGCGCGATGGAACGCAATGCGCCTTCTTCAAATTCCAACTCGACATTTTCCATACCGAACAAGGCTTGATACTGCTTGACCAAAGCATTTTTCGGCTCGGTCAAAATATTAATCAGCGCGTCCTCATCCAGTTCTTCTAAAGTTGCAATCACAGGCAAACGTCCGATTAATTCCGGAATCAGACCGAATTTAATCAAATCTTCCGGTTCGACGATGCCGAACAGCTTGGTAATGTCGGCATTTTCGTCCTTGCTGTGAACAGACGCACCGAAACCGATACCGCCTTTTTCAGTACGCTGGCGGATTACTTTTTCCAAGCCTGCAAACGCGCCGCCGCAGATAAACAGGATGTTGGTGGTATCGACGTTGATAAATTCCTGATTCGGATGCTTGCGGCCGCCTTGGGGCGGAACGCTGGCCACCGTACCTTCAATCAGTTTCAGCAAGGCTTGTTGCACACCTTCGCCGGATACGTCGCGGGTAATCGACGGGTTGTCGCTTTTGCGCGAAATTTTATCGATTTCGTCGATATAGACGATGCCGCGTTGTGCTTTTTCAACATCGAAATCACATTTACCCAAAAGCTTGGTAATGATTTGCTCAACGTCTTCACCGACATAACCTGCTTCGGTCAAAGTTGTAGCATCCGCCATCACGAACGGTACGTCCAGTTTGCGCGCCAAAGATTGTGCCAGCAGGGTTTTACCCGATCCGGTCGGACCGATAAGCAGGATGTTGGATTTCGACAATTCGACATTACCGCTGACTTTAGGATGGCGCAGGCGTTTGTAATGGTTGTACACCGACACCGCCAAGGCCTTCTTGGCTTGTTCCTGACCGATAACGTGGTCGTTGAGGTTGGCGACGATTTCGGCGGGCGTGGGCAGCTTGCCGGATTCTTCCGGCTCCCCTCCGGCACTTTCCGAAGGCGTGCCGTCATTTCCGTCTTCATGCAATATTTCAATACAGTTTGAGACGCACTCGTCGCAGATAAAGGCGTTTTCGCCCTCAATTAAATGTTTGACGTGTGATTTGGATTTTCCGCAAAAGGAACAGGTACGGTTTTCGTTGGACATGGCTTTCTTTACAATGTATGCGTTACAGAAACGGCACGCGCCGTTCGGGTTGCCAAGTATAATAACTATATCCGTTCTTATCAATGTATTACCTTAAAATCCCGCCGATTCGGCTATAATACGCCCTTTCGCAACCGCCCCAGCGGCAAAAATGCCGTCTGAAACCAAATCTGAAATCTGAGGATATTCATGAGAAAACCCCAACGCGGCTACGCCCGCCAAGACCGTGTCAAAGAACAAATTATGCGCGAGCTTGCCGAACTCGTCCGTACCGGACTGAAAGACCCGCGCGCCGGCTTCATTACCGTCAACGAAGTCGAAGTTACCCGAGATTACAGCCATGCCACCGTGTTCTATACGGTGTTAAACCAAGACGCGCGCGAAATTACGGAAGAAGTGCTGGAACACGCACGCGGACACCTCCGCAGTGAATTGGCCAAACGCATCAAACTGTTCAAAATCCCCGAACTCCATTTCAAATACGACGAATCCTTAGAGCGTGGTATGAACCTGTCTGCCCTTATCGACCAAGTGGCGGCGGAAAAACTGGTTGAAGACTGATACTGCTAAAATGAACAATCTGATTCCCGAACATTTAGCCGCCTATGCACATAGTGATAGCCTGCAAATTGAAGGCAGGCATCGTTGCTTTTCATTATCCTGCCAAGGTAGAGATACTTTCCACATCCGTTACTATGGAGAGCCTTTTGATGGATTGATTACCGATACTGATAAGGCTCCGGTAAAAATTGTGGCGGTAGAAGCTGTAAGCGGCGATGAAATCGTACTGTTTGATGGCGCGGAACATGGCTATAACGCTATGTTTTGCAACAAATATAGCCTAAATCAAAAGCAAAACAGAATGTTAACTGATTTGGATGAGTATACTTACCGAGTTCTGATCCATCTTTATTACAATATAGACTATGAAGATGAATATGAAGATTTCGTCAATTCTGAAGGACAAGTCCCCTTAATTGATGGCCGAATCATTAGTTTTGACTCATTAAAACGAAATGGCTTTGATGCAATCAGCGTTGATCTAATTGATGAAAAACAATCTGTTCGTGAATTATTGAATGAAGAATTAAGCTAACACGCAGGTCGTCTGAACCCTTTCAGACGGTCTGAACATTAATATTCCCTAATTAATATGACCAATAAACCCGCCAAACGCCCGGTCAACGGCGTTCTTCTTCTCGACAAACCCGAAGGCCTTTCCAGCAACACCGCCCTGCAAAAAGCGCGGCGTTTATTCCGTGCCGAAAAAGCAGGGCATACCGGCGTACTCGATCCTTTGGCAACCGGACTTTTGCCCGTCTGCTTCGGCGAAGCGACCAAGTTCGCCCAATACCTGCTGGATGCCGACAAAGCCTACACCGCCACGCTGAAACTCGGCGAAGCCAGCAGCACGGGTGATGCCGAAGGCGAAATCATCGCTGCCGCACGCGCCGATATTTCCTTGGCCGAATTTCAGACGGCATGCCAAGCACTGACAGGCGACATCCGCCAAGTGCCGCCGATGTTTTCCGCCCTCAAGCACGAAGGCAAACCGCTGTACGAATACGCCCGCAAAGGCATCGTCATCGAACGTAAACCGCGCGACATCACCATTTACGCCATTGATATTACCGAGTTTGACGCGCCCAAAGCCGTGATAAGCGTGCGTTGCAGCAAAGGCACCTATATCCGCACCCTTAGCGAAGACATCGCCAAACACATCGGCACGTTCGCCCACCTGACCGCTCTGCGCCGCACCGAAACCGCCGGCTTTACCATTGCCCAAAGCCACACGCTCGAAGCCTTGGCAAACTTGGACGAAACAGAACGCGACAGCCTACTTCTGCCCTGCGACGTATTGGTTTCACACTTTCCCCAAACCGTTTTAAACGATTATGCCGTCCATATGCTCCGCTGCGGACAACGTCCGCGTTTCGAGGAAGACCTGCCTTCCGACACGCCGATACGCGTCTACACTGAAACCGGAGAATTTGTCGGTTTAGCAGAATATCAAAAGGAAATATGCCGTCTGAAAGCCTTGCGCCTGATGAACACGGCGGCATCCGCCGCCTGAATGGGAATGAAAAATATAATGCCGTCCGAACCCTGTGTTCAGATGGCATCGTATTTTTCAGTATCTAAACCGTTTCCCTACCCCAATCTTTACCCCTTAAAATCGAGGCATCGACATCTTGAATATCGCGGTATCCCGTAAACGCCATAGATATATCCATTTCTTTATACAGGATTTCCAGCGCACGGGTTACGCCTTCTTCACCATACGCACCCAAACCATACAGAAACGCCCGGCCTATCATCGTGCCTTTCGCACCCAAAGCCCACGCCTTCAAAATATCCTGACCGCTGCGGATGCCGCTGTCCATCCAAACTTCGATGTCGCTGCCGACTGCACTAACGATGTCGGGCAAGGCTTTGATGGCGGACACGGTATCGTCGAGCTGGCGGCCGCCGTGGTTGGAAACGACCAATGCGTCCGCACCGCTTTTCGCTGCTTTTTCCGCGTCTTCAGGTTCCATAATGCCTTTGATAATCAGCTTGCCGCCCCACAAATCTTTAATGCGGGCGACGTCGTCCCAGCTCAGGCGCGGGTCGAATTGTTCGGAAGTCCATGAAGACAGCGAGGACAAATCGCCGACGTTTTTGGCGTGTCCGACGATATTGCGGAACGTGCGGCGTTCCGTGTTCAGCATTTTCATGCACCATTCGGGCTTGGTCGCCAGATTGATTAAATTGGCGATGGTCGGTTTCGGCGGCGCGGACAGGCCGTTTTTGATGTCTTTGTGGCGTTGACCCAAAACCTGCAAGTCGGCGGTCAATACCAATGCCGAACATTTGGCATCCTTCGCGCGCTTAATCAGGTTTTCCATAAACTCGCGGTCGCGCATCACATAAAGCTGAAACCAAAACGGCGCGCTGGTGTTCTCGGCAACGTCTTCAATCGAGCAGATAGACATGGTGGA
The DNA here is from genome assembly GCF_047915665.1 of Neisseria sp. LACPHL-SPEC-2024-00856. NCBI lineage: Bacteria > Pseudomonadati > Pseudomonadota > Betaproteobacteria > Neisseriales > Neisseriaceae > Neisseria > Neisseria sp. LACPHL-SPEC-2024-00856. The sequence goes on from NZ_JBLRPR010000009.1 coordinate 26,949, forward strand.
CAACGTAAACGGAATACCGAACTTCTCCGCCGCCCGCGCCGCCAAAATTTCGCCGTCTGCGTGTGCCATACCGGTAAAACCCGTCGGCGCAATCGCCACCGGCATTTTCACATCCTGCCCGATCATTTTAGTCTCAAGGCTGCGTCCCTCCATATTGACCAATACTTTTTGACGGAAGCGGATGTCTTTGAAATCCGAAGTATTTTCCCGATAAGTCGTTTCCGTCCACGAACCCGAATCGATGTAATCGTAAAACATACGCGGCATTTTGCGCTTGGCAACGCGGCGCAAGTCTTCGATGCAGGTCATTTTGCTCAAATCACGTTTCATTTGTCGCCCCCTGAATACCTGAATAACTTTATATGAAATAGATAATGTATATCAATATTGATTATAAGGCAAATCATTTCAACATTTACTGCACCCGTCGCCGCTCCCACTTCAAGCGGCATAAGGTTTAGAATTCAAAAATAACAAATTAAAATCAAAATATTAAAAACCAATCAATCTGCCGATTTAAACAGCCAATCGCGCAATCCGCCCCCATACTTGACTGAAACACTCAGATATTGGACAATTCCGCCCACTATAAAAAAGCCGACACGGGCAACCACCGCCATGAGACTGACTACTAAAGGGCGTTTTGCCGTTACCGCTATGCTGGATTTGGCGATGAACGCGCAAACCGGTGCTGTCAAACTCAGTGCCATCAGCGAACGCCAAAACATATCCCTCTCCTATCTCGAGCAATTGTTCGGCAAACTCCGCCGCGCCGGACTGGTTGAAAGCCTGCGCGGGCCCGGCGGCGGCTACATCCTCGCCGCACCGGCGGCACACATCAACATCGCCCAAATCATCGCCGCCGCCGAAGACCGGCTGGACGCGACCCAATGCGGCAGTAAAGCCAACTGCCACCACGGCGCGCCCTGCCTGACGCACGACCTTTGGGAGAATTTAAACAAAACCATCAACGACTACCTCGGCAGCGTTACCCTGCAAAGCATCATCGAACAGAAAAACAGCGGTGACGGCAGCCGCGTCGTCCAATTTACACACATCCATTAAATAACACCCGAAAAAGAAAGAGCAAACCATGACCGTCAAAACCCCCGTTTATCTCGACTACGCCGCCACCACCCCCGTTGACAAACGCGTTGCCGAAAAAATGATTCCCTATCTGGCCGAAACCTTCGGCAACCCCGCCTCCAACAGCCACGCATTCGGCTGGGAAGCAGAAGAGGCCGTCGAAAAAGCCCGTGCCGACATCGCCGCCCTGATTAATGCCGACCCTAAAGAAATCATCTTCACCAGCGGCGCGACCGAGTCCGACAACCTCGCCATCAAAGGCGCGGCAAACTTCTACAAAACCAAAGGCAAACACCTCATCACCGTCAAAACCGAACACAAAGCCGTTTTAGATACAATGCGCGAACTCGAACGCCAAGGTTTCGAAGTAACCTACCTTGGCGTGCAGGAAAACGGTTTGATTGATTTGGAAGAACTCAAAGCCGCCATCCGCGACGACACCATCCTGATTTCCGTAATGTGGGTGAACAACGAAATCGGTGTGGTGCAAGACATTCCTGCCATCGGCGAAATCTGCCGCGAACGCAAAATCGTCTTCCACGTCGATGCCGCCCAAGCCTGCGGCAAAGTGCCTGTCGATGTCGAAGCTGCCAAAATCGACCTGCTCTCGATGTCCGCGCACAAAGTGTACGGCCCCAAAGGCATCGGCGCGCTGTACGTCCGCCGCAAACCCCGCGTCCGCCTCGAAGCCCAAATGCACGGCGGCGGCCACGAACGCGGCTTCCGCAGCGGCACCCTGCCGACCCACCAAATCGTCGGTATGGGCGAAGCCTTCCGCATCGCCAAAGAAGAATTGGCACAAGACACTGCGCACTACCTGAAACTGCGTGATATCTTCCTCAAAGGCATCGAAGGCATCGAAGAAGTCTATATCAACGGCGACCTCGAACACCGCGCCCCGAACAACCTGAACGTCAGCTTCAACTTCGTCGAAGGCGAAAGCCTGATTATGGCAGTGAAAGAACTCGCCGTATCCAGCGGCTCCGCCTGTACTTCCGCAAGCCTTGAGCCAAGCTACGTTTTACGCGCACTTGGCCGCAACGACGAATTAGCACACTCATCCCTGCGCGTCACCTTCGGCCGCATGACTACCGAAGAAGAAGTGCAATTCGCCGCCGAACTGATCAAATCCAAAATCGGCAAACTGCGCGAACTGTCGCCGCTGTGGGAAATGTTTAAAGACGGGATTGATTTGAATTCGATTGAGTGGGCGGCGCATTGATAATCTAAATAGGCTATCTGAAAAAGGAGAAGGATTTTGTTTCAGATAGCCAAAAAACTATTCTTATTAATTTTATTTCTAACTCCTAAAGGGATATAAAAAGAAATGGCGTATCGTTGTGACACTGATCTGGAATTTTTGGCAGAGATTAAATCAGAAGATTTAAATGACCTTGTATATTGCCTAACTCATGATAAAGATGGTGAGAAAAGATTTACAGAAGAATTAAGTGAGAGTAGCGCATATAAAGAATACTATCCGGACCACCATCAGTATTGGAAATTGATAGCAGCAGAAATTCAATGTTTTGGTGCAAATACTTTTGCTACATTATTAAGAGGAGGAGAAGGAATACTTTACAAGGAAGTATTAACTGATGTATGTGATAAATTAAAAGTTAATTATAACAATAGCTCATCAGTTGAAAAGATAGAAACACATCTATTAATGAAAATTCTAGAGGATTCAATAGAAAAATTAAGTCATTCTGAATTGCAAGACTTGGCAAGAAATTTAGGACTTAAAAACTTTTCAGGAATTACACCAGAAGCACTAGTGGGTATATTTCAAGCAGTATTTAGAGCAGGTGGGTTTAAATCATACCAGCTGACCTTAATCATTGTTAATTATATTATGAAGGCTATTTTAGGAAGAGGGCTAAGTTTAGCAGGTAACGCAGCTTTAACAAGAACAATGTCTGTTTTAGCTGGCCCGATTGGTTGGACTATTACAGGATTATGGACTGCGATTGATATAGCAGGTCCTGCTTACCGTGTAACAATTCCTGCTGTAATTCATGTTGCGGTACTTCGCCAAAAATATTTGTATGATGAGAAAGCAAGAGATGTTTCTTTTAGATAATTACAGTAATCGCAGGTTGGGTTAAAAACCCAACAAACCTATCAATCCACTCGAAGTGTTGGGTTTAACAAACCAACCTGCCTATATATTAAAAACAACAAAGGTCGTCTGAAACCTCACAAAGACCTTTTCAGACGACCCCAATGCCACAACCTTCAAATTAAGGATGCAACCCATGAACGAACAAGAACTTGACCTCGACAATCTCGACAACCTGCTCGAAGATTTTGACGGCGTTACCGTAGAGGGTGGTGTCGATTCGGAAAACGACGACGGCTGCGAAGGCGGCGCGTGTAAAATCTGACCCAGCCCGTCTGAAAATCGGCAAACAAACCACTGAAACCATCAAAAAACATTAAGGAAACCACATCATGGCATACAGCGATAAAGTAATCGACCACTACGAAAATCCCCGCAATGTCGGTACTTTCGACAAAAACGACGAGTCTGTCGGCACCGGTATGGTCGGCGCGCCCGCCTGCGGCGACGTCATGCGCCTGCAAATCAAAGTGAACGACGAAGGCATCATCGAAGATGCGAAATTCAAAACTTACGGCTGCGGCTCCGCCATCGCTTCGTCCAGCCTGATTACCGAGTGGGTCAAAGGCAAAAGCCTTGATGACGCACTGGCAATCAAAAACAGCGAAATCGCCGAAGAATTGGAATTGCCGCCGGTAAAAATCCACTGCTCCATCTTGGCTGAAGATGCGGTAAAAGCGGCCGTTGCCGACTACCGCAAACGTCAGGAAAACAGATAAAGCCCTTCAGACGGCATCGTCCCACAATGCCGTCCGAACCGCCCTCCGCTTCGGGTCTGTCCGGGGCGATACAACAAGGAAGAAATATGATTACCCTTACCGAGAATGCCGCAAAACACATCAATGACTATCTCGCCAAACGCGGCAAAGGCTTGGGCGTACGCTTGGGTGTGAAAACCAGCGGCTGCTCGGGGATGGCGTACAACCTTGAATTTGTCGATGAAGCCGATGGCGACGACCTGATTTTCGAAGGACACGGCGCACGCATTTATATCGACCCGAAAAGCCTGGTTTATCTGGACGGCACACAAGTCGATTACACCAAAGAAGGTTTGCAGGAAGGTTTCAAATTTGAAAACCCGAATGTCAAAGACTCCTGCGGCTGCGGCGAGAGCTTCCACGTTTAAGACATAAAAATGGCGGGACAGTATCAAAACCGTCCCGCCATTTTTTCGCTTCCTGCCTGTTGTAGCTGCCTTTGCCTTTCCTTTTCCGTTCCACCTTGTGCCGGAACAAATCGGATTTCACTAAGGCTTTTAAAGCATTGTCGCGTATTTTGCCTTTATTGTGCTGCACTTTGCCGCCCATATTCAGTCCTTTCGTTTAAGAAGCCGCAGATTATAAGGCAAAAACAGTTTTCTGCCAAAATCTTACATTTATCATCCTACTATGTCCCAATATTTCACCCTCTTCCGGATTGAACCCGCTTTCGATATCGACACCGAAAACTTGGAACAAACCTACCGCGCCTTGGCCGCCCGTTTCCATCCCGATAAATTCGCTTCAGCTTCCGCCTTTGAGCAAAAGCAGGCAGTAATGATGTCTTCCACCATCAACGATGCCTACCGCACCTTGAAAAACCCCATCGACCGCGCCGCCTACCTGCTGAAAACATCGGGTATCGATGCCGACGCGCCGGAGCATACCTCTTTCGCCCCCGAATTCCTTATGCAGCAAATGGAATGGCGCGAAACGCTGATGGAGGCACGGGCGGGCAAAGACCTTGAATCCTTGAAAAATCTCGACAACGAAATCCGCACCGAACAAGAAAAACTGTTCTGCGGTCTGAAACAGTCGTTTGCCCGACAAGATTACGACACCGCCGCACAACAAGTCCGCCAAGGCAGGTTTCTCGACAAACTCCGCAACGAAATTTCCTCGGCATTATAATCCGCACCGTGTTTCAGACGACATAACCGTTGCGTCCGCCATGCCGTCCGAACATAGCGGCTACCCGCCCACAACAGACAAAAGCCGTGGAGGAACATCAAAAAAATAACATTTTTGCGGGAGGCAATGCCGAACCTCCGCCTGCATCCGTTTTTTAATGACGTGCGCCAGCGTTTCGGCATTGCCCCCCATTCTATCCTTTACCGGCAGAAAAGCCTTCTTCGGACGGCATGCCAAAATCGGCATCAGCTTCGGCAAAGACCGTCCCGAAAGCACACATACCTGCACATCAAACTTTTTCAATCCGCCCGTTTTTCCTCCTCGCATTCCCATCCGAAAATATACCGTCTTCACCCACCTGTTCCTACAAATCGAAAAACGCCAATACGTCCCACCAATCACCGTCATCGGCACGATACGCCATCACAACAATTGAACGATTATGTTAATGCGCGGCCGAGTATCTTTAAGCTGGAAAATGCTAAGGATAATTTGAGTCATCGCTATGAGAAACCAGGTATTGATGACTTAGAAGATATTAGAGATGATATGGAAAAATTTTTAACGACAGGAAAATAAAATGAGACTAGATCCTTATAAAAATGATATCGGCATGCAGGTTGTTCGAGCGAACAGACTAGGCGATATCAAATTTCTGCAAAAAACGGCAGACAGCGGCCAGTTTGATCCTTTGAAAATCACGCCGTCTGAAAAATGGAGCTATCTGCACCGCATTAATATGAATCCTCACAGTCCTTCACCGCTAGAAACCGTCCGGTTCTATCTGGACAAAGGCGTAGCAGTCAATGCCCAAGATATATACGGCATGACTCCACTACATTACGCCATGCGTGCCAGAAACGGCGATGCAGCATTAGCGTTGCTGGAGGCAGGAGCAAATCCGAATATAGCCGATGAAGACAATATGATTCCTCTAGCAATGATAGGCTATATGCCCGAACGATTAGATGTTTTGAAAGCTATGCTTGATAGTGGTGCTAATGTTCATTTTTTTAATGGAAACGAAACAGTTATAGACAGCTATCGCTCAGATTCAGAACCGGAGCTAATGCCTATCGTGGCATTAATGGAGCAATATGCGTAAGAGACAAAAAGAAGCAAGGCGAAGGCAGCTACCACATCTTCCCCTCCGTCCCGTTTTCCTATGGAAAGGATTATGCCCCGATGCCGTCTGAAATGCCGCCTGTACAAATTTGTGGAAGCCGGACGCTTCTCGCCGCATTTTGCCCGTGCCTTTCAGACGGCATATCCGGCCGCCGCACCGTTTCATGTTGAAATATGCTAAAATAAGCAACAATTTTTTGCCATACGAAACATTGAAACCATGACCGACGCAACCATCCGCAACGACCACAAATTCGCCCTCGAAACCCTGCCCGTCAGCCTTGAAGACGAAATGCGCAAAAGCTATCTCGATTACGCCATGAGCGTGATTGTCGGGCGCGCGCTGCCGGACGTGCGCGACGGTCTCAAACCCGTACACCGCCGCGTGCTGTATGCCATGCACGAGCTGAAAAACAACTGGAATGCCGCCTACAAAAAATCGGCGCGCATCGTCGGCGACGTCATCGGTAAATACCACCCCCACGGCGATTCCGCAGTTTACTACACCATCGTACGCATGGCGCAGGATTTTTCGATGCGTTATGTACTGATTGACGGTCAGGGCAACTTCGGCTCGGTTGACGGCGACGGCGCGGCAGCGATGCGTTATACCGAAATCCGCATGGCGAAAATCGCCCACGAAATGCTGGCGGACATCGAAGAAGAAACCGTCAATTTCGGCCCGAACTACGACGGCAGCGAACACGAGCCGCTGGTGTTGCCGACCCGCTTCCCCGCGCTGTTGGTCAACGGCTCGTCCGGTATCGCCGTCGGTATGGCGACCAACATCCCGCCGCACAACCTCACCGACACCATCAACGCCTGTCTGCGTCTTTTGGACGAACCCGAAACCGAAATCGACGAATTGATCGACATCCTGCAAGCCCCCGATTTCCCGACTGGGGCAACCATCTACGGCTTGAGCGGGGTGCGCGAAGGCTATAAAACAGGTCGCGGCCGCGTTGTTATGCGCGGTAAGACCCATATCGAACCCATAGGCAAAAACGGCGAACGCGAAGCCATCATCATCGACGAAATCCCGTATCAGGTGAACAAAGCCAAGCTGGTGGAAAAAATCGGCGAACTGGTGCGCGAAAAAACCTTGGAAGGCGTATCCGACCTGCGCGACGAATCCGACAAATCCGGTATGCGCGTCGTTATCGAATTGAAACGCAACGAAAACGCCGAAGTCGTTTTAAACCAACTCTACAAACTCACCCAGCTTCAAGACAGCTTCGGTATCAACATGGTTGCCTTGGTGGACGGTCAGCCGCGCCTGCTGAACCTGAAACAGATTTTGGCGGAATTCCTGCGCCACCGTCGCGAAGTCGTTACCCGCCGCACCCTGTTCCGTCTGAAAAAAGCGCGTCATGAAGGCCATATCGCCGAAGGTAAAGCCGTCGCCTTGTCCAATATCGACGAGATGATTCAGTTGATTAAAGAATCCGCTGACGCGCCTGAAGCCAAAGAAAAACTGCTGTCCCGCGCATGGCGCAGCGGCTTGGTGGAAGACATGTTGAGCCGTACCGACCTCGACCTGCGCATGGCGCGTCCCGAAGGTCTGCCCGCCAACCTCGGCTTACAGGAACAAGGCTATTATCTGAGCGAAATCCAAGCCGACGCCATCCTGCGTATGAGCTTGCGCAACCTGACCGGTCTCGACCAAGAAGAAATCGTCGGCGACTACAAAAACATTATGGCAAAAATCATCGACTTTTTGGACATTTTGGCAAAGCCGGAACGCATCACCCAAATCATCCGCGAAGAATTGGAAGAAACCAAAACCAATTTCGGCGACGAACGCCGCAGCGAAATCAACCCGTTCGGCGGCGACATTGCCGATGAAGACCTGATTCCGCAACGCGAAATGGTCGTTACCCTGACACATGGCGGTTATATCAAAACCCAGCCGACCACCGACTATCAGGCGCAGCGTCGCGGCGGACGCGGCAAACAGGCTGCCGCCACCAAAGACGAAGACTTTATCGAAACCCTGTTTGTTGCCAACACGCATGATTATTTGATGTGCTTTACCAATTTAGGCAAGTGCCACTGGATTAAGGTTTACAAGCTGCCCGAAGGCGGACGCAACAGCCGCGGCCGTCCGATAAACAACGTCATCCAGTTGGAAGAAGGCGAAAAAGTCAGCGCGATTTTGGCAGTACGCGAGTTTCCCGAAGACCAATACGTCTTCTTCGCCACCGCGCAGGGAATGGTGAAAAAAGTCCAACTTTCCGCCTTTAAAAACGTCCGCGCCCAAGGCATTAAAGCCATCGCGCTCAAAGAAGGCGACTACCTCGTCGGCGCCGCGCAAACAGGCGGTGCGGACGACATCATGCTGTTCTCCAACTTGGGCAAAGCCATACGCTTCAACGAATACTGGGAAAAATCCGACAACGGCGAAGCGGAAGATGCCGACATCGAAACTTCAGACGGCATCGAAGACGAAACCGCCGACAGCGAAAACGCCCTGCCGAGCGGCAAACACGGTGTTCGCCCGTCCGGCCGCGGCAGCGGCGGTTTGCGCGGTATGCGCCTGCCCACCGACGGCAAAATCGTCAGCCTGATTACCTTCGCTCCTGAAACCGAAGAAAGCGGTTTGCAAGTTTTAACCGCCACCGCCAACGGATACGGAAAACGCACCCCGATTGCCGATTACAGCCGCAAAAACAAAGGCGGACAAGGCAATATCGCCATCAATACCGGCGAACGAAACGGCGATTTGGTCGCTGCAACCTTGGTCGGCGAAACCGACGATTTGATGCTGATTACCAGCGGCGGCGTGCTTATCCGCACCAAAGTCGAACAAATCCGCGAAACCGGCCGCGCCGCAGCAGGCGTGAAACTGATTAACTTGGATGAAGGCGAAACCTTGGTATCGCTGGAACGTGTTGCCGAAGACGAATCCGAATCCGAACTCTCCGACGCTTCTGTAATTTCCAGTGTAACCGAACCGGAAGCCGAGAACTGAAAATCATCTCCCGATGCCGTCTGAAGATTCAGACGGCATTTATTTTTCCCTCATCCGTCATCCAGCTTCTCACAATATAGCGGATTAACAAAAATCAGGACAAGGCGACGAAGCCGCAGACAGTACGGATAGTACGGAACCGATCCACTTGGTGCTTCAGCACCTTAGAGAATCGTTCTCTTTGAGCTAAGGCGAGGCAACGCCGTACTGGTTTTTGTTAATCCACTATAAAATTTGAAAACAGCTTCCCGACTTTAACTTATCAAAAGCATATTGCATCCTTTTTAAAGGTTATAGAAAAACAATATTGTAAGGATATAATAAATTCCTAATAAAACAATATGTTAATAAAAAAGGTACAGTCAAATCCCTTAAAAGCGGCTACGGCGTACATGACATTTATGCCAACCGGCAGCCTTTAGGCAAAGGCAATATGAACGTCAACTTTGCCGTCAATAATATCGGCAACAAAAAATACCGTTCACACAGCCAACGCTTCCCCGACAGCGACGGGCGTGTACCGTTCTACGAACGCGGCAGAGAGTTTGTCTTCGGTTTGAACTACCGCTTCTGACCTGCCGTTTTAAAGAAATGCCCTGCTCAACAACACGGAATGGACACCAGATTTCCTGCTCCAATACAGATGTTTTATCGGCTTTTTTACTTCAGGAATCGGAATGTCCAAAGTCAGCCGAAGGGTTCTCCGTGGAACACCAATACTGGATGAAACACATCCCGTATCTTGCCCGAATTAGAAAGAAGCCAATAAACCAAACCTTCCCGTCCTTCAAAGCAGAACTCAGCCGTCAGGGAAATTCCGATAAAGCAGGCCGATCCTTTTGTCCCATGCAAACCTATGCCGTCTGAAGGCCCTTTCAGACGGCATAGGTTGAAAATGCGGCACACCCAAATATAGTGGATTAACAAAAATCAGGACAAGACGACGAAGCCGCAGACAGTACAAATAGTACGGAACCGATTCACTTGGTGCTTCAGCACCTTAGAGAATCGTTCTCTTTGAGCTAAGGCGAGGCAACGCCGTACTGGTTTAAATTTAATCCACTATAAAAAGGGCGGCAAATCGCCGCCCTTCCCTTCAAACCTTCCGCCTGCCCCAACAGCAGACAGGCGAAAAAGCCCTTACCACTGATAACCGACAGATGCGGAAGCACCGAAATGGCCGCGCGAATTGCCGGAAGCCGTGCCTTTGATAATCCAATTTCCGCCGTCGGAAATACTGGAGTAGCCGATGGCATAACCGGCTTCGCCGCGATAAGTGCCGCCGCCGATCGCCATCATACTCTTGCCGGGCAAATAGGCCTGAACCAAACCTGCGGTTGCAATCGCTTGGGCGATGCCCGCACGCGCGTTGCCGTCCACATTGTCGATGCGGTTGTTCAAGTTTTGCGCCACGCCTTTAAGTTGTGCAACGTTTGTAACATCCCCCTCTTTAACGCCCGGGGCGACATTGGTAATGCGGACGGGTTTGTTGTCCTTCTTACTGCCGACATTCAATGCGTCCCCATCCACGCTCAAAGTGGGCGCATCCGCCCCCGCACCGAGCGAAACGCTGGAAAACTGCGGGGTCATCGAAGTGGCGATGCCGATATTCTTACCGTTGCGGGTAATCTCGATGTTGTTGCCGGCATCAATGTTGACGGTTTCATCCATCTTTACCTTGCTCGGCGAAACATTGCCGCTGATGACTTTGCCCGAAGAACCTTTAACTACTTTGGAATCCAAATTCCAACCGCTGTTTTGCAGCTGATCGACGTTTACGGCATCGCCCGGCGCAGTACCGCGCGCCAAATTGGAAATGACCGTGCCGCCCGTACCCTTATCCAAACCCTTCTCTTTCAGATATTGCGCCTTCGCCTCGTCTTTCGCTGCTTTTACAGCGACCTCGGCGACGGCATCAACAACATCTTTCGGCTGATTTTTCAGCAGGTTTTCGATTTTGAGTTTCGCCGCTTCGGCGGCTGCGGCCTGTTTGCCGGCAAGTTCGCCCATTTGTACCGTTGTCAGACCTTTTTCGACCTGATTGGCAGATTTATACTTGTCTCCCTTATTTCCAGGATCCATTGCCGCCACATTACCCGTTGCAACCTTTTCCGCCTCTTCGTCGGAAAGCGCGGTCGAATTAACCGGGTCTTTCAGCGTGCCGTCTTCCTTAACCTGATCGGCGGGATACCATTTATCGCCGACTTTTTTCACTGCGTTGCCTTCCGCATCGCGGGAAACGTTTTCAATCTGACCGATGGGCAGTTCGACATCGAATTTCACATAAGTATTGGTGATTTTCCTGCCGTCCTTATTGATTTCATCCACAGTCGCAGCCTTGACCTTGGTGTTTTTGCCGTCGGCGAAGCGGAGGTTGTCGTCTGGATTGACTTTTTCAAGATCACTTTTGGACAAGGCTTTACCGCCGCCTGCGAATGCGGCTTTTGCCTTTTTCCCATCTGCCAAACCCACGTTCCATCCCGAATCGTTGATTGCATTGGCGACCGTATTGCCGGTTACAAAGCCCGAGCCGCCATTGTCTGCCGATTTAATATCCGCAGCGGGAATTTCCTTATACGTACCCGGATTCGTATCCGTCTTCGGCTTCCCGTTTTCATCGCGCTCATAGTATTTGCCGTCGATAATGACCGCTTTGACTTTCGAGCCGTCGTTTTTGGTTATCTCGACTTTGTTGGTCACCTCGCCTTCTTTGGCAGACACGGTAATCACGCGTGTGCCGTCGGCGGCGGTGCTTCCGCGCACCTCGATGCCGTTGCTGCCTTTGAAGTCCACTTGGTTGGCGTTCTTCACAACATCGGTATAGCCGTTGCCGTCTTTGGTCGATACCACCCAGCCCATATTTTGCAAATCGCCTACAGTTGCGGCGGCGTTCTTGTTCACCGGAGAATTCTTACCGTTCAAATCAACCAGATAGACATCGCTTCTGTTGCCGTCTTTGCCTTGCGGCGCGGTTTCGACTTTTTCGGCAGCATTAAGGCTGGAAGCTACGCCGGTCAGCTGCGTCGGTTTACCGTCAGTCGAACTAATGTTCAGCGCGGAAGACGGTTGGTTCTTCGCATCCGTACCGTTGTTGGTCGCAGGTTTGGCATCTTCGCGGGCGAAGTTGACTTGCGGATTGATGGTCGTAACATTGCCACCGGCAACTTCAACCGCATCATCTTTCGGCTTGCCGTTTTCCACATTGTCTGCTTTGTAGAACTTGCCGTCCACCTTGACAACCGTGTTGCCTTGGTCGTCCCGATAGGTTTCGGGTGCGCCGACCTTGACAGTGTTGAACACGACATCGCTTGCAGTCGCATAAGTGACTTTACCGTCTGCATCCTGTTTCACGGTTAAGTTTTTACCTGCAATCATTTCAACCGCTTTGCCCGGGTTGATGACTTCGTCGCCTGTCGATGCGTCATCTTTCTTACCGTCGGCAGTTGCAGAAGTCTTCAGCGTAAAGCCAGAGTTGTTAATCATATTCGCAACGTTTTGGGCAGTCGCCACTTTGTTCAATGGAGCTGCCGCAGCTTGGGCTGCTTTAAGTGCATCTTGAGCAGCTTTTTTCGTTGCTTCATCTGCATCTGGTGCCAAATTGTTTACTGCGTTTTGCGCATTTGCTAAATTATCAGCAAGTCTCTTCGCTTCATCTGCAGTAATAGGACCTTTTACCGCACCTGGTTTGGCTTTGTCCGCAGTAATTTCACCCGCATCCACATCAAACTTCACGGTGCTGCTGGTCGCATCGCCTGCAGTTTCTACTACAGCGACGGTACCTTTGCCGTTGATAAAGTTCACGGTATCGTACGGTTTCACAAAGTCACGAGCTGCACCATTGTTTTGTAAGTTCCAACCTGCATTCAATACATCGCCTACAGTCGCCGCATTATGTGTATTTACATAATTTGGTTGTGCCGCATCTGTTGTATTTGGCGCTGCTGCATTGGTCGTTGGTGCATTAGTATTTGCTTTTGCACCCTCAAGATTGCCTGCTACATTAGACAACGTAGTTGGGCTTATTGTACCTTTTGGTCCGTTCACAGAAGTGATGACATCTGTATTTGGAACATCATCGCCAGTACCATCCGCTTTGGTATTGAAAATTAGGTTACCCGCTGTATCTTTCTTACCTGTCGGATACACTTTCGTGCCATCCGCTTTGGTATAAACCACTGGCGTTACCGCATTATTCGTTGACACTTGGTCATCTACTTTGACAGTAATTGTACGTACACCTTTGTCATCTGTTTTACCAGTAACAGTCGCTGTACCTTCGCCTACGAATTTCACTTCGTTTGCATTTTTCACTGTGTCAGAGTACTCCTTAGTCAAATCACCAGTCGTTTTTTCTGCAGATACAATCCAACCCATGTTACGTAGGTCACCTACAGTTGCGGCTGTGTTGTCGCTTACTTTAGGTTCCCCTGTGGCAGGTTTAGACAAATCAACTAAACCACGGTTTTTATCGTTTGTTCCTGGTACATCCGCACCATTCACTTGATCACCATATTTTTGTAAGCCAGATGTGACATTTCCTAATTGTGTAGGAGAAGTCGTTTTCTTATTCGGCTCAGTTACATTTGGATTGACTAAGTTAGTGCTCAATGGATTTGTGGAAGTATCTACTGGCTTGATCACATTGCCATTACCGTCGATAGGTTCTCCATTGTTGTTCACTTTCGTGCTTGGGTTACCTTGTTCATCGATTGGTTGACCTTTGTCATTTACTTTGTAGAATTTATCTCCAATTTTAGATACTGGTGTGCCATCTGCTGTTGTATATGTTACAGGCAATCCTGTTACATTGTATGTAACAGTGCTTGCAGTACCTTCTGCATTCGTTGTTACAACCGCAGTTGTATTGGCACCATTGATAAAGTTTACAGTGTCATATGGTTTTACGAAGTCTTTCGCAGTGCCATTGTTTTGCAAGTTCCAACCTGCATTCAATACGTCAGATACAGTAGCTGCGTTGTTGCCTACGAATTTAGGATTTGCTGCTCCATCTTTCATAGGGGTTAACAAGTCAGCTGCATCTGCTGCTGTGATTGGTGCTGCGGTATTGCTTTTATCAGCAATTGGCGCACCATCTACGTCATGGGCTGTTTTATCAGCATCGTTAACTGTTGGTAAGTTACCTTTCACATTATTCAATGTAGTTGGCACTGCTACCGCTTTATTCGGTGCATCCGTTGTGTTCACCACATTAGGGTTAGTCAAGCTATTACCAAATGTAACAGGTTGTTTACCGTCTTTGGGTGTTACAGTAGTCACTTTTGTAGCTGGATCTTTTGTGAATGTCACATCACCTGCTGGATAGTAGTTGCCATTGTCAGCTTTCACATATCCATTTGTTGGATTGCCGTCTGTATCCGTTTTAATATCCGGAGTGCCATCAGCTTTCACAGGATAGTAATTATCGCCCACTTTAGTCAATTGAACTGGACCATCTGGTGTTGCAATTGTCGTAGCGATTGGCAAGCCTGTTACGTTGAAAGTCACATCGCTTGTTGTGCCATCTGCTTTAGTTGTAACAACAGCTGTTGTATTACCACCGTTCACGAAGTTCACAGTATCGAATGGTTTCACGAAGTCTTTCGCTGTACCATTATTTTGTAAATTCCAACCTGCATTCAATACATCACCTACGGTTGCAGCATTATTTTTGATAGTGTCTGCATTATCCGGTTTAGCTGCTTCGTTTGTCGGCACAGTTGTATCTTTTTTCGCACCATTTAGGTTGCCAGCTACATTAGACAAGGTAGTTGGTTTAGTTGTACCTTCTGGTCCATTAACGGATGTAATAACGTCACCGTCATCTACCTTTTGGTCTCCCGCACCTTTACCATCTGGCGTTGTGTGATACTCAATCTTACCCTGCGCATTTTTAACTGGATATACTTTCGTGCCATCCGCTTTGGTATAAACCACTGGCGTTACCGCATTGTTCGTAGATACTTGGTCATCCACTTTCACCGTAATCGTACGCACATTGCCATCTGTCTTACCCGATACGATAGCCGTACCTTCGCCAACGAATCTCACTTCATTCGCATTTTTCACCACATCTAAATATGCACCTTCTGCACCCGTCGCTTTATTTGACGATACTTTCCAGCCCATATTTTGTAAGTCACCTACCGTAGCCGCCGCGTTTTTATTTACCGGTTTAGCGTCTGTGCCTACCAAATCAATCAAGTTAGGACGTGCATTACCCGTTGTCGCCGTACCATTCGGATTGGTATCCACTGGTTTAACGTTCAGAGTAGAACCCACACCCGTAATTTGAGTCGGTTTGCCATCCGTTGAAGACACATCTAGTGCTGTGCTAGGCACTTTACCTGTATCATTATTCTCAGCTAGTTTCGCATCTTTTCTTGTGAAAGACACTTGAGGATTCTCAGCTTTCACCTTATCAGCCGGAACTTCTTGGGCACCTTTATTCGGCACACCATTAACCACCTTACTCGCTGGATAGAATTTACCATCATTCGCTTTCACGACTGATTGACCATTCTCATCCTTATAAGTTTCTGGCGCACCTACTTTCACTGTGTTGAACTCAACATTATCTTTTGTTGAGAAAGTGAATTTACCATCAGCTTGGGCAATCTTGATGTTTTTATCCGCTTCAAACGTCACAGTCTCGCCCGCTTTCACTGGCTGAACTTTCGTACCCGTATTTTCACCGCTTGTTGTGGCAGCCGAAGTTGCATTCCAAGCAGCCGCTTTAATGGCATCTGCCACGTTGCCTACGGTAGCGATTTTGTTTTCATCGCCCGCAGTTACTGTCGGCACGGCTGCTGTAGTGATACTACCGGTATTAACTTTTAAGCCGTTGGTATCGGTTGTAAGGGTGTTATCGGCAGCTTTTACTTTAACGCCTTCATTTGTTACTTCTAAAGACTTATCTGCTGCTTTCACCTTGATTTTATTGTCGCCGGTTTTTTCTAAACCATCGCCAAGGTTTGCGCTGTATTTCACAGTAGATGTTTTTCCATCTTCACTTTCCACAGCGACAGATGTGCCATCGCCATTGACGAAGTTCACAGTATCGTATGGTTTTACAAAATCTACAGCATTACCATTACCTTGTAAATTCCAACCAGCGTTCAATACGTCAGATACTGTCGCTGCATTCGTTGGATTTACCTGATTTGCAGTATTTCCTAAAGTTGGGGCTGCTTGAGATTTAGTCGCATTACTTGGGTCTGTTGCAGCAGCATCATTATTTTTAGTGCTCGGTAAATTACCTGCTACATTGGTAATCGCATTGCCGCCGTTGTTTAAGCCGTTTTCGGTCAAGCTGACGGTAGGCGAAGTTTTGCTGTTCGGCGTGATGACTATGCCGTCTGAACTGATTTTCACCGTCGGTTTGCCGTCGGCTTTAAACTCTGCACTGGTCAGGTTAATTAATTCCGGATTCAAGCTGTAAGTTACTTTGCCGCCCGCATCCTGTTTCACAGTTAAGTTTTTACCCGCGACCATTTCAACGGTTTTACCCGGGTTGATGACTTCGCTGCCTACCGATGCGGTATCTTTGTTGCCGCCTTCAGCTTTGGATGTTTTCAGCGTGAAGCCGGAATTGTTAATCATATCCGCAACGTTTTTAGCCGTAGCAACACCTTTGTCATCCAAAGCATTATTTAATGCCGTTTCGGCATCTTTGACTTTATTCTCAGCCGCTTCTTTTTTCGCTTTAGTTGCAGTGTTAGGCAATCTGACCAACTCGTCTTTTGCATCTTTTAATGCTTTTTGGAGCGCGGGATCAGTTGACGGCGCAATCACAGAACCGTCGGTGCTTGAAACCAGCTCGGCAGTTTTAACATCAGGCACTTTCACATCAACGGTAATGGTGCGTACGCCGTTCTCGGTTTTACCCGATACTGTGGCGGCGTTTGTGCCGACGAATTTCACTTCGTTAGCGTTTTTCACTACATCTTTATATTCGCCTGTTCCATCGGTTGTTTTATTAGATGAAACTACCCAGCCCATATTCGCCAAATCGCGCACAGTGGCGGCAGAGTTTAGTATGTTATTGTCTAATGCTGTTTGACCGTGAGCTGTACCTAAATTAACCAATTTCGGTCGTTGGTCGGCCTTTGTCTCCATATTCAACACCGAACCTACGCCTGTAATTTGCGTCGGTTTCGCGTCCTTACCCGCGCCGCTGCTGATATTCAACGCGGTCGTCGGGGCTTTTCCTGTCTGATTATTATCGGCAGGTTTTGCCACTTCAGTTGTCAGGCTGACCGGTTTTTTGCCGTCTTTTTCTTCGCCGACTTTGACAGATTTAAATTCAACATTATCTTTTGTCGAGAATGTGAATTTACTTCCATTTTGAGCAATCTTGATGTTTTTATCTGCTTCAAATATAACGGTTTCGCCCGGTTTCACAAGTTGCGTTGCTTCGCCTGACACCTCTCCATTTTCAGTTTTAGCAGCAATGGCATTCCAACCCGCCTTGTTGATGGCTTCAGTGACATTTTCTACCGTCGCAATCTGTTTGCCCGCATCAGTTTTTGCTTTATTTGCAGCTTCAAGTTTTGTTTGTGCCGCTTGCTGTGCAGTAGCATCCCCAGCCTCGGTCGCTTCAGCCAATTCCTTGGTCGCCTCTGCAATCGCTTTATCTAGTGCAGTTGTTGCCTTACCTGTTGATTCCGTTGCAATATCGCCCGTGTTTACTTTTACGCCATCTGTACCAACGGTAATTGTGCTATCCGCTGGTTTTACAGAAATAGTATTGTTTGCCGTATCTTTCTGTAAACCATTGCCAACGTTCACATCGTATTTCACGTTGACATTGCCGTTTTCTTTGCCGTTTGCACCTTTATCTTTTTCAACAGTTACGGTTGTGCCACTGCCGTCCAAGAAGTTCACTTGGTCGTCTTTATTGATTGTATCGACTTTGGTTTTGCCGTTGCCCGCAATATTCCAACCGCTTGCTTTTAATTGGCTTACGTTTACAGCATCATTGTCGTCTTTACCGTCAGCAACATTGGTGATTTTGACCGAATCAGTGCCATTCGCGCCGGAAACTTTGATTGTGTTGCCGTCGTTGGTGATTTTCGGACCATTATTACCGAATTGAACAGAGCTAAACTCCGGTGTATCAGTGGTTGCAAACTCAAACGATTTATTCGTATTGTTGTGTGTAACCGTTAAGTTTTTGCCTGCTTTAAAGGTCACCGTATTACCAGCTTTCACATTGTCTGCTACATCCGTTGTTGCACCATTACCTGAAGCCGCTGCTTTCCAATAGGCATCATTAATCGCACTTGCTACCGTTTCTGCTGTTGCAAATGTATTGCCTGTTCCTTCTGCTTTAACCTTACCTGCATTAGCTGTATCGGCTGTGATTGTCGTGGTGTTTACACTGTATTTCACTGTCGAGGTTTGACCATCCTTGCTTTCAACAGACGCAGTTGTACCATCACCGTCCACAAAATCCACAGTATCGTAGGCTTTTACAAAGTCAACCGCTGTGCCCTTGCCTTTCAAGTTCCAACCTGCATTTAATACGTCACCCACGGTAGCGGCATTGTTTGGATTGACATAATCTGTGCCTTTCATATTCGTTGTATTTGGCACTGCTTGAGTTTTCGTGGCATTACTTGGCGCAGCTGCTGTATTTGCAGTATCGCTATTTTTAGTAGCAGGAAGATTAGATTTCACATTAGAAATCGCATTGCCACCGTTGTTCAAGCCGTCTTGATTCAGCGTTACCGTTTTCTCCGGCGTATTTGCAACCGCATCTGCCGGTTTTGTCACCGTAATGCCTGCATTGGTCAGCTTGGTGATCGGCGCATTTTCACCTGTGCCTTTAAACTCTGCCGATGTCAGCCCGCTTAAAATCGGATTGAGCGAGTAGGTAAAGTTCGTACCTGCCTGTTTGATTATCAGGTTGTCGCCCGCTTTAAAGGTTACGCTGCCGCCCGCGCTGATTTTTTCGGTGGTTTTGGTATGACCGGACGTTGCGAAGCTGCCGCCGTCGGTACCGGACGTAATGCTCCACGCGGCATTGTTGACGGCATTTGCCACCGCATCAACTGTCGCCAGTTTGCCTTTATCTGCTTTAACAGGACGCACTTGACCCGCTTTTTCATCAGTACCTTTGTTAGTATCTGTAACCGTTTCGGTCGAGCCTGTCACCGCCTTCACTTTGCCGTCTGTGCCGACAGTGATTGTTTT
This sequence comes from Neisseria sp. LACPHL-SPEC-2024-00856, assembly GCF_047915665.1. NCBI lineage: Bacteria > Pseudomonadati > Pseudomonadota > Betaproteobacteria > Neisseriales > Neisseriaceae > Neisseria > Neisseria sp. LACPHL-SPEC-2024-00856. The sequence continues at coordinate 46,336 of NZ_JBLRPR010000009.1, forward strand.
ATCATCGGTATCAACCGCAACTTTGTTGCTATCAGCCGCATCAATTTTGAGGCCTTTGCCGGTATTGACCTTAATGCCGTCTGCACCAACAGTCACACCATTGCCTGCTTTGGCTTTAATTTTGTTGGTCGTAGCATCTTTTTCCAAACCATCGCCGAGATTTACGCTGTATTTGATTTTACTGGTTTTATTATCTGTATTTTCAACAGATACACTTGTGCCTTCGCCGTCAATAAAATTAACGGTGTCATAAGCGGTAACAAAATCTTTTGCCGTGCCTTTTTCTTGCAAGTTCCAGCCTGCATTCAATACATCGCCTACGGTTGCCGCATTGGTTTTGATGTCATCTACATTATTCGGTTTGTCTGCTTTAGTTGTCGGTGCATCTGTATCTTTTTTCGCACCATTTAGGTTGCCGGCTACATTGGTAATCGCATTGCCGCCGTTGTTTAAGCCGTTTTCGGTCAGACTAACATTCGGTTTTTGCTCACCGCCGGTCGTCGGCGCAGCGGGCGTAATGGTAATGCCGTCTGAACTGATGTTCACCGTCGGTTTGCCGTCGGCTTTAAACTCTGCACTGGTCAGGTTGGTTAATACAGGGTTCAGGCTGTAGGCAAAATCAGCTTTTTTGACTTTCTTTTTAACTTTTTTGGTTTTATCAAAATCATCCTGAACTTCAATTTCAACTTCGGTTTCATCACGGTCTAACTTCAAGTTGTTGCCGACTTGGAGTTGGACTTTATCTTGTGAACGGATTGCGGTTTCATAAGCCTCATCCGTGGAATTTGTATTTGCTTTTTTAGATGTGAATTCACCTGAAGATCCCGTTACCACATTACCGCTTGTGTTAAAACCTGCTGCAATTTTTTTGGTGATGGAGTTTAACTGGGAGCCGTTGATGGCATCGGTAGAATCTTCCGCCACGCGACCGGCCGCCACGTTTTTTAATTGGCGTTCTGCGCCGGAGCTACCGAAAGACACGACGTCGCCTTCAGAGGTGTTAGTGCCGCCCGCCCATTTAAATGTATAAGCAATATCCTTTGAGTCATCGGAAACAATATTGCCTTCGCTGTCGTAGTTCACACTTAATTGGCGCGTACCCAGCAACTCAGTAGTAGAACCCGTACCGATTGCAACGGCATTTTGAAGGGTTGCATGCGCCCCTGTACCCAATGCCAAAGAACCGATAACATCGGCACGCGCACTTGTACCGATGGCTGTTGCCAAATCACCTTTGGCTAAAGAATGCACCCCTAGAGAAGTAGAAGCATGACCGTTTTTATTTTCAGCCTTGCTAAAGTCAAGACTGGATACGTCCATAGCGTGCCCAGTCAGCTCTTGAAAGGCTGCTGCAACGGTACCTGTTGTCGTCTTAGTCGCCGCGAAAGTATAATGGCGAGTAACCTCTTTACCATTAATTTTCTCAACTACATCTTTTACAATTACACCACCTTTTTCATTTACGCCAATGGCTTTTTCAAAAGTTGTGGATTGTTTAGAGGCTGATTCAACATCCGCACCGCCAATCATAATAGAGGAATCGCCTCGCGCGTTAGTGCCCAAGCCGATTGCCAATGCACCTTCTTTACCGGTTGCCTTAGCTTTATAACCGATTGCCACATCGCCTTCTTTTGCCAAAGAAGCCGTACCTGCCGCCACTGCATACTTACCATCGGCAAAAGATCCCATACCGATGGCTACCGCCGCTTCGGCATTAGCTTGAACTTGTGAACCCGCACCGATTGCCGTTGCACCGAAAGCACCTTTACGCACCAAAGCATTCGTACCAAGTGCCGTTCCCAATGGTGTTCCTGAATGAGCTTGTGCTCCTAATACTACGGAACCATCTTGTGCATACGTTGCTTTATATTTTGTATCTAACTTGGTATCAACAAGTCTCTTATATGCATCACTAATCGTGTCCTTAGATATCTCTGCATCTTGATTATGATCTTCTGTTTCTGTAACAGCAAAATTTTCTTTTGTTGATTTATAATATTTTTTATTTGCAAATTGAGTAATATCATTTCCACCTAAAGCAATAGCACCCATACCTGCAATAGTTTGAGCGCCTATTGCCACAGATTGGTCCCCGATAGCACGTGCATTACGACCTAACGCTGTGGCTTCATTAATATCTACATTTGTGTATCCGTTAGTACCACCTGCTATTTTTTGATAATCCGCAACATCTTTAACACCAAACGCTTTTTTCAGCACGTCCTCATTAGAGTCAACATCGGTCCTATTATAGGCAGGCATTTTATTAGCATCTAAGTTTCTAAATCCTGCTCCGGCACCGGCTCCTATAGCAACAGAAGAATTTACAGAACGCCCATCATCTTTATTTACTCCTGTATAAGCACCGGTACCAATAGCTACACCGCCAGCATCTCCACCATTAAGATTTTTCCCAGCATTGTTAGTTCCCGACATAGCACCATAACCAATGGCAATACTATGACCTTGACCTTGATCTCGAGTATTAGCTTCTGTACCAAAAACAAGATCATACTGTTGTCTTGCTTTACTTTTTTGACCAAAAGCTATTGACATCTTTCCAATGGATTCACTTTCAACGCCTATGGCATAACTATCGTCACCTGTAGCTTTCGCTCCCAGTACCAATGCCAAAGACGTAGGACCAAGTGCTTTTGCGCCTATACCGATAGCTACAGCATTATTATGTTTAGAAATAGCACTCTTACCGATAGCTACAGAATTTGGGTTTTCTGCTTTCGCTCCGTTTCCTATCGCTATAGCGTCATCTTTACCAGTGCTTGCATCTTTCCCTATAGCTATCGTTCTACTTCCAGTTGAATTTGCTGACGCTCCTATCGCTACCGAATCTCCTCCAGCCGCAACAGACCCTGTTCCTTGAGCAACTGCTCCACTACCTGTTCCAGCATCATTTAATGCCGCATAAGCCGAATGACCGCTTAATAATGCCAATGCGATGGCTGAAGATTTAATAAGGTTCGCTGAAGAGCCGGACGCACTTTTTTTGGCACTCGATGAGCTTTGTTTTTTGTGTGCTTTGGTTAATTCGGATACTGCCACCCAAGATTGGGTTGCCCGGTTGTAAATGACACGGAAGATTTTGTTCATTGATTCTCTCTGCTTGCAATACACCGCCCGCGCTTTTGACGTTTCCGGCCGCCGGACGGCAAACGACCATACACAATTATTGACAATCCCATTGTATTGCGAAAGTCAGCCTAGGAGAATCGCTCTAATTGTCAACATTCCCTTATGATCAAAGGGATTACACTTTTTTACGAAAATTCGGGGGGGGGGTGATTTTTGACGTTTTTTGCCGAAAATTTACATTTAGACGACGGAAAGGAAAAAGCCGTGTCGCATCTGTGCAACACGGCTTGGCGGGCTGAAAGGGATAAAGCGGTGTTCCCTGCCGCCGTAGGCGGAACGCTGGGATTTTCCGAGGGATTCGGCTGCCGCTATATCACGAAATCCAACAGGTAGAAATCTTCTTTGCCTACGCCGCATTCGGGGCATTTCCAGTCGTCGGGGATGTCTTCAAACTTTGTCCCGGGGGCGATGCCGTGTTCGGGGTCGCCGTGTTCTTCATCGTAAATCCAGCCGCATGGGCCGCACATATATTGCGCCATTTGTGTTTCCTTGTTTTTTGTATAGTGGGTTAACAAAAACCGGTACGGCGTTGCCTCGCCTTAGCTCAAAGAGAACGATTCTCTAAGGTGCTCAAGCACCAAGTGAATCGGTTTCGTACTATTTGTACTGTCTGCGGCTTCGCCGCCTTGCCCTGATTTTTGTTCATCCGCTATAAATCAGGGTTTGGGAGGATGGTGAGGTATCCGCCCGGTTTTTTTGGGGGTTGGGGTTTTTTTCGATAGATTCCTGTGGTTTTTCGGTTACTGGATTCCCACTTCCGTGGGAATGACGGTTTGGAGGTTTCGGTTTTTTCGATGGATTCCTGTTGCGTTAGGGGGCTGGATTCCCGCTTTTGCGGGAATGACGATCCCCGCTCCCGCGTCATTCCCGCGCAGGCGGGAATCTAGTCTGTTTGGTTTCTGTTTTTCCGATGGATTCCTGTGATTTTTCGTTTGCTGGATTCCCGCTTTTGCGGGAATGACGGTTTTGGGGTTTCTGTTTTTTCCGATGGATTCCTGTTGCGTTGGGGGCTGGATTCCCGCTTTCGCGGGAATGACGCGGTGGGGGTTTCGGCATTTTCCGCCTGTTTATTTTGCGGCTTCGATTGCCGCTATTTCTTTGCGTAGGTGTTTGATTGCGGGGGTTACGATGGCAACGAACATTGCTTCGCGGACGCGCCTTTGGGCGGGACTGCGCATCAGGTAGCCTTTCGCGCCGGAATGCAGGGCGGCGGATTGGGCGGCGGCAAGTGCCAGTACGGCGGCGGCTTCGCGCAGCTTGAGGGTGGCGAGGTTGTCGGGCGCGCCGTCCCACGCCAAGCCGGCGAGCCGTTCGGTTTCTGCCCACGCGCCGTCCAACCTTGCTTTGAGGCTGTCGTAGCCGTCGTCGAGATAGCTGTTGACTTCGGCGTTGACGACGTTGGCGAGGCGGATGATGCCAAGGCTGCCGTCTATCACGCCCGCGCCGATTCCGATTTGCAGGAGGATGAAGCCTGCTTTGATGCTTTGGATGTAGTCGGCAAACTGTTCGGGCGCGGCGATGATGTCTTCGTCGGGGATAAATACGTCTTTGAAGTTCAGGCTGAAGGTGCGCGTGCCTTCGAGGGCGCAAAATTCGGGGCAGTTTTGCAGGCTTACGCCTTCCCATTGTCCGCCGGTGATAAACATAACGTAGCCGCCGCCGATTTGGGCGGTATTTGCCCAAATGTGGTCTTCGCCGATGTTGGACACCCACGGCAACGCGCCGTTGACTGTATAACCGCCCTCCACGCGTTCGGCTTGGAGGTTGTGTTTTTCGATGCCGGCAAGGTGTTTGACGGTATTGGACATACCCGTACCTGCCAATACTCTGCCTTGCAGGATGTCGGCGAGGTATTTGTCTTTGACGGCTTGGTTGGGCGTTTGATGCAGATACCACGCGCAAGCCGCCTGACACCACGCGCTGAAGGAGGTTGCGCCGCATTCTTTGCCGATTTCGCGCAAGACGGCGATTTGCGTTGCCAAACCCAAGCCGTTGCCGCCTTCGGCTTCTGTACCGACTGCGCCGAATCCGCCGATTGCGCCGAGTTCGCGCATAAATGCTTCGGGGTAGTATCCTTTGCGGTCGATGTCGTCCACTATGGGTTTGAGCTTGGTTTTGACGAGTTCGGCAACGTTGGCAATCAGGGTTTGGGCGTTCATCTTTGTTCCTTAAGGTTTGCGGGGGAATCGGAGGCGCGCCTGATGCGCGGCTGCTTCCCTGCCGCTTAGGCGGCTTGTTTTTGTTTGAGGGGGGGGGTTGAAAAACCGCCCGATATTCGGGCGGTTTGCCGTATCAGGCGTAAGCCTGCAATTCGGGGTTGATTTCGGTTTGTCCGAGGTTGTTGACGTAGTTGCACAAAGTTGCCAAGGCTACGCCCATTACGACTTCGACTGCCTGCTGCTGGTTGTAGCCCGCATCGAAAAATGCTTTGAGTTCGGCATCGGATACCGCGCCTTTTTTCGCCATTACGGCTTGGGTAAAGGCGGCGAGCGCGCCGAGTTTGGCATCGTCAAATTCGCCTGCCGCCAAAGCGCGCGCGGCTTTGACGGATTGTTCGGACAGGAGTTTTTTCAGGGTTGCGAGTTTGGTGTGTCCTGCCACGCAGAAACCGCATTGGTTGGTACGGGCAGCGATGATCTGGATGACTTCAACTTCGCCTGCGGTCAGGCTGTTAGCGGCGTTGAGCTTGCCTACCTCTTGGTAAAACGCCAAAGCTTCGGGGGCATTGGCCAACACGCCGATAAGGTTGGGGATAAAGCCGTTGTTTTGAAGTACGGCCTCTACGCGCGGTTTGGCGGCTTCGGGAGCAGTTTCGAGGGTGTGTACGGTTAAACGTGCCATGTTTCTTTCCTTGTTTGCAATATTATTGAAGGGATGGACGCATGGTACGCATTTCGGAATGAAATGGGAAAGACTGATTGGTTATGTGCTGCAAACGAAAAGTTATAAGAAATGCCGTCTGAACATTTTTCAGACGGCATGATGGAAAAGAAAACGCGCTTATCGGCCTTCGCGCCCGAAATATTGCGCTAATGCGGCTTGGGGATTGGCTGCCTCAACCGTTTCGGGCAGTTCGGTGTAACCGCGCGTCAGGAGGTGTTGGGCATAAAGATTGTTGCCTCTCGCCCCAAACCATACAGAAACGGCCAAACCCAATACGTTAAACGCCGAGTCTGTGGCGGGCGTGTCGCCGTAAACCAGTTGGGCAAACACCGCCAGCACGAATATCGCGCCCGTCAGCCCCAGCCCCAAACCCCACATTCTTTTGAAACACGCCCACAGCGTGCCGAACAAAAGGCCCGGCCACGACCAGCCTTGTTTGACGGCTTGGGGCGGCAGGGCGGGATGGGTGTAGATTTTGTATGGTTTCATCGTGTTTCCTTTTCGGTTGAAACCCCGCCCTTTGGGGCGGTAGGATCAGACTTTATTTGAGAGGGGGCGCGCCCGTGTGCCGGCATACGGCTTGAAAGCGATTACCCGACGGGGAACTTCAAACCCGACAATGCCGTCTGAACGGCGTTTTGCCTTCAGACGGCATTGCCTGCCTTCAAAGCGGACGCGCTTATTCCGCCCAGTTTTTCTTTTTGCTGGTTTTGCCGATACCCGGGTTGAAGCTGTTGGTCGGGTCGAGTTTGCGGTAAAACTGTTTGAGCGCGGGCTTGGCTTCGTACAAATGGCCGACGTTGTGTTCAGCAGGATATTGCGCGCCGCGTTGGTCTAAAAGATGCAGCATTTCGTGTTCCAATGCCATGCAGTCGTTGCCTTTTTTGATGATGTAATCCTGATGGAAAACGTGGCACATGAAATGTCCATAGTAGAGTTTATGGATGATTTTATTGTCGATTTTCGGCGGCAGTTTTTCAAACCAGTCGCGGTCGTCGCGGCGCAGGGCGATATCCAGCGCGACCAAGTCCTCCACTTCATCATCATGCACGGCGCGGTAGCGGATGGCGGCTGAGGCGACGGCGAAACGGTGCAGCATCGCGGCTTGGGTTTCTTCGGCGTTGCACTCGAAAAACGCGCCGCCGTGGTGTGAAAAATACTCTTTCAGGAACGCGCGCGCCTCATCCACGCCTTTCCCGCCCATTTTCAGAATCAAATGGTGTTCGTATTTATTGCGGTAATCGCGCATGGATTTGGGCAGGTGGTCGGGCAGGAATTTGCTGACGAACTGCATGGCCTTGTCGGAAAAATGCTTGGGCAGGAAGCTGATTTTTTTGCCGAATCGATCCACACGCGCCTTCAAATCAAATAATTTCGGCAGTTGGTGCGTACCGAATTTTTTGATGACGTAGAACGTGTCTTTGCCGTACACGTCGGCAATGTCGAAAGCGTGGCGGTGGATGTATTCGCCGGAAACGGGCAGGCTTTCAAATTCGCCCAAGGCGGCGCGGCGGATGTCGGTCAGTTCGTTGATGTCGTTGGTGCCGATGTAGAACACGGCAGTTTGTTTTTCTTGCGGGAAGGTGTCCAAACGGACGGCAAAAACCATCAGTTTGCCCGCGCAACCGGACGCTTCGTAATGTCGGGCGGGGTCGGCGTTGAAACGCGCGGCAGTCGGTTCGTCCACTTGGCGGACGTGTTCGCAATAGGCGTGGTCGTGTCCTTTGCCCGCGTCTTGTTTGATGTCTTTGTTTTGATAATGATGACCTTGCAGGTTGGTCAGGATTTCTTCGGGCGTGTCGCCCAAGTCTATGCCCAAGTGGTTGACCAGTTCCAACCTGCCTTCTTCGTTGATTTGGGCGAACAACGCCATTTCGGTGTAGGCCGGACCGCGCTGTACCAACGCGCCGCCGGAGTTGTTGCACACACCGCCTAAAACGGACGCGCCGATGCAGGAAGAGCCGATGACCGAATGCGGTTCGCGCCCCAAAGGTTTCAGCAGCAATTCAAGCTGGTTCAGGGTAGAGCCGGGCAGGCAGACGACTTGTTCGTTGTTGTTGATGGTTTGGATGATGTTCATCCGCATGGTGTTCACAATCACGATGTCGCGGTCGTAATCGTTGCCGTCGGGGGTCGAGCCTCCGGTCAGTCCAGTATTCGCCGCCTGCGTAATCACAATCACGTCTGCTTCGACGCACGCCTGCAGAATTTTCCACATTTCCAAAATGGTCCCGGGGCGAACCACCGCCAACGCCCTGCCCTCGCCGAAACGGTAGCCTTGGCGGTATTGTTCGGTTTTCGCGGGGTCGGTGATGATGTATTTTTCGCCTACGGTTTGGGTCAGGCTGCTGATTAATTGCGAGGCGTTCACGGTACTCTCCTATCGGGATAAGCGGCGGCGCAAAACCCGGTACGCCGCCGTATGTTCAATTTGAATATTTTGGTGCGGCAAGTTGCACGCTGCAAATTATTTTTGGTTAAAGAAATAATGTAATTTAATATTTTTGGCATTTGCCGCGTTTTCCAGATCGGCCTTGTCGCTTTCGCTGTCGCCCATCATATAGACACTGACATTGTTTCCGACTTTCTTTGCATGGTTTAAGGAATAAAGTGCGGTCGCCTTATTAAGCATTTGGCTGCTTCCCACCACGCCGACGTTGATATTGTCCGCGCCGAGCATTTCAATCATATTTGATGCCGAAGGCGAGCCGGATGTTTTAATCATTCCGACAGCCACCGCATCGGAAAGCGGGTTATTTGTCGCGGGAACCTGCACAACGACAGAACGTTCTCCCTGCGGCATTTCAACCATCAGCCGGCCGACATTGACACCTGTTGCGCAAGCTGCAAGCATACCGGTAAGGGTTATCATTAGAAGTTTTTTCATTTGCCTACTCCTTTAGTCTTTAATCAAACTTTCCTGTTCGTCATAAACTTGAAACTGAACCATACTTCATTTTTATGAAGCCGGTTCTTCATTGGCCTGTATGGATACATTGTAATGATGCGTTATGGCAAAGTAAAGAAAATGCCGTCTGAACGGCTTTCAGACGGCATCGGTGCAATACGGGAACGCCGGAACATCGAAGCTCCGGCGTTTCAAATAGGGCGGCGGGCCAAACCCCCGGCACTGGCGCATCGGAGTGGGCTGCTGGCTTCCGCCCCTGACCCGGTGTTCTGATTTGCCATGCGGGGAGACCCGCCTCAAGAAGCCGCACATTATAGCGGTTTTTGGGAAAAACTCAACCGTTTTGATGCGGTCATACGCCGGAAACGGCATCTGAAACTTATCATCCGATAATATTGTCAACAATTTCTCAAAGCGTTATTTTGTTTCTATAAGGGTATTTCCTGTTTCGGCATTGAAAAATATCAAAAATTGAACTACATTATCGCCTTTTCAAACCCGCCTGAAACCGACTTTTCAGACGGCATTCAAATAAAAACTGCCAAACACGGACACACCATGACCACGACTACCGCCCCGCAGCGTATTCGGGAAATTCCCTACAACTATACTTCTTATACCGACCGCGAAATCGTCATCCGATTATTGGGCGACGAAGCGTGGCAAATCCTGCAAGACCTGCGCGGACAGCGCAGGACGGGGCGTTCGGCACGAATGCTGTTTGAAGTATTGGGCGATATTTGGGTGGTCGTGCGCAATCCGTATCTGATCGATGATTTGCTGGAGCACCCGAAACGCCGCGCCGCGCTGGTACGTGAAATGCGCCACCGCTTAAATGAAATCCGCAAACGCCGCGACGACAATCAGCAAGTCGATGTGTTGGTTGCCGCAGCAGAAAAAGCAGTGGAGCGTTTTGATAGCAGTTTTGATGAAACCAGCCAAAAACGCCATCAAATTTTGGAACGCTTAAGCAAAATTACCAAGCCGCACAACATCATGTTTGACGGATTGGCGCGCGTAACGCACGTTACCGATGCGACCGACTGGCGCGTGGAGTATCCGTTTGTTGTCGTTAATCCTGATACCGAGGCAGAAATTGCGCCTTTGGTGCGTGCCTTAATCGAATTGGACTTGGTTATTATCCCGCGCGGCGGCGGTACGGGTTATACCGGCGGCGCAGTACCTTTGGATGCAAACAGCGCAGTCATCAATACCGAAAAACTCGACAAGCATCGCGGCGTGGAATACGTTGAGCTGGCGGGCTTGGACGGCAAGCATCCGATTATCCGGTGCGGCGCGGGCGTGGTTACGCGGCGGGTGGAAGAAACCGCGCATCAGGCGGGCTTGGTGTTCGCCGTTGATCCGACTTCTGCCGACGCGTCCTGCGTGGGCGGCAATGTGGCGATGAACGCGGGCGGCAAAAAAGCCGTACTGTGGGGTACTGCCTTGGACAACCTCGCCTACTGGAACATGGTCAATCCTCAAGGCGAATGGCTGCGTATCGAGCGCGTGCGCCACAATTTTGGCAAAATCCACGATGAAGAAACCGCCGTGTTTGACGTTCACACGCTGGATTCAGACGGCATCAATATCGTAAAAACCGAACGCTTGGAAATCCCCGGACACAAATTCCGCAAAGTCGGTTTGGGCAAAGACGTTACCGACAAATTCTTGAGCGGCCTGCCCGGCGTGCAGAAAGAAGGCACGGACGGCATCATCACCAGCGTCGCCTTCGTATTGCACAAAATGCCGAAACACACGCGCACCGTGTGTATGGAGTTTTTCGGTACGGTCGCCACCGCCACGCCATCTATTGTCGAAATCCGCGACTTTTTGCTTGCCCATGAAAGCGTACGACTGGCGGGTTTGGAACATTTGGACTGGCGTTATGTCCGCGCAGTCGGCTACGCCACCAAAGCGGCGGGCAAGGGACGGCCGAAAATGGTTTTGCTGGCGGACGTGGTTTCAGACGACGAAGCCGCCGTAGAGGCAGCCGCCGAACACATCTGCGAACTTGCCCGCGCCCGCGACGGCGAAGGCTTTATCGCCATATCTCCCGAAGCGCGCAAAACCTTCTGGCTTGACCGCAGCCGCACCGCCGCCATCGCCAAACATACCAACGCCTTTAAAATTAACGAAGACGTAGTAATCCCACTCGAAAGGCTCGGCGAGTATTCGGACGGTATCGAACGCATCAACATCGAGCTTTCCATCCAAAACAAACTTAAACTCTGTGCCGCCTTGGAGCAATATCTATCCGGCAAACTCCCCATCGACAAAATGGGAACAGACCTGCCAACTGCCGAACTGTTGGGCGAACGCGGCAAACACGCCCTAGCCCACGTTTCTGCCGTCAAAGCGCGTTGGGAATGGCTGCTTGATAACTTAGACGCGCCGCTTGTCGACTACAAAGCCCGCTACGGCGCAGCCGTCCACGCCGCGCCCGAAGCCAAAGACAATGAAAGCTGCTTCACCGCTTTCCGCGATTTCCGCCTGCGTGTGTCTGTCAAAGCGGACGTAATGAAGCCGCTTTCTGAAATCTTCAGCGGCAAAACCGATACCAAAATTATCCAAGGCTTGAGCAAAATCCACGCCAAAACCGTGCGCGGGCGCGTCTTCGTCGCCCTGCATATGCACGCCGGCGACGGCAACGTCCACACCAACATCCCCGTCAATTCAGACGACGCCCAAATGCTTCAGACGGCCTATCGTTCGGTCGAACGCATTATGAAAATCGCCCGTTCGCTCGGCGGCGTAATTTCCGGCGAACACGGCATCGGCATTACCAAGCTCGAATTTCTGACCGATGAAGATTTGCAACCGTTTTGGAACTACAAAAACCAAGTCGATCCGAAACACACCTTCAACCGTCACAAACTGATGAAAGGCTCGGACCTGCGCAACGCCTATACGCCGTCTTTCGAGCTTTTGGGGGCGGAATCTCTGATTATGGAAAAATCAGACCTCGGCACCATTGCCGATTCCGTCAAAGACTGCCTGCGCTGCGGCAAATGCAAACCCGTCTGCTCTACCCACGTCCCGCGCGCCAACCTGCTGTACAGCCCGCGCAACAAAATCCTCGGCGTGGGGCTCTTGACCGAAGCCTTCTTATACGAAGAGCAAACCCGCCGCGGCGTTTCCATCAAACACTTTGAAGAACTCATGGATATCGGCGACCACTGCACCGTGTGCCACCGTTGCGTCAAACCCTGCCCCGTCAACATCGACTTCGGCGACGTAACCGTGGCCATTCGCAATTACCTTGCCGATTCCGGTCACAAACGCTTTGCACCCGCCGCATCGATGGGCATGGCATTTTTGAACGCCACAGGCCCGAAAACCATCAAAGCCCTTCGCGCCGCGATGATACAGACCGGCTTCCCCGCGCAGAACTTTGCCTACAAAATCGGCAAACTTCTTCCGATCGGCACTAAAAAGCAAAAAGCCGAACCCAAGGCAACCGTCGGCAAAGCCCCGATTAAAGAACAGGTTATCCATTTCATCAACCGCCCCCTGCCCAAAAACGTACCCGCCAAAACACCGCGCTCCTTATTGGGCATCGAAGACGGCAAAAGCATCCCCATCATCCGCAACCCCGCCGCGCCGGAAGATGCCGAGGCCGTGTTCTACTTCCCGGGCTGCGGTTCGGAACGCCTGTTCAGCCAAATCGGGCTTGCCGTCCAAGCCATGCTCTGGCACGTCGGCGTACAAACCGTCCTGCCACCCGGCTATATGTGCTGCGGCTATCCGCAAGACGCAGGCGGCAATAAGGCTAAAGCCGAAGAAATGAGCACCAACAACCGCGTGGCTTTCCACCGTATGGCGAACACCCTCAACTACCTCGACATCAAAACCGTCGTCGTCAGTTGCGGTACCTGCTACGACCAACTGGAAAAATACCGTTTTGAGGAAATCTTCCCCGGCTGCCGCATCATCGACATCCACGAATACCTGCTTGAAAAAGGCGTGAAACTGAACGGCGTGCAAGGTCAGCAATACCTCTACCACGACCCCTGCCACACGCCCATCAAAACCATGAACGCCACCCAAATGGCCAGCAGCCTGATGGGGCAGAAAGTCGTTTTAAGCGACCGCTGCTGCGGCGAGTCCGGCATGTTCGCCGTCAAACGCCCCGACATCGCCACACAAGTCAAGTTCCGCAAACAAGAGGAAATCGAGAAAAACCTCAAAGAACTGCCGCAGGGCGAACCCGTCAAAATGCTCACCTCCTGCCCCGCCTGCCTGCAAGGCTTGAGCCGCTACGCCGACGACAACAATATGCCTGCCGACTACATCGTCATCGAAATGGCGAAACACATCCTCGGCGAAAACTGGCTGGACGAGTTCGTCAAAAAAGCCAACAACGGCGGCGTGGAAAAAGTATTGCTGTAACAACGGACACGGAAATGCCGTCTGAACACCGAAAGCCTTCAGACGGCATCGTTTGAACCAAATACCTACCCAAATCATGATTGACGGACAAACAAACGAACCCAAACAAAAAAACCGAATCATCCTTGCCCCGATGCAAGGTCTGATAGATGATGTGATGCGCGACCTGCTAACACGGATAGGCGGCTACGACGAATGCGTCAGCGAATTTGTACGCATTACCCATACCGTGCATTCCCGCGCCATATGGTTAAAATATATCCCCGAAATCGCTAACGGAAACAAAACGTTTTCCGGCACCCCGTGCACGGTTCAGCTTCTGGGCAGCGATGCGGACAATATGGCGGAGAATGCGCTGGAAGCCGTCCGCTTCGGTGCGGACAAAATCGATTTGAACTTCGGCTGCCCCGCCCCGACAGTCAACAGGCACAAAGGCGGCGCAATCCTTTTAAAAGAGCCGGAACTGATATTCCACATCGTCAAAACGCTGCGCAAACGTTTGCCCGCACATATTCCGCTCACCGCAAAAATGCGGCTCGGCTATGAAGACAAAAGCCGGGCTTTGGAATGCGCCTGTGCGATTGCCGAAGGAGGCGCGTGCGGACTGACCGTACACGCGCGCACCAAAGCCGAGGGTTACGAACCGCCGGCGCATTGGGAATGGATAAAAAAAATCCGAGATGCCGTCAATATTCCCGTTACCGCCAACGGCGACGTTTTCAGCCTGCAGGACTATATCGGCATCAAAACCGCCAGCGGCTGCAACAGCGTAATGCTGGGGCGCGGCGCGGTCATCCGCCCGGATTTGGCGCGGCAAATCAAGCAATACGAGAACGGCGGGCCGGTCAAAGACACGGATTTTGCCGAAGTTTCCACATGGATACGGCAGTTTTTCGAGCTGTGCCTGGCAAAAGAGGCAAACAATAAATACCCGATCGCCCGTCTTAAGCAATGGCTGGGCATGATGAAAAAAACGTTCGACCCTGCGCAAACGCTGTTTGACCGCATCCGAACGGTTAAGGATGCGGATGAAGTACGCCGAATCCTGAGCGCATTTGAGCATAAGATGAATGTTTGACTGTCTCCCATGCTTCAAAGCAAATGCCGTCTGAAAATCTTTCAGACGGCATTTCATATCTTTATTGCTGCTTTTCTTCCGTATCCGGCGTATTTTTGTTTTTCAGCTTCGCACCCAAGCCCAAACGTCTTTCATAATCCGATTGGGGGGTATCGTCTTCCTGCATGCCGAATGCGCTAGCATTGACCCACAGCGACAGCAGCGAAACGATAAAGGCGAAAAAGCCGACTACATACCAAAACATTGCCCCTCCCGATTTGTTAAAATCATATCAAATACGGTACCGAATCTACCACAAGCCCATGGTCAAATAAATCTTCTACCCGCATTATTTCATTCATTTACTTTGAAAACAAAAAAGGACACCTGAAAATTTTGCAAAACTTTTCAGATGCCCCAATTTGACGAATTCGAATCAACCGCCGCACGCACCGCAGCAGCCGCCCTCGCTGTGTCCGCCTTTTTTATCGTCGCCTGCAACGGGCAATTCGACTTCTTCGTTTGGTTTTTCTGCATCTTCAGGCAAGTCGTTGACTTTGATTTTAGCAGTTTCGCTCATTTCGCCACCTCGTGGAAAACAGTTTAAAAGATTCGGAAATATAGCATGTTTAACCTAAGCGTGAAAAGGGGGAGCCGCATGGAAAATGCCGTCTGAAACCGAAGGTCGGCCTTCAGACGGCATTTTACCGCCGAATCAAATATACCGGACTTCGATAATGTCGTATTCGCGTACGCCGCCCGGAGCCTGAACTTCCGCCGTATCCCCTTCTTCCTTGCCGATTAGGGCGCGTGCAATCGGAGAGCCGACATAGATTTTGCCCTGTTTGATGTCGGCTTCGTCTTCGCCGACAATTTGGTAGGTAACGTGTTCTTCCGTTTCCAAATCTTCCAGCGTAACCGTCGTACCGAACACGATTTTGCCTTCGGCGTGGATTTCGGTCGGATTGATGATGTGGGCAACGGAAAGTTTATGTTCCAACTCGGAAATGCGGCCCTCGATAAAACCTTGGCGTTCTTTGGCGGCTTCGTATTCGGCGTTTTCGGACAAATCGCCGTGCGATCTGGCTTCGGCAATCGCCTCGATCACTTCGGGGCGCGCCACGCTTTTGAGCTGCTGCAATTCCTGTTTCAGCAATTCCGCACCGCGTACGGTCAGGGGGATTTTTTGCATCGGTCTTTTTTCTCCATATTCCGGCACACCAGTTTGCGGCAGCAAGCATACCGCGTACCATCTTGTTTTGTGCGTCCGGATATTAAAATAAAAACACAAGCCGCCCGGAAAATCGGCGGCTTGTCTGTCGTTGAATAGCGGCTATTCTACCAAATTCTATGAAATTGGCAATCGTACCGTACCGTCCGCAAACGCCACCTGCCCGCAACAAAAGCCGAAAATATGCCGGCAAAAAAATTTTAGAAACAAAAAATTTAAAAATAATAAATTTTCAGCACAAAAAACCACATTCACGGACTTTAAAACCGAAAATGCCAAACCTGAGATTTTTCAGACGGCATTTGCACCAGTATAATGCAGGCTGTTTTTATCTTTATATTGACGTTTTGCCATGACCGAATCCGTCCGCCTCCCCGCCGCCCGTCTCAAACCTTCCACTGTCGCCCTGCCCGGCTCCAAAAGCATCAGCAACCGCACCCTGCTGCTCGCCGCCCTGTCCGACAATACTTGTGAAATCCATTCCCTGCTCAAATCCGACGATACCGACCGTATGCTCGAAGCACTCGATAAACTCGGCGTTGAAATCGAATGTCTTGCCGAAGGCCGTCTGAAAGTACACGGCACAGGCGGACGCTTCCCCAACCGCACTGCCGATTTGTTTTTGGGCAACGCGGGCACGGCGTTCCGCCCGTTAACCGCCGCTCTGGCCGTTTTGGGCGGCGATTATCATCTGCACGGCGTGCCTCGTATGCACGAACGTCCTATCGGCGATTTGGTCGATGCGTTGCGGATTGCCGGCACCGATGTCGAATATCTCGGCAACGAACACTATCCGCCGCTTCATATCGGCAAACGTCAAGACAACGGCGAACGCGTGATTCCGATTAAAGGCAATGTGTCCAGCCAGTTTCTGACCGCCCTTTTAATGGCGTTGCCGCTGACCGGGCAGGCGTTTGAAATCCGTATGGTCGGCGAGTTGATTTCCAAGCCCTATATCGACATTACTTTAAAACTGATGGCGCAATTCGGCGTACAGGTTGCCAATGAAGACTACCGCGTCTTCAAAATTCCCGCCGATGCGCACTACCACGCGCCCGAACACTTGCACGTCGAAGGCGATGCCTCCAGCGCGTCCTACTTTCTCGCAGCCGGTTTGATTGCCGCCACGCCCGTCCGCGTTACCGGTATCGGCGCAAACAGCATACAGGGCGATGTCGCCTTTGCCCGTGAGCTGGAAAAAATCGGGGCGGACGTGGTGTGGGGCGAAAACTTCGTCGAAGTCTCGCGCTCGAAAGAACGTGCCGTCCAAGCCTTTGATTTGGATGCAAACCATATCCCCGATGCCGCCATGACCCTCGCCATCGTCGCGCTTGCCAGCGAACAAACCTGCACGCTTCGCAACATCGGTTCGTGGCGCGTCAAAGAAACCGACCGCATCGCCGCGATGGCAAACGAGTTGCGCAAACTCGGTGCAAAAGTCGTCGAAGAAGCCGAAGCAATTCACATCACCCCGCCCAAAACGCTGACACCCGACGCCGTCATCGACACTTACGACGACCACCGTATGGCGATGTGTTTCTCGCTGGTTTCGCTGTTGGGCGTACCCGTCGTCATCAACGACCCGAAATGCACCCATAAAACCTTCCCGACTTATTTTGAAGTGTTCTCATCGCTGACCGAAACAGCGGAAACGGCTAGTGGAATGGATCGCAATAATATAGGCACAATCCCCAAAGAAATACGAAAAGGATACTAATTATGATATTTGGATGTAAGAAATTTTTTGCTATTGAAGTAACCAAGCTACCAATAAAATCCTATTATTCCACAATACCATTGAGAATTTGGATAAATTCTATACCGCTAGGAACATTTAATGATGAGACCTATATTCCCGTATTTATAGCCCGCCTTGAGCGATGTTTATCGAATCAAATTAGATTACCGGAAGATATTATTAATTCCAATACCAATAGGAAATTTTATTATCTAATCAATGATGAGACCACTAGTGAATATATTGTAGGGCTTGGGGATTCATTTGATGATTATCAAATGTATTATTTTAATAATAAAAATCGTGTTTCATTTTTATGGAAATTACGTGAAAATACATTTTCAAATTATAGCTATGAATACGATTGCAACGATTTATTTGAGTTTGAATTAGAGAAGAAGATAATTGAAAATAGTATACTAATTTTTAAGGAAGCTATCGATAATAATATTAAATATAATATTGTGAAAATATAAGATGGAAAAATGCCGTCTGAAACCCGAAACAGGGCTTCAGACGGCATTTGTGTATTCGCGGACGGCGGGTTTTAAATCTGTTCCAATTCCATATTCAAAACAGTCTGTTCTTGTTTGGCTCGGAAGTCTGCCAGTTTTTGCGCCAGTTCGGGATTTTCATTGACCAGCATGGAAACGGCAAACAATGCCGCATTGGCCGCGCCTGCCTCGCCGATGGCGAATGTGGCGACGGGTACGCCTTTGGGCATTTGTACAATCGATAAAAGCGAATCTTCGCCGCGCAGGTATTTGCTGGGGACGGGTACGCCCAAAACGGGGACGGTGGTCTTGGCGGCAACCATGCCGGGTAAATGCGCCGCACCGCCCGCACCCGCGATGATGGCTTTGATGCCGCGCTCCCGTGCGGTTTCAGCGTATTGGAACATTAAATCCGGAGTGCGGTGTGCGGAAACGACGCGCGCCTCATATTCTACGCCGAACTCTTCAAGAAACTGCGCTGCCTGCTGCATAACGGGCCAATCGCTGTTGCTGCCCATGATGATGCCGATTTGTATCATAAATCCTCCTTGGTGCGGATGGGGTAAAAAGCGGAAAAATGGAAAAACTATCGTTTGCGTATGGCTGCGGCGGCGCGTTTTGCCGCCGGGCTGCCCGGGTAAGCCTGTATCAAACCGCGCCAGGTCGATCTTGCAATGTCTTTTTGCTGAAGCCTGTATTGGCATTCGCCGATTTTGAATATGGCTTCGGGCGCGGTTGGGCTGTCTTTGAAACGGTTGGCGTAACGCCCTCCGATTTCGATGACAGATTCACAGTTCCCCATACGCGCCCTGCTTTGTAGCAACAGGTACATACTGCGTTGCGCGATGCTGCCGCCGTCTCCGCCGTCCGCGCCTTTCAATAAGGCGGCTGCGGCGGCGAACCTGCCGTTTTGATAGTGTTTGAGTGCCTGATTGTAGAGGTTTTGTGCGGTTTCGACGGTATGTGCGGATGCGCTGCCGCCTTCGGTATTGAGGTAATGCTCTTTCAATTTGCGGTCGTCGAGTTTTTGGACGTATGTCCTGCCGGAAGGGTGTGTTTTCGCATGCTCCAGTGCTTTGACTTTGCCGTTTAAGGTTTCCACTTCGTTCGACAGCCGGACGATTTTGCCTTCCAGATAGTCCAAACGGTCTTGCAGAGTGGGAACGGGATAGGGAATGCCGTCTGAAGCATTTTCCCGTATCGGCATTTCGGTTTGGCTGCCTGTCGGAACGGGTGAAACGGAAGCACAGGAGGCGGACACAGACAGCCAAATGATAAAAAGCGGTAATTTGGTCTTCATTATTTTTTCAGAAGCAGGGTCAAGCCGTCGCCGACGGGCAGGGTGATGGGGACGATGCGCGGGTCGTTCGGCAGGTTTTGATTGAAATCTTTGAGGATGCCGACACTGGGCGGCGCATCGGAAGCGGCCTCGCGCATCACCCTTCCGTTCAACAAAATATTGTCGATGGCGATGATGCCGCCTTGCCGGACGAGTTTGAGGCAGCGCTCGAAATATTGCGGCGTGGGCGGTTTGTCTGCGTCTATCAGTGCCAAATCGTAGCTTCCGACTTCACCCTGTGCAATCAAATCATCCAATGTCAGCAATGCGGGTTGCAGGTACAGGCTGATTTTATGTGCCACACCGGCCTCGTTCCAAACCTGACGCGCCGTATCGGTAAAGGTTACATTGATGTCACAGGCGGTAATCCGCCCGTGTTCGGGCAGCGCCAATGCAAGCGCGGTGCTGCTGTATCCGGTAAATACGCCGACTTCCAGATATTTTTCCGCGCGAATCAGCTTTGCCAGCCAAACCAAAACCGCCGCCTGTTCGCGCGCAATCGCCATTTTGCCCATACGGTGATGCCCGGTCTTCTCGCGCAGCCGCGTCAAAACGGGATGTTCGGGTTCGCCGATGGCGTTCAAATAGTTTTGCAGGTCCGGTGCGACATTGGACAGATTGGTCGTCATTTCGGCGGGTTCAGTCTTGGTAATAGGTATAAGGTTTTTTCGCTACTTTTGCCGCCTCGAAGTTTTCCTGTTCTTCGGGATTGAGTTCGACATCCCACAAAAGCCCCCTGTTTTCCAAACGCTGCTGTTCCAACTCGGGTTTTTCTTCGATCAGGCGGTTGAGGAATTGTGTGGCATCGGATTGGTAGTGATACATCTTTGTGCTCCAATTTTACGGGATACTGCGTGATTATACTGGTATTTTCCAAACGGGATAAACGGCTTTTATCAAGAATACGGGCAGAAAAGTAAGGGGTTTTATTATAGAATGAAGCGTTTTTTGCAACGGAAGCCTACCTTATGTCCCGAATCGCCGCCCTGCCCGACCATCTTGTCAACCAAATCGCCGCCGGCGAAGTGGTCGAACGCCCTGCCAACGCCTTGAAAGAAATTGTTGAAAACAGTATCGATGCAGGCGCGACGGCGATTGATGTCGAGCTGGCGGGCGGCGGCATCCGTCTCATCCGCGTCAGCGACAACGGCAGCGGTATCCATCCGGACGACATCGGGCTTGCGCTCCACCGCCACGCCACCAGCAAAATCAAAACTTTAAACGATTTGGAACACGTTGCCAGTATGGGTTTTCGCGGCGAAGGTTTGGCCAGTATCGCCTCCGTCAGCCGCCTGACCCTGACCAGCCGACAAGAAGACAGCACGCACGCAACCCAAGTCAAAGCAGAAGACGGCAAACTCAGCAGCCCCACCGCCGCCGCCCACCCCGTCGGCACGACCATCGAAGCCGCCGAACTCTTCTTCAACACTCCCGCGCGGCGCAAGTTCCTCAAATCTGAAGCCACCGAATACGCCCACTGCGCCACCATGCTCGAACGCCTCGCGCTGGCGCATCCGCACATTGCCTTCTCGCTCAAACGCGACGGCAAACAAGTGTTCAAACTCCCGACCCAAAGCCTGCATGAACGGATTGCCGCCATTGTCGGCGATGACTTTCAGACGGCATCCCTGGAAATCGACAGCGGCAACGGCGCATTGCGGCTCTATGGCGCGATTGCCAAGCCGACTTTCGCCAAAGGCAAAACCGACAAACAATACTGCTTCGTCAACCATCGTTTTGTCCGTGACAAAGTGATGCTCCACGCCGTCAAGCAGGCATACCGCGACGTATTGCACAACGCGCTGACGCCTGCTTTCGTCCTCTTCCTCGACCTGCCGCCCGAAGCCGTGGATGTCAACGTCCATCCGACCAAAACCGAAATCCGCTTCCGCGACAGCCGGCAGGTGCACCAACTCGTGTTCCACACGCTCAACAAAGCCCTTGCCGACACGCGCGCCGACTTAACCGAAAGCGTCGGCAACGCAGGCGAAGTGTTGCATGACATTACCGGCGTTGTCTCCAACCAAATGCCGTCTGAAAGCGGCGGCGAAAATCTGTTTGATCGCGCATCCGACTACCCGGCGGGCAACAAACCCGATACGCGCAATGCCTTTGGTTCATCAGGCAAAACCGCGCCTATGCCCTATCAAGCCGCTCGCTCGCCGCAACAACGCAGCCTGTCCCTGCGCGAAAGCCGCGCGGCCATGAATACTTACGCCGAGCTTTACAAAAAAACCGACGACATCGACCTTGAGTTGAGCCAATTCGAGCAGGCACGTTTCGGCAATATGCCGTCTGAAACGCCTACCCAAAAAACAGATATGCCGCTTTCAGACGGCCTTCCATCACAATCCGAATTGCCGCCACTCGGCTTTGCCATTGCCCAATTACTTGGCATCTACATCCTTGCCCAAGCAGAAGACAGCCTATTGCTCATCGATATGCACGCCGCTGCCGAACGCGTCAACTACGAAAAAATGAAACGCCAACGGCAGGAAAACGGCAAGCTGCAAAGCCAACGCCTGCTTATTCCCGTAACCTTTGCCGCGTCCCACGAAGAATGCGCCGCCCTTGCCGATTATGCCGAAACGCTGGCAGGCTTCGGCTTGGAATTGTCCGATATGGGCGGCAACACCCTCGCCGTCCGCGCCGTACCCGCAATGTTGGGCAAATCCGACGTTGTCTCGCTCGCCCGCGACGTATTGGGCGAACTCGCCCAAGTCGGCAGCAGCCAAACCATCGAAGAACACGAAAACCACATCCTCGCCACCATGTCCTGCCACGGCTCCGTCCGCGCCGGCCGTCAGCTGACCCTGCCTGAAATGAATGCGCTCCTGCGCGATATGGAAAATACGCCGCGCAGCAACCAGTGCAACCACGGCCGTCCGACTTGGGTCAAACTGACATTAAAAGAATTGGACGCACTGTTCTTGCGCGGACAATAAGCCGAAAGTGCTAGAATACGCCGCCCGAGACCGCCGTTCAGACGGCATTCCGACGCACCGACAGAAACATCACGACCGAAACCAAGAGAAAAATATGGCCTATCAAGTTCTCGCCCGAAAATGGCGGCCCAAAACCTTTGCCGACTTAGTCGGTCAGGAACACGTCGTCAAAGCCTTGCAAAACGCCTTGGACGAAGGCAGGCTGCACCACGCCTACCTGCTGACCGGTACGCGCGGCGTAGGTAAAACCACCATCGCCCGCATCCTTGCCAAAAGCCTCAACTGCGAAAACGCGCAACACGGCGAACCTTGCGGCGTATGCGAAAGCTGTACGCAGATCGATGCCGGACGCTACGTCGACCTGCTGGAAATCGACGCCGCCTCCAACACAGGCATCGACAACATCCGCGAAGTATTGGAAAACGCCCAATACGCGCCGACCGCCGGCAAATACAAAGTCTATATCATCGACGAAGTGCATATGCTTTCCAAAAGCGCGTTCAACGCCATGCTCAAAACGCTGGAAGAGCCGCCCGAACACGTCAAATTCATCCTTGCCACGACCGATCCGCATAAAGTTCCCGTTACCGTCTTGAGCCGCTGCCTGCAATTTGTCTTGCGCAACATGACTTCGCAGCAGGTTGCCGACCACCTTGCCCACGTCCTCGACAGCGAAAAAATTGCCTACGAACCCGCCGCCCTGCAACTTTTGGGACGCGCCGCCGCCGGATCGATGCGCGATGCCTTGAGCCTGCTCGACCAAGCCATCGCCCTAGGTTCGGGCAAAGTTGCCGAACAAGATGTCCGCCAAATGATTGGTGCGGTTGACAAACAATACCTTTACGAACTGCTGACAGGCATCATCAACCAAGACGGCGCAGCCCTGACCGCAAAAGCGCAGGAAATGGCGGCGTGTGCCGTCGGCTTTGACAATGCCTTGGGCGAACTTGCCATACTGCTGCAACATCTCGCCCTGATACAGGCAGTCCCCTCCGCCTTGGCGCACGACGATCCCGATTCCGATATTTTGCACCGCCTCGCCCAAACCATAGGCGGCGAACAAATCCAGCTTTACTACCAAATCGCCGTCCACGGCAAACGCGACCTGGGCCTCGCCCCCGACGAATACGCCGGCTTTATGATGACCCTGCTGCGTATGCTGGCATTTGCGCCCTTGGCGGCAGCTTCGTGTGATGCAAACGCCGTGATTGAAAATACCGAACTTCAATCCCCATCGGCACAAACCGCCGAAAAGGAAACCGCCGCAAAAAAGCCCCAACCGCGCCCTGAAACGGAAACCACCCAAACGCCCGTTCAGACGGCATCCGCAGCGGCAATGCCGTCTGAAGGCAAAACCGCCGAACCCGTTACCAATCAAGAAAACAACGATGTTCCGCCTTGGGAAGACGCGCCGGACGAAGCCCAAACCGCAGCCTGCACGGCGCAAGCATCGGCAAAAAGCATTCAGACGGCATCCGAAGCCGGAACGCCGCCCGAAAACCAAGTTTCCAAGAACAAGGCAGCCGACAGCGAAACCGATGCCCCCTTGTCCGAAACGCCGTCTGAAAACCCCATTCAGGCAACACCGAATGATGAAGCCGTTGAAACGGAAGCATTTGCACACGAAGCCCCTGCAAAACCTTTCTACGGTTACGGCATTCCGGATAATGACTGCCCCGTAGAAGACGGCGCAGAAATCCCGCCGTCCGATTGGGAACATGCCGCCCCTGCCGATACCGCAGGCGGAGGCGCGGACGAAGAAGCAGAAGCAGGCGGCATCGGCGGAAACAACACGCCGTCCGCCCCGCCGCCCGAATTTTCCACCGAAAACTGGGCAGCCATCGTCCGGCATTTCGCCCGCAAACTCGGCGCGGCGCAAATGCCGGCGCAACACTCCGCGTGGACGGAATACCATCCCGACACCGGCCTGATGGTTTTGGCGATGACCGCCGAAGCCCGCGCCACCGCCGACAAAAAACGTCTCGACAAAATCCGCAACACCCTTGCCCAAGCCTACGGGCTGCAACTCACCCTGCAAACCCAAGACTGGCACGACGAAGCCGGCCGGGAAACCCCCGCGATGCAGGACAAGCGCGTCCAAGCCGAAGACAGGCAAAAAGCACAAGCATTGCTCGAAGCCGACCCCGTCGCACAAAAAATCCTCCAAGCATTCGGCGCGCAATGGCAGCCCGAATCACTGGAATTGGCGGCAAACCGGCCATAAACAGATATAATGCCGCCCGAACCCTTCGGACGGCATTGCCGTTTCCCTTATTCAATCAAAACAGACAGGAGTTTTACCTATGTTCGGAAAAGCCGGATTAGGCGGCCTGATGAAACAGGCGCAGCAAATGCAGGAAAATATGAAAAAAGCGCAAGCCAAACTTGCCGAAACCGAAATCGAAGGCGAAGCAGGCAACGGCTTGGTTAAAGTCGTGATGACCTGTTCCCATGTCGTCCGCAAAATCGACATCAGCCCCGAGCTGATTCAGGAAGCCGCAGACGACAAAGAAATGCTCGAAGACCTCGTCCTTGCCGCGTTCAATGCCGCCTCCAACAAAGCTGAAGAAACCACCGGCAAAACCATGGGCGCTTTCACCCAAGGGCTGCCTGCAGGCATGGGCGACTTCTTCCGCTGATCCGACTGACGCTGCAAAAATATAAATGCCGTCTGAAACCTTGTTCAGACGGCATTTTCCGTTTGACAGAGAATACGCGTGCGGATACTGTCGGTATATTAAACAAAATTTTCCTTTAAGCACCATGCTTTCCAGATTCCAACAAAACCTCACACCCAAACAGGCGACCGCCGTCGGGCTGCTTGCCGTCGCCTTTTGGAGTTCGGTCATCGGACTCATCCGCACCGTCAGCCTGCATATGGGCGCGGTCGGCGGTGCAGCGATAATGTACAGTCTGGCAACCGTGTTGATTTTGATGATTTTCGGCAAACCGAATCTGAGCCGCTTCAGCAAGAGCTACCTGTTTTGGGCCAGCCTTTTCTTCGTCGGGTGCGAACTGTGCCTGTCGCTGTCCGTCGGTTTCGCCCAAAACGCCCGCCAAACCGTCGAGGTCGGCATGGTCAATTATTTGTGGCCGACCTTTACCATTATCGGCGCCGTCCTGTTCAACAGGCAGCCGGCGAAATGGTGGATTGCCTTAGGCTTTATCCTGTCTTTCGCCGGTATCGCAGTCGTATTGGGCGGAGAAGGTGGATTTTCCGTCTCTGGAATGATAGCCAACATACGCACCAATCCGACAAGCTACATCATGGCGCTTTCGGACGCGCTGTTCTGGGCGGCATACTGTACGCTGACCGCACGCGCCAAAGTACAGGGCAATGCCGTCGGCTTCTTCTTCCTGCTCGTATCCTGCATCCTGTGGGCAAAATATTTTTCAGACGGCATCGACAGCCTGAATTTCGACACTGCCTCCCTGCTCTATACCGTCTCCGCCGCATCCTGTCTGGGTTTGGGTTACGCCGTTTGGAACATCGGCATCTCGAGCGGCAACATGACCGTCCTGGCAGGCGCATCCTATTTCATCCCGATTTTCTCCGCCATGATTTCATCCATGCTGCTACATACACCACTGCCCGTCGAATTTTGGCAGGGCGCAGTTATGGTCTGCTTCGGCTCGTCCGTCTGCTGGCTGGCAACACGAAGCGGTAAGAAAACTTAGGCGGCTGTCCGAACCCATACTCGAAACGGAAAATGCCGTCCGAACCCCGACAAAACGGTTTCAGACGGCATGACGTATCAAGAAAAACGGCACTCTTTGGCGGAAGTGCCGTTTTTTCTTGATTTCAAACCTTATTCTTCGGGGCGTTCGCCGTCGGTTTCGTCCTGCGTCCCTTCGGTGATGTGCATTTCTACGCCGTTGAGGGCGCGGATTTTTGCGTCGATTTCATTGGCGACTTCGGGATTTTCCTTCAGCCAGACGCGGACGTTGTCTTTGCCCTGACCGATTTTCGCGCCGTTGTAGCTGTACCACGCGCCGGATTTGTTGATGATGTCGTTTTTTACGCCGATGTCGATCAATTCGCCTTCCCAACTGATGCCTTCTCCGTAGAGGATGTCAAACTCTGCCTGACGGAACGGGGGGGCGACTTTGTTTTTGATGACTTTGACGCGGGTTTCGTTGCCCAATACTTCTTCGCCTTTTTTGATGGATCCGGTGCGGCGGATGTCGAGGCGGACGGAAGAATAGAATTTCAGCGCGTTGCCGCCGGTGGTGGTCTCAGGGCTGCCGAACATTACGCCGATCTTCATCCGGATTTGGTTGATGAACACAACCAGCGTATTGGTTTTTTTGATGTGTCCGGTCAGTTTGCGCAAAGCCTGGCTCATCAGGCGCGCCTGCAGTCCGACGTGGCTGTCGCCCATATCGCCTTCGATTTCGGCTTTAGGGACGAGTGCGGCGACGGAATCGACGACTACCATATCTATGCCGCCCGAACGGACGAGTGTGTCGCAGATTTCCAAAGCCTGTTCGCCAGTATCGGGCTGGGACAGGTAAAGCTCTTCGACTTTTACGCCGAGTTTGCGGGCGTAAACGGGATCAAAGGCGTGTTCGGCATCGACAAAGGCGCACACGCCGCCGTTTTTCTGGCATTGGGCGACGGCTTCGAGGCAGAGGGTGGTTTTGCCGGAGGATTCGGGGCCGAAGATTTCGACGATGCGCCCGCGCGGCAGACCGCCGACTCCGAGGGCGAGGTCTAATCCGAGCGATCCGGTGGAAATGACTTCGAGGTTTTCTTCCTGCTGGCTGCCGTCCATTTTCATGATGGCGCCTTTGCCGAAACTTTTTTCGATTTGCGCCAGTGCGGCGGCAAGGGCTTTGCTTTTGTCGTCTGACATTGGGGTTACTCCGGAACAAATGCGGTATGTGGGATGCGGCGCAACACGGGCTGCGGCGCGGGATGTGATGGGCGGCTATTATCGCATGTTTCCCTTTTGGGGACTACCGTCCGCTTCGGCACAAATGCCGTCTGAAACGGTTCAGACGGCATTCGGGAAGCGTGCGTCAGGCGATTTCGAGCCACATGACCTGATAGGGCTGAAGCGTCAAATCCTGATTCAGGCTGACAGTTTTGCCGCCGATGAGGTCGTGCGCCTTGAAGGGCATGGCTTGCAGGGTATGCGCGGTAACGGTTTGCGGATATTCGCTGAAGTTACCGAATGCCAAAAGCGCGTTGTTGCGGATGTAGCCGATGATGTGTTTGTTGTTGGTGTTGAAAGTAACCAGCCTGCCGCCGTCGAAGCGCGGATTGCTTTTGCGGACAGCAATCATATGGCGCAAGCCCTGATAGATTTGCCCGGCTGCGGTCGACGGATCGTTGCGTTGCGCGTACAGGGCTTCGTTGTAGCGCGGACGGTGCGCCCAACGGCTGTCGTCGCTTTTGTTGCTGTCTTGCACCCAGCCGTCGTCGTTGGGCGTGCCGACTTCGTCGCCGAGGTAAATCAGGGGCAGCCCGCCGGTACTCAATGCGATGCTGTACAAAAGTTTGATGCGGCTGACGGCGTGGGGGTCATTTTGAGCCAAGCCTGCCAATGCGGCGGACGTACCGCTGACGCGGCAGTCGCCCGTGTTGGGGTTGTATTGGAAGGGTACGCCGCGCGCGAAGCTGCCGTCGAAACGGTTGACGAAGAAGCGGTTGAGGAATTGGCGGTGGTCGTAACCGCTTATGCCCAGATATGCCGCGTCTTCGTCGGCAAAAGTCCAGCCGATGTCGTCGTGGCTGCGGACGTAGTTGACCCAGGCGGTATGCTCGGGCAGGTTGTGGCGGTAGGTCAGCGCCTGATGGAGCAGGTTGACTTCGCGCGTGGCAAGCGTGTTCCACAACAATGCCATTTGCAGGGGGTTGTAGCCGATTTGGCATTCTTCCTGCCCGATGTATTGGACGACTTGGTCGGGGTGAACGATGGCTTCGGATTGGAAGAACACGGCGGGCGCGGCAATACGCATAACGGCATTGAACGCGCGGATGAGGGCGTGCGCCTGCGGCAGGTTTTCGCAGCTTGTCCCCATTTGTTTCCAAATAAAGGCAACCGCATCCATACGCAAGATATCAACGCCCAAGTTGGCAAGGAACAGCATTTCACCCGCCATTGCGCGGAATACCCACGGGTTGCTGTAATTCAAGTCCCATTGGAAGGAATTGAACGTCGTCCACACCCAGCGTCCGTCTTCCAGTTGCGAGAAGCCGCCCGGGTGCTGGTCAGGGAAGATTTCGCGCAGGGTGCGGTCGTATTGGTCGGGCATCCGGCGGTCGGGGAAAATATAGTAGAAATTGTCGAAAAGCGGGTCGCCGGCGGCGCAGCGTTGCGCCCATTCGTGTTCGTTGGAGGTGTGGTTGAAGATGAAATCGACAACGGCGGAAATACCGGCTTCGTGCAGCGCGGCAATGACTTCGCGCAAGTCGTCTATTGTGCCCAGTGCCGGATTGACATCGCGGTAGCTGCTGACCGCATAGCCGCCGTCGCTTTTGCCTTCAGGGCATTTAAACAGCGGCATCAGGTGCAGATAAGTCAAACCAAGCTCTTGAAAATAAGGAATTTTATCTTTCAATCCCTTCAAATCGCCGGCAAACAAATCAACGTAGCACACGCCGCCAACTTGTTTGTTGGACAAAATCCAATCGGGGTTGTTTTCGCGTTCGATGTCAATGTTTTTCAGGGACGCGCTGCGTTGGGAATAGCTCTGCCATACCTGCGCCAGCAGCATTTCCAGCATAGGCAGCAGGGCTTCGTTGTTGCCGTACACGCTGTCGAGTTCGTTCATCAATTTGTGGAAATGCGTATCCATGCGGCGCGAAAACTGCTGCCAGTCTTCCGATTTTTCGATGCCGGCGCGCTGTTCAGGCGTGTAGATGTCCAAGATGCGCGTTTTGAGGTGCTGTAAAATCAAACCGACTTGCTGCGTGGGGGTCAACATGATGCCTGCTCCGATTCTGAAGTTTCCGACCGGCGGTCTGCCGCCGTATCCTGCAAATGCCGTGTAGGGCGTGTCGTGCAATCATACTGCAAGAACTGCGGACTGACTAGAAAAGACAGGGCTTGTGCCAAGTCTGCATTCCGATATGCGGATGCTGCTTGATTCATATCAAGCCGGCCGCACAGAAATGCCGTCTGAAACATTGCCTGTGCCTTTGCTATAATTGCGTCTTTACCGTTCCCTTCAGCCGCAACAACCGCCATGCACACCAGCCTGACCGTCAAAAATACCGTTATCGGAAGCGGACGCACCAAAATCGCCGTGCCGCTTGTCGCCCGCGATGCCGCCGAACTTTCCGCCGTACTTGACCAAATCAAAAACCTGCCCTTCGACATCGTCGAGTTCCGCGCCGACTTTTTGGAATGCGCGGGCAGCATCGGCGAAGTATTGCGCCACACGCAGACCGTCCGCGACGCGCTGCCCGACAAGCCGCTGCTGTTTACGTTCAGACGGCATGGCGAAGGCGGCGCGTTCCCGTGTTCGGACGGTTATTATTTTGAACTGCTCGACGCGCTGATCGAAAGCCGCCTGCCCGACATCATCGACATCGAGCTGTTTGCCGGCGAAACCGCCGTCCGGCGCGCCGTGGCGGATGCTCAAAAAAACGGCATCGCCGCCCTGCTCTGCAATCATGAGTTTCACCGCACGCCGCCGCAAGAAGAAATCGTATGCCGTCTGAAACAGATGGAGGACTGCGGCGCGGACATCTGCAAAATCGCGGTGATGCCGCAAAGCGCGGAAGATGTGCTGACTTTGCTTTCCGCCACACTCAAAGCGAAACAGCTTGCCGCCAAACCGATTGTTACGATGTCGATGGGGCAAAAGGGGGCGGTCAGCCGCCTTACCGGACAGGTGTTCGGCTCAAGCATCACATTCGGTTCGGGAACGCAAAACTCCGCGCCGGGGCAAATCGGCGTATCCGCCCTCCGTGCGGCACTCGACTGCCTCGAAAGCGGCGCAGACTGATTTCAGACGGCATCAAGACATGATGAAACTCAATCCCCAACAGCTCGAAGCCGTCCGTTACCTCGGCGGCCCCCTGCTCGTCCTTGCCGGCGCAGGCAGCGGCAAAACCGGCGTGATTACTCAAAAAATCAAGCACTTGATTGTCAATGTCGGCTATCTGCCGCATACCGTCGCCGCAATTACCTTTACCAACAAAGCCGCTGCGGAAATGCAGGAGCGCGTCGCCAAAATGCTGCCCAAGTCGCAAACGCGCGGGCTGACGATTTGCACGTTCCACTCTTTGGGCATGAAGATTCTGCGCGAAGAGGCAAACCATATCGGTTACAAAAAAAACTTCTCCATCCTCGATTCCACTGACAGCGCGAAAATCATCGGCGAACTTTTGGGCGGCACGGGAAAAGAAGCCTTATTCAAAGCGCAGCATCAGATTTCCTTGTGGAAAAACGATTTAAAAACGCCTGAAGATGTCGTTCAGACGGCATCGAACATTTGGGAACAACAAACCGCACGCGTGTATGCGAGCTATCAGGAAACCTTACAAAGCTATCAGGCAGTGGACTTCGACGACTTAATCCGCCTGCCCGCCGTACTGTTACAGCAAAATAGCGAAGTGCGCAACAAATGGCAGCGGCGGCTGCGTTATCTGCTGGTTGACGAATGCCAAGATACGAATACCTGCCAATTTACGTTGATGAAACTTCTGACCGGCGCGGAAGGTATGTTTACCGCCGTCGGCGACGACGACCAGTCCATCTACGCATGGCGCGGTGCGAACATGGAAAACCTGCGTAAAATGCAGGAAAACTATCCGCAGATGAAGGTCATCAAACTGGAGCAAAACTACCGCTCCACCGCGCGGATTCTCAAAATCGCCAACAAAGTCATCGAAAACAACCCCAAGCTGTTTACCAAAAAACTTTGGTCGCAATTGGGCGAAGGCGAGCCCGTCAAAGTCGTTGCCTGCCAAAACGAGCAGCACGAAGCCGACTGGGTCGTCAGCCAAATCGTCAAACAAAAACTCATCGGCGGCGACAAAACCCAATATGCCGATTTCGCCGTGTTATACCGCGGAAAACATCAGGCACGGATTTTCGAGGAAGCATTACGCGGCGCGCGCATCCCCTACCGTCTCTCCGGCGGACAAAGCTTTTTCGACAAAGCCGAAATCAAAGACGTGTTGTCTTATGTGCGGCTGCTTGCCAACCCCAACGACGATCCCGCCTTTCTGCGTGCCGTTACCACGCCCAAACGCGGCATCGGCGATGTAACGCTGGGCAAGCTCAACACTTACGCGCACGAACACGAATGCAGCCTGTATGAAGCCGCGCAAAACGAAGAAGCCCTTGCCACGCTGAACAATACCAACCGCCAACACCTGCAAGCCTTTATGGATATGTTCGGCAGCTACCGCGCCAAAGCCGAAACAGGCGAAGCAGGCGAGTTCATCAACAGCCTGCTCGAAGAAATCGACTATGAAAACCACCTGCTTGCCAGTGAAGAAGGCAAAGCTGGCGAAATCAAATGGCGCAACATCGGCGATTTGGTATCATGGTTTGCACGAAAAGGCGGGGAAGACGGCAAAAACATCATCGAACTCGCCCAAACCGTCGCCTTGATGACGCTTTTGGAAGGAAAAGACGAAGAAGAAACCGATGCCGTCTCGCTATCCACGCTACACGCCGCCAAAGGTTTGGAGTATCCGTATGTTTTCCTTGTCGGTTGCGAAGAAGGTGTTTTGCCGCACAACGACAGCATCGAAGAAGGCAACGTCGAAGAAGAACGCCGCCTGATGTACGTCGGCATCACCCGCGCCAAACGCCGGCTCACACTGACCCACTGCGTCAAACGCAAAAAACAAGGCATATGGCAATTCCCCGAACCCAGCCGCTTCATAGACGAAATGCCGCAGGAAGATTTGAAAATCCTAGGCCGCAAAGGCGGCGAGCCGATTGTCAGCAAGGAAGAAGGCAGACGCAACCTTGCCGATATAATCGGAAGGCTCGACAGCATGAAAAAAGGCGGTCAGGCGGATTAAACCAAGATAGGGAAAAGAAGCCGGAGACAATTTGCAGCTCGAGATATGGAGGGGTCTTCTTTGTATCACAATCAACTGAATAAGAGTCAGATGAATAAGAGAAGAAATGATGGTGGCTTCTGTCATTCATATGACCCCAACAATGTCAAAGATGGAAGAACTTTTATATCTAAAGATGACATTGAGTTAAAAATGAGTCAGGGAAAAACAGCAGAAGTTGACTCCAAAGGACATATGATAAATAATACTCATATGATAAATAATACTCACTAGAAATATGAACAGCAAAA
>NZ_JBLRPR010000010.1:0-70804 GCF_047915665.1 Neisseria sp. LACPHL-SPEC-2024-00856
GGACGGCAAAAAATGGAAAATCGGCAAAGATGCCGCCGCGCGCAAAAAAGCCGCCGCCGTCGCCGCCGTATGGGAAAAAATCAAACAGAAACGCCACGAAAACCTCCGGGGCGGCGTATATGTAGAATCGGTTGATAAGTGGTTTCACAACACCGACGAAGCGCGGCAGCAATACACCTTTATGCGCACGCTCCCCCAACTGCCGCCCGATTTGATGTGGAAGACGATGGACGGCGGATTCGTCAATTTGACGCGCGCCCTCTTGGACGAATTAAGCCTCAAGCTGCTGGCCGACGAACAGCAGGACTTCGCCAACGCCGAACGCCACCGCGTTTTAATGGAACAGTCGGACGACCCCGAACATTACGACTATTCGGACGGCTGGACGGAAAACTATCGGGAGGAAGTATGACGCAAAAAACGCTGTACCTCGCCCTGTACAAGGGCAACCGTGAGGGTTGGGGCATTGCCTCGATTAAAGCCCGATTCGGCGACTGGATAACGCGCAAAATCACGCGCGGCATCTATTCCCATTGCGAAATCGCCGACCCGTGCGCAAACGGCGGCTACCTTTGCTATTCGTCCTCCATCCGCGACGGCGGCGTGCGCGTCAAAAAAATGGATTTGCCGTCTGAAAAGTGGGATTTGATACCGCTGCACGACGCAACGCCCGACGACCTCGACCGCGTTTGGCAGGCGGCACAGGGCAAGAAATACGACTGGACGGGCGCAATCGGCACGGTTTTGAAAATCCGCCAAAGTGAAAACAAATGGTTCTGCTCCGAGTTTTGCGCGGCGGTAATGGGCATCCCCGACGGCTGGCGGTTTTCGCCCAACGACCTCGCCGCCGTCGCGTCGGCAAAGAGCGCGGGCAAAATGTAATTTTTTACGGAGGAAACTATGCCGTTTGAGACATCTGCCGCCGCCGGCGGCTACTTGGTCAATATCGGTGTGATCGGCATCGCCGGTACGCTGTTCGGCCTGCCGCTGGACGCGCTGATATTGGGCGGCCTGACGGGTGCCGTGGTGCAGGGTTTGCGCCCCGCATCCACCCGTCGCGCGGGCTTTTTTTCCATTATGCTGTCTATGCTGTTGGCGGGGGCGCTTACCCCCCTGTTGATGGGCTGGGCGGCGAAACACATCGGTCTGTCGGACGGCGGCGAGGAACTGCTGCGCCCGCTGTTGCCCGTCGCCATCGGCGGCTGCTGGCCGTGGCTGATGCCGCTGCTGCGCGATTACGCGCTGTCGTGGGTCAAGAAGAAAACGGGGGGATGAATCTATGTTTATGAGCAGTATCAACATACTTGCATCGTTGGCGATTATCGCCCATTGCGGTTGCCGCCTGAGCGTGCAGCAATGGAAGATAAAGCAGCCCGAGTTATGGATACACGCCATGCTGCTGGCCGCATCCATCGGCGAAGCCGCATCCAACCTGTCGGGGCAGATACGCACCCCGCCCGATGTTCTTTTAAACGTAAGCATCGCAGCCTACTTTATGGCGCAGACATGGCGGCTGCGCCATCTGGACGCGAAAGATTGGTAATACTTTGAAAGGCTTGAGGTGTAAACCGAAAGTTTACAGCCCGTCTTTTACAGAAAGGATTAAAAATGACGGAATTACCGTGGATAGCCGAGGCAAGAAAACACATCGGCTTGAAAGAAATCGTCGGCGCGAAACACAATCCGACGATTGTGCAGTGGCTCAAAGAAATGGGCAGCTTTCCCGGCGCGGCAAAGTCTTGGTATTTTGAAGACGAAACGCCGTGGTGCGGGCTGTTTGTCGGACACTGTCTTGGCAAAGCGGGACGCGCGGTCATCAAAGACTGGTATCGCGCCAAAGCGTGGGCAACATCCGGGCTGACGAAACTCAAAGCACCTGCATACGGCTGCCTTGCCGTCAAATCGCGTCAGGGCGGCGGACACGTTTTCTTTGTCGTGGGCAGGGATGCGAAAGGCAGAATCTTGGGACTGGGCGGCAATCAGGGCAATACGGTTTCCATCGTGCCGTTCAACCCTGCGGACATTGACGGCTATTATTGGCCGTCAAAACTGATTGACGGAAAAGCCGTGCCGTCATTCCCCGCCGAAGAACGCTACCGTCTGACAGACGTTGCGGCAACGGCAAAACAGGGCGCAAGTGAGGCATAAATGCTCGGGTTTTTGCTGAAAAATTGGAAGCCGCTGCTTATTTTGTCCGCAATCGCGTTCTTCGCCGTTTCTTGGCGGCAGGACAGGGCGGCGCAATACCGGCGCGGATACGGTGCGGCGGTGCTGGAGGTTTCGGAACGTTTGAAAGCCGCCGCGCTCGAACACGCCGAACACGCCCGCAAATCGTCCGCCGCGTATCAGGCGCAAAAGGCGGCGCGTGAGGAAAAGGAAAGGGTGCGCTATGTGCAAACGCTTAAAATCATTGAAAATCCTGTTTACCGCAATGTCTGTCTCGATGCTGACGGCGTGCGCGAACTCAATGCCGCCATTGACGATGATTAAGCCGCCCGCCGATTTGGTGCAGCCCTGCCCGAAACTGCCGCACCTTGAGGGGAACGCGGGCGCGGACGTGCTGCCGTGGTCGCTGACGGTGGTCGGAATGTACAAGGACTGCAAGGCGCGGCACGGCGCGTTGGTACGGGCGTTGGGCGCGGATTGAATTGTCAACCGAAAGTTGACGGTTGCATCGGGGGAAGTGTCAAAATTTCCCCCGATTTTTTATATATCGGGCTCGGCGTGATAAATTTTTTCCGTTTTGTTTGCACAAAGGGGCAGCGGTTGCATTTTTTGCAACAACTGACGAACAGCAATGCCGTCTGAACTTCAGACGGCATTGTTTCGGCGGATGTTAAGCTGTTAAACTATTTGGTTTTCAGAGGCTTTTTCTTCCATTTCCGGGCTACGGCTTCAAATTCTTGAAAGGCCGTCGGTGCACTCCTGATACGGCGTATTTCAAAAATGAAGCTGCTTAGGTTGTCCCAGTCACGTAACAGCATGGAGTATTCGAAATCTTTATACATTTTCTCGTGCAGTGCTCCGCCCAATACGCCCGCACAGACAAATTCGCGCTGGTTTAAAACTGTCAGTATGGCTTCACGGTCTTTCTTCTTGTCCGGGGTATCTGATGTATAGGTGGCGAGTATGCATCCGTCTGTTTTTGCCAGCCCGTTTACTATGGTTATGGCTTCTTGAAGGGCGGCATTGTTACGTTCGGCCATAATCATGTCGATGGTGGCGCGCTTTTTGGCGTTTTCCGTATTCCTCATGATGCCGTAAGCGGCAACAAAAACGCCGATAACAGTCAATATCGGCGTTGCTATCTGTATTAGGTTGTCAGTCATTGCCGTCCCAGCCGTCTGAAAGGCGGAAATCACGGCTTTCCGAATAAATATGTCCCATTGTCATCCCCTTAAGCTGATGTTGAAAATAAATCCTTGCGTCGGAATATACGGCATTGCTTGACTATTTTCAAGATTCTGTATGCAGATAATCCTGAAAAGCCGTCTGAATTTCAGACGGCATTGTTGTTACCCGAGCGTCAAACCGCCGACAGGTTGCGGATTTCGGGCAGTATCGGGCGGATTTTTTCCGCGTGTTCCGCGTCGGCGTGTGCGCTTAAGGCTTCGAGGGCGTTTGCAGCGGCTTTGAGGCGGCTGCGCGTTTCCGCCCAGACCGGTCCACATCGTTACCGCCTGTTTGCAGCCGAGCTGCTTCAGCGGCGCAGAGATGTCTTTGCCCAATTCAATCATCCATGTGCCGTAATAAAGCATAGCGGCAATGTCGGCTAAAGAGTTGCCGCTGATGGGCAGGGCAGGTTGCGGCGCGGGTAACGGTTCGCGGTCGAGGACTTCGCCGTACAGCACGCCGTTTTCAACCGCCACGCGGCTCATCACGCTTAAAACTTCGGGGAACTGTTCGGCTGGTACTTCTTTGTAGCTGCATCCGAACTTGCTTTTGACGGCAGACCAAAGGGTGATGGCGATACGCGCCTGCGCTTCTTTGGGTGCGGATTTGGTCAGGGCGTTGTGCAGTTTTTTGACGGCTTCGATTTGTTCGCCGGTCAAACCGTTGGGAAGGGCGCGGGTGGGTTTGGGGGTAACTGTTTTTATGCCGTCTGAAATTTTGCCGTTAAGTAAAATTTCAATCTGCTCGTCGCACCAAACCGCGAATTTCGGATTAAGCCAACGGGCGAAATCTACGGCAAGTTTGGGATGCAGCCATGTACCTTGTGATTTTTTGTCGTTCCCGCCTTTTTTGATGATAACTAACTGATTTTCTGCCGTTGCGCGATTTCGCGTTTCGGGATTAAACAGCCTTTTGGTCAAAGCAGTAATATATTCCTGTGTGCGTTCGTTGCGGAGATAGTTGCCGACACGTTTGTCATATTGTTCGGCAATCGCAGTGGCGTTCAGATAGCCGTTTTCTTGGAAAGAAACAGAAAATTGGTTGAAAGAGAAAGTTTGGATAGACATGATTTACTCCTGTTTGAGAGATTTAAAACCGCGATTTCAAGCGCGGGCGCAGGGGTGTTGAAAACACGCAAACAGACGTGCCGCCAGCCTTACGGGTAGGCGCACCCCCACATAGGAGTAAATCGATTTGATACGTATAGACGTAAAAAATTCCACTCTATCGTGTTGGATATACGCTGTTTGTCAGGTGTTTTCAAGCACCGTGGGAAATATTATATAGAGTTATGGAAATGTGTCAAGAGAATTAGCCCAAACGGGCGACCGCGAGGTTCGTAAGCCTTCTACAAACAGGCTGTGCTTATTCCCTGTTGAACAGGTATTGTATTCGCAGCCCTCGCGGTCAAAAGTAAACTTCGGTTGTGCTATCGAAACAAACAACCAAACAAGGAAACTTTAGACATGAAAAAATCACATTGACGGAGTGATTGCCGTTGTAGAAGAGGTTACGACACCTCGTGAACCAAACTATACAAAAAAACCGCCTTCGTGTAAAGCGGCAACAAAAAACCGCCAAGTTTGCGGCTTGGCGGCGGTCGGGCTATTTTTGCATCTCTTCGCGGATTTTCTCTTTAACCCATTGGGAAAAGTTAACTTTATCTACAAAATCCAATAACTCTTGTTCGGTATCGCGGTTAAATGAAACGCCGCGATGCGCCCGCTTTTCCTTTTCGTATCTCTTTTTTGATTCGGCTATTTTGTCTTCTTCCATAGGTATGCTCCTTGATTTTTTATCGGATTGCGTTAAAATGGCAGCAGGTTTGAATTGGAAGGGGCGCGGTGATCTGCCACCCCTTTGTTTAAAAGCTATTTTCTAATTACATCCCCGAACAGTTTGCAATCAGAAAAATTATCAGCAATATAAACAGTTTCCAATTCATTTTGCTGCTCCTTTCCATTCAGACTTAACTTGCCCCGATTTGGTTGCCGCCTCTCGGGGCTAAGTGCTTTCTGAATGGTTGTATTATATTTCGTTGTTACGAAAAAAGTCAAGCCTTTCCTCCAATAAAATCAAAGAAAAATGCCGTCTGAAACCCTGTTCAGACGGCATTTATGTTACTTGAGCCGATTTTTAAACTCTTTTCGTATTTGTTCTTTAACCCATTGGGAAAAATCAACTTTATTTGCAAACTCAAGTAAATCTTTCTCGGCTTCGTTGTTAAAAGAGACATTTTTTATCGTCCGCTTGGCTGCCGCCCGTTTGCGGTATTCGGCCAGTTTTTCATCAACCATAGGTAATCCTTGATTTTTAAAAATTTCACACATCCGGCGTTACTCTTGTTGCGAATTGCCCATCATCGTTAAAATGACATTTCCCCATTTTTCTAATGCTTCTCCACGCTCTTTCAGCAGTTCGGAACGGTTGTAGGCGGTTTGCGTTTTTGTGCCAAGCGAGTGTGCAAGCAGTTTCTCGGCAACGTCGTTGTCGATGTTCAATTCTTCGCGCAAATACGTTCTGGCAAGGCTTCTCAAGCCGTGGGCGGTCGTTTTCAAGCCTGCACGCTGCATTGCCATACGCGGAGCTTCCTTGTTGATGTGGCTTCGGTAGTTGTAGCTTTCAAACAGATATACGCCGTTCACGTTCAGTTCCCGCGCCTGCTGCAATATCTGTTTCATAGCAGTGGATAGGGGGACGATATGCTCTCTGCGTTCTTTTTTCCGTTCCGCCGGTATAATCCACTGACCCGATTTCTCATCTATTTCGTCCCATCGTGCCAGTGCGGTTTCTTGTACGCGCGTCATAGTCAGCAGCAGCCAATAGATAGCAAGCCGTGTCGTCGGCGTGATTTTCAGGCGGTTGGTCGGATTGGCAAACCCGTTGCGCTGCTCTAAAAAATCTATCAGGAGTGGAAGCTCTGAAGGGGGTAGGGCTGCCATATGCCGGTTTTTTGGTTTTTCAAACACCTGTTTTCCGATTTGTAAAACAGGGTTGTACTCAATCAGCCCGCTGCCCACGGCATAGGAAAAGACCAGATTCAGGCTGTTTTTAGTTTTCCGCAAACTGTCGGCAATGCCCCGCCGCTCCATAATGCGCAAGCATTCGACAACATCTATCGTCTTGATTTGTCTTATATCGCGGTTTCCAATAACGGGGAAAATATACCGCTCAAAATTGCGCATAACTTGGACTGTATATTTTTCAGCCATATCCTTGCGCCATTTCTCGTGCCATTCACGGGCGATTTTCTCCAAGGTGTATGCCGTCCGTACTTTTACGCGTTTGATATTTTGCCCCAACGCGAGCTTCCGCTTCTGTTCGTCCCGCCATTCCCGCGCCTGCACGAGGCTGAATAGGGGATATGCGCCCAATGTCAGCGTTTGCGGTTTACCGTTTTCGCCGTTGAAAGAAAACCGCCACACTTTGGATCCATTAGGCTTAACCCATAACGCCAGCCCGCCGCCATCTGCCAGCTTGTACAGCCTGTCTTTGGGTTTGGCGTTTTTTACTTGGGCGGCAGTTAGTGGGGTTATTATTTTTGGCATTTTTGTGGTACGGGGGAAAGTGGTTAAAACGTACCATAAAACATACCATAAAAAAACGGTAACGGATAGTAATCAATGGTAACGTAAGGTAATGGGTTGTAGCTGATTTTATGCAATAAAATCAATGCGTAAGTAACAAAAAATCCCAAACTGTAAAAGTTTGGGATTTGTATCTGGCAGAGAGGAAGGGATTCGAACCCTCGATACGCTATTCACGTATACACGCTTTCCAGGCGTGCGACTTAAACCACTCATCCACCTCTCTAATGGCGGAAATTATCCCAATCGGGATAATTTATTATTTGGTGCCCAAGAGAAGACTCGAACTTCCACACCCGTGAGGATACCAGCACCTGAAGCTGGCGCGTCTACCAATTCCGCCACCTGGGCAATATAAATATCCAAATAAAGCAAAGTATGATTGGTGCCCAGGAGAAGACTCGAACTTCCACACCCGTGAGGATACTAGCACCTGAAGCTAGCGCGTCTACCAATTCCGCCACCTGGGCTTTGCTTTATTTACTGTTTTGCGGTACAGTGTCCTTCCGCAAAGAAGTCGCTATTATATAGGTCATAAAAAGAATGTCAACGGTCAAAATAAACAAAAATATTAAATATTTAAATTTACGGGAAAAAGATCCGTTTTTGGGTCGGGAGAAACAGCGTTATGAACATCCTTTGCCCAGTCGGGAATGGATAATTGAATTGTTGGAGCGCAAAGGTGTACCTTCAAAAATTGAATCGCTTGCACGCGAGCTTTCGATTACGGAAGACGAGTATGTCTTTTTTGAACGCCGTCTGAAAGCGATGGTGCGGGACGGTCAGGTTTTAATCAACCGCCGGGGCGCGGTTTGCGCGGCGGACAAATTGGATTTGGTCAAATGCCGCGTCGAGGCGCATAAGGACGGTTTCGGCTTCGCCGTACCGCTCATGCCGACGGGCGAAGGAGATTTCGTTTTATACGAACGCCAGATGCGTGGTGTCATGCACGGCGACATTGTTACCGTCCGCCCTGTCGGCATAGATCGCAGGGGGCGGTGCGAAGGGACGGTTCTGGATATTGTCGAACGCGCGCAAAGCAAAGTTGTCGGCCGTTTCTATATGGATAGGGGCGTGGCGATTTTGGAGCCGGAAGACAAGCGTCTGAACCAAAGCATCGTATTGGAACCGGACGGCGTGGCGCGTTTCAAACCTGAATCCGGTCAGGTCATCGTCGGCGAAATTGAGGTTTATCCTGAGCAAAACCGGCCGGCAGTGGCAAAAATCATCGAAGTTTTGGGCGATTATGCCGACAGCGGCATGGAGATTGAAATTGCCGTGCGCAAGCATCATTTGCCGCACCAATTCAGTGAAGCGTGTGCCAAAGCCGCGAAAAAAATTCCCGACCATGTACGCAAAAGCGATTTGAAAGGCCGCGTCGATTTGCGCGACCTGCCTTTGGTAACGATTGACGGCGAAACGGCTCGAGATTTTGACGATGCGGTGTTTGCCGAAAAAATCGGACGCAATTACCGTCTGGTCGTGGCGATTGCCGATGTCAGCCATTATGTCCGCCCCGATGACGCTATCGACACGGACGCTCAGGAACGCAGCACCAGTGTTTACTTCCCGCGCCGCGTGATTCCCATGTTGCCGGAAAACCTGTCCAACGGTATCTGCTCGCTCAATCCTAATGTCGAGCGTTTGTGTGTGGTGTGCGATATGGTTATCACTTACGCGGGCAATATCAAAGAATACCGCTTCTACCCCGCCGTGATGCGCTCTCATGCCCGCCTGACCTACAACCAAGTTTGGAAATGGCTTTCAGGCGGCATCGGGCATCCGTTCAAAACCCAAATCGACACCCTCTACAAACTCTTCAAAATCCTTCAGAAAAAACGCTTCAAACGCGGCGCGGTGGAGTTTGAAAGCGTCGAAACCCAAATGCTTTTCGACGACAACGGTAAAATCGAAAAAATCGTCCCCGTCGTCCGCAACGATGCCCACAAGCTGATTGAAGAATGTATGTTGGCAGCGAACGTCTGCGCGGCAGAGTTTTTGCTGAAAAACAAACATACGGCTTTGTTCCGCAACCATTTGGGTCCCACGCCCGAAAAACTCGCCACCCTGCGCGAGCAGCTCGGTCTGTTGGGGCTTCAACTTGGCGGCGGCGACAACCCGTCGCCGAAAGACTATGCCGTGCTTGCCGAACAGTTCAAAGGCAGACCTGATGCCGAATTGCTGCAAGTTATGATGCTGCGCTCCATGCAGCAGGCGGTTTACGAACCGCATTGCGACGGACACTTTGGTCTTGCCTACGAAGCATACGCCCACTTCACCTCGCCCATCCGCCGTTATCCCGACCTAACCGTACACCGCGCCATCAAAGCCGTGTTGAATCAGCAAACCTACACGCCAAACAAAAGCTGGCAGGCTTTAGGCGTGCATACCTCGTTCTGTGAGCGCCGTGCCGACGACGCCAGCCGCGACGTGGAAAACTGGCTGAAAACCTATTATATGCGCGATAAGGTCGGCGAAATATTTGAAGGCAAAATTTCCGGGGTGGCAAATTTTGGAATATTTGTCACTTTGGACGATATCCATATCGACGGTCTGGTGCATATC
Source organism: Neisseria sp. LACPHL-SPEC-2024-00856 (assembly GCF_047915665.1). Taxonomy (NCBI): domain Bacteria; kingdom Pseudomonadati; phylum Pseudomonadota; class Betaproteobacteria; order Neisseriales; family Neisseriaceae; genus Neisseria; species Neisseria sp. LACPHL-SPEC-2024-00856. The sequence goes on from NZ_JBLRPR010000010.1 coordinate 9,546, forward strand.
AGCGATTTGGGCGAAGATTATTTCAACTTCCGCCCCGAAATCATGGCAATCGAAGGTGAACGCAGTGGCATCCGTTTCAATATGGGCGACAGGGTTGCCATTAAAGTGGCCCGTGCCGATTTGGATACCGGAAAAGTTGACTTTGTCTTGATTGCGGGCGGCACGTCCGACAGAAAGCATTCCGGAAAAAACAAAATGCCCAATGCAGAACCCAAAAGAAAAAAAACCAAACCACCCAAGAAGAATACCCCGTCAAACAGCAAATTGGAAAAAGGAGGGAAAGGGCAGAAGGGGAAAAGTAAAAAATCCGTTTCCATCAAAATAAAGAAAGCCAAGAATAACCGCTAATCCGTATCGAGGAAGTTGCCGATGCGGTCGAACTTGACCTTTTCCCAATCCGATTTCACCATTCTGTTTACGCTTGTGCGCAATGCGGAACGCTATTTTGCCGACGATTCCAATACGTTGTTGATGAAAACCCGTCAGTTTGCCGAGCTGACGGCGAAAACCGTGGCGGCAAACTATGGACTGGCGAAGTTGGAAAACGGTTCGTAGTCGGATCTGCTCAAACAGTTGCACGTTATGGCATTGATTAAGATATGCTGCATCTTTTCCACGGCTTGCGTAAATCCGGCAATGCGGCAACGCACGTATTTAACGACGACCGTAAAGCGGAGGTAGAAAGTTTGATGGCGGCGTGGCAGATTGCATTGTGGTTTTGCCGCATTTTGCCGACGGGCAGGAAGATTTTGTGTCGGAAGCCTTTAATCCTGCCTATTTGCAGACACAAAATACGCTAGAAAATCCGCCGGTTTCCAACGGAGAAGAGCAACGCCTGTTGAAAGCGCAAGAAGCGGAATTGGCAAAATTGCACGCGGAATTGGCGGCGAAAAGCGAAAAAGAACAACAGGTACGCCGCGACCAATTGGACAAACATTTTGCCCACAGCCGCCAGATGCGGGATGTGGATGAAAAATAAACCCGCCTGCTGTTGATTGATGTCCAACTGCGCGAAGCCGGTTGGGAAGCGGATACGGAAAATCTGAACTACCAAAAAGGCACGTGTCCGGAAAAAGGGCGGAATCTGGCGATTGCCGAATATCCATGCGGCAAGGACAGGGCGGATTACGTGCTGTTTTGCGGTTTGATGCAGATTGCCACGGCGGATGAAACGCACTGAGAAAAATCTCGGCATTTTCTGAGAAAAAAAACTTTGGCAGTTTATTGCATTATTTGCAACTCCCTGTGGGGGACTGTTAGTTTTTGCACAAGGAACAAATAGAGTAAAAAAACGCTGAAATCTCGGAAAGACGTGGATTTCAGCGTTTTTTTGTATCCGGGAAAGTTACGCCAGCTTTTTCACAAAACCGCGCCGGAATGCGCGGTTTTTTGTTTGAAGTTGACGGGATTGGGAATTTTTTAAAACTATTTTAAGAGGGTTTTAAAATCAGTTTACGGTACGGCCGAACCATTCTACCCGGCCGATGATGGCTGTATCGGTGTTTTCGGCTGTGAGGTCGATTTCAAAAGGTTCGTAGAGAGGATTGGCGGATTTAACCAAGAGCCGGCCGGGCAGGCGTTGGATGTTTTTGACGAACAGGTCGTTTCCTATGCGTAGGACGTACAGGCCGTCGCGCGGCTCGGTTTCGGCGTGGTTGATTAGGATGTTGTCGCCGTGGTTCAGGATGCCTTCCATGCTGTCGCCTTTAACGGCGATTACAGAAAGCTTGTCTGTCTGCCGGGTAACGTAGTTTTCTATCCAGTATCTCCGGAAAGCCATGCAGAATAATGGTTTTTCATCATTCACTGCTTGTCCATGCCCTGCCGCCGCTTCAACGTTGTATCGCGGAATAAAGACGAATTTGCGCACCAACGGGGGGGCCGAGCATATAGATCTTCTTAATAACCATCTAAATAACCTGAAAATCTAGTTATTATATAAAAGTAATATAAAAATCAATAATATATAAATATAATATTAATTCAAAAGGAAAAGGTCTTAATAACTGAGAATTAAGGTTCAGTTATTAAGACCCCAGTTTTTTCTGTTGATTAGGGAGGGTTTCGTTACTCTAAGTCAGCAATAAATAGAGCGATGTCATTATCAGATGCCGGTTCTTTTTTATTTGGCTTCTTGTCTACCATTTCAGCAATTGTCAAAATTATTTCCTTACTTTTCTTAGTTGATTGACGATAGTCAACAATCAATTTTAGTTCATCTTCTTTTAAGCTTACGTCTTGAGGGTCGTCTGAAACCTCCCATCCAGTAAGCAGGTAATTCACATCTGCTCCATTTATTGCCAAGGCTAACCATATTTCACCACCAGGAAAACTTAGACCCTGTTCATATTTAATCCACATTCTAGGGGATACTCCACAGTCTTTTGCCATTTCAGTCTGGGTTTTATTCCATTTAATTCTCAAATCTTTCAATCTATTAGCTACTTCTGAACTTTTATTCATATATAAATCCTTGCAAATATGAACTAAAGTTCATATTATGTATATAACAAATCCGAGATTGGTTCTGTATTAGTTCAGCATTTTAACATAAAGAGAAAGGGCTATCTATGGCTATAACTATTGAAAAATTAAAGGAAAATTTTGAAAAGGACGGTAAGACGCTGGCAGCTTGTGCGCGTGAAAACGGCTATAAACCGCGAGAAGTTTATTTAGTTGTCGGCGGTCAGAATAAAGCTAAATACGGTAAGGGGTTTGAAATTGCTCGAAAACTGGGGTTGAAATGAGATGGAAACTATTGATACCAAAGGGTTGATGGTAGTTTTAAAAGTCTCGCAACCTGCCATACACAAAAGAGCCTTAAAAGAAAACTGGCCGTACATCGAAGAAGTTGGCAAAGCGCGTGGAGGCCGTCTGAAAAAATACTTAATCGCTTCCCTCCCTGCCGAAATCCGAGCAGCCATCATGAAACGGCAGTCGGACGAGCTGGCGGAGAAGATGCCGAAAACCCTGCCCCAAGTCAGACCGGGGACGGCGATGTCGGCTCAAGCACTGGCTGAAGCGGCTAAGCTGTTGAACGAGAAACAACGGTCGGTGGCGGATGCGCGCTGTGCGGTGGTGGCGGCGGTGTTGGGGATTAAATACCAATACGGTTGCTCTGCGAAGGCTGCGGTGGCTCAGTTTTTGGGCTTGCTGGCAGAAGGTAAATTGGACGCGGTCACGCTAGGGAATTTGGAAAAGGCCAATGACCGCAGCCGGTCGGCGAAGGTTGGCGAACGTACTTTAGACGGCTGGATATCTGCTTATTTGAAAGCGGAAAACGCGACGGAGCGGTTGGTTGCTTTGGCTCCGAAGACGACGAAGGCGGTCAAGCCGATTGAAAGTTACGGATGGTTGCCGATGTTTATGCAGTTTCACAACATCCCTTCGGCTCCGAAACTGGCACACAGCTACCGCCGATTTGTGCAGTGGGCAGAAGCGGAAAATATGCCGGTTAACGATGTGCCTAACTTGAGTATGGTGCGGCGCGTTTGGGAAAAACTCCCGCTGATTATGCAGGAGCGCGGCAGGAAAACGGGGGCGGCTTATAAATCGCTGCTGCCTTATGTGAAACGTGATTGGGGGGCTTTGAAGCCGAACGATGTTTGGATCGGCGACGGCCACAGCTTTAAGGCAAAGGTGGCGCACCCTGTACACGGCAGACCGTTTAAGCCTGAAGTGACGGTGATTATTGATGGTTGTACGCGGTTTGTGGTGGGTTTTTCGGTGTCGTTGGCTGAAAGTTGTGTGGCGGTTTCGGACGCTCTGCGTATCGGGGTCAAGCACTTTGGTTTGCCTATTATCTACTACTCGGATAACGGCGGCGGCCAAACCGGCAAGACGATAGACCATGAAATCACGGGTATTACGTCCCGATTGGGTATCCGCCATGAAACGGGTATCGCGGGCAACCCGCAAGGGCGCGGCATCATCGAACGATGGTGGAAAGACAATCTGATTGAGATGGCGCGGCAGTATGAGACGTTTGCAGGCGCGGGGATGGACAGCAGCACGAAGAACCTGATGTACCGCAAGATGGAAAGTGCTTTTAATGCTTTGGAAAAAGGCAAGGATTTGACGGAGGAACAACAGAAATATTTGAAAAAACTGCCAAGCTGGTCGCGTTTTATCGCGGATGTGGCCAAGTGTATCGACGAATACAACAACCGCCCGCACGGCGAGCTGCCCCGACATCCAGACGGCGGGCATTATACGCCGAAGGCTTATCGGGAAATGAGGCTGGAACAGGACGGTATCGCGCCGGATATGTTGTCGGCGCAAGAGCTGGCAACGATGTTTATGCCGCAGGAGGTGCGAAAGGTACAGCGCGGTTGGCTGGATTTGTTCAACAACTCTTATTTCTCAACCGGGCTGGCGGAGTATCACAAAGACGAGGTACGGGTCAGCTACGATTTGGACGATGCGTCGGCGGTCAATGTGTTTGATATGGACGGCAAGTTTATCACTAAGGCGCAGTCCAACGGCAATACCCGCGAGGCTTTCCCGACGGCTCGTATCGACCAACTGGCGGAAAACCGCCGAAAAGGCAAAATCAAGCGGGCGGAAAATGCAATCAAGCTCGCAAATGCGGAAGTCAATCCGGCACTGGAACAGGCGGCAGCTTGGGACGAGCTGAGACATTTGGGCGGAAACGTCATCGAGGCGGAGTATGCGGTATTGCCGAAAACGGGCACGGACGATTTTGTGCTATTTGAGGCGGATAGATAAAGGAAAACATGATGGACAAACAGCAAAATGCAGCGTTTTCGACCGAGCTTGTTGAAAAATTGAAACTCAAGCGAGCCCTTGGGCGGATTCAACGAGCTCAAGCAAAGATTCAAGGTGTTCCCGCTGAACGGAATCAGGCTCAAACGTTTTTGCCTGCGCTTGAAGGAAACTGCGAACCTGCTCAATCGAAGTCGGCTCTTGACGGGTAATCCGCTGGAGCAGCCAGGAAAGTACGAAAGAATCGGCAAGCGATCTGTCTTCCAAGTCTTGAACGGCGACTTCCAGCATGATCAGGCGTTTTTCTAAATCGGGAAACTCTTTCATTTCAGACGGCCTTTAAAGGTTGTTTAAAACTCAAGGATATTAAAAATGAAACAAATTAATCAAGCATTGCAACAAAAACTGGCTGAATTTAAAGCTAAATCGGGTATGAACCAAACCCAACTGGCACGCGGTATCGGTACTTCGCCGGCATCCATCAGTATGTATCTGAACGGCACTTATGCCGATAAAGGCGGCAATTATGAAACCATCGAGCCGAAAATCGAGGCGTTTTTGGAGATGCAGGACAGTAAGGCGCAACGTGAAGAGCTGGTGTTGGGATTTGTATCGACTAAGACGACACGCCGAATCGCGGAAGTGATGCGCGATGCGCACGAAGGCGGCGAAACGGTGGTGATCTACGGTCAGGCGGGTTTGGGCAAGACTCAGGCGGTCAAAAACTACTGCGAGAAAAACCCTGCGGCCATCTTGATTGAGGCTAATCCGAGCTTTACGGCTTTGGTCTTGATGCGCAAGTTGGCGACTGCGGCGAAGGTATCGGCGATGGGCAGCCTGAATGATTTGTTTGAGTCTGTATCTGACCGTCTGCGCGATTCGGGCCGTCTGATTGTGGTCGATGAAGCGGAAAACCTGCCCCTGCGCGCCCTTGAGATTATCCGCCGACTGCATGATGAAACGGGCTGCGGTTTGGTGTTGAGCGGTATGCCCCGACTGGTGGCCAACCTGCGCGGTAAGCATGGCGAGCTGGTACAGCTTTACAGCCGCGTGTCTGTTGCGCTGAATTTGGGCGAATTTTTGCCGGATGACGAACTCTTTGAGATTGCGAGAGCAGCTTTGCCTGATGCGGACGAAGAAACGCTCTTGGAACTGGTTAAACATAGCAACGGCAATACGCGCCGGATGAGCAAATTGATGCGCGGCGCGGTACGCACGGCGAACAAGAACGGTATCAAGATGCAGGCCGGTATCGTTAAGAAATACAGCTCCCTGATTATCCGATAGGCCGTCTGAAACGGTAAGTCTCTGACAGGGCTATATATTTTTTTACCCTATGATTTTAATAAGTTGTTGTTTTAAAAGGAAAACGCAAAATGCAAGTTTTGAAGAAAGTTGATTGGAAGATGTTTGTGGCACGCTCTTTTTGGCGGTGTGTGCCGGTTGGTTTGACGGTGGGCGTGTGGTGTTTTGTGGCGGGGATGGCGTTGCATTCCTGCGCGAAAGAACCCGAACCGGTTGCGAAAGAGCCGACGAAGGTTGAGGCGATGGAAAGACAGGCGGATTTGGAGGTCAAGGTATGGGAAGAGCAATACGAGTCAATGAGCGTCGAGAAAAAAATGAAGGGGATTGTTTATGAGCGATAAGCCAATTTTATTGAGCCCTGCGGCGAAAAAAGAGGCTTTGGAACGTGCGCTTAAGGAAATCCGTGCGAAATATGGCGATAAGGCGATTGTGAAAGGATGTGTGAAATGAGTTTCGGACGACGTAATACGGATTGGCAGGCTTGGGGACAACACCGCAGGCGTGCCACGGCGCGAATGGCGCAAAAAAGCCGGGAGCGTGAAATTGAGGAATATCAGGCGCAGTTTGAAGATAAGGACGGCGAAGGCTTTGTGATTGCAGCGCGTGCGCCAGACGGGATGTGGAAGACTGCCGAGGCGGGAACTTTGGCTCAGGCGATAACTTTATGGGAGGAAGCGTGATGTTTAAGTTTTTGAGAAACCGCGCAAAAGTTGAAGCACTTGCCAAGCGCGAACGCGAACAAGGCTTGAGCAAGCCGAAATGTTAAACCCAACCTGAAAGGAAAAGAAAATGGCTAAAACCCGAATCAAACAACCCGCTATCGAAGCAGCACAAGACAAAGCGGAAGTCACTGCGTTTATCCGTCAAATCGGCGACTTGCAGCGCGAAGTCAAACGCCTGGAAACCGAAGCCGGAGACAAAAAAGCGGCCATCGAAGAAGAATATGCCGCCCAAGCCGCGCCGATGTGTGCCGAAATCATGAGCCTGACCGAACGTGTGGCCGCATATTGCGAGGCACATAAGGACGAGCTGACGGAAAACGGTAAAACCAAAACCGTAGACTTTACTACCGGCCTGATTAAATGGCGCATCCGTCCGCCATCCGTCAAGGTAACGGGCGTGGCCGCCGTCTTGGCGTGGCTCTCGGAAAAATCCGCCTTTGCCGAGTTTGTCCGCACTAAAAAGGAAATCGACAAAGACGCCATCCTGAATCAAAAAGAGCGTTTTTCAGACGGCCAAGTTCCGGGAATTAAGATTGTGTCGGGGCTTGAGGATTTTGTAATTGAGCCGACGGAGCAGGAGCTGTTACTATGGAAAACGGCTTCTAAAAACGAACGCCCCCAACCCCTACCCACACCCACACACAAAACAAAATAAAAAACAGCGATATACAAAAACCCCTTTGCAAAGACAACCCCCACGCCTATACTGTCCCACACCGCAAGCAACACAAAAAAGCGGGTACAAATCAGGGTATAAAACACAAGCCCGACCACAGAAGCACCCCGACCAAACCCAAACCCAAAGGCAAACAAAATGGCGGCACACAACAAACTGACCCAAAAACAAATAGAAGCAGCCAAGGCAGACGGCAAACAAAGCAAGCTGACCGACGGCGGCGGCTTATATCTGCTGCTGCACCCCAACGGCAGCAAATACTGGCGGATGCGCTACCGGCACGGCGGGCGCGAGAAAACCCTAGCCTTGGGCGTATATCCCGCCGTCAGCCTCAAGCAGGCCCGCGAACTTGCCCGCGCCGCCCGGGCGCAGACCGCCGCCGGTATCGACCCCGTCGCCGAACGCCGCCGCACCCGTCCCGGCAGCGGGCGCAGCCTGCCCGAAATCGCCCGCGCGTGGTACGGCAGCCGTCAAGGGCAACGCGCCGACAACACACTGGAAGGCGACCGCCGTTCACTCGCCTACCTGACTGACTACTACAAAGACAACACCGACATCAACGACATCACCACCGCCGGCGTATCAAAATTTATCGAACACCTCAACCGCCGCAACATCCCCGCCCGCGCCCGGCGCACCGTCCAAATCCTCGCCCAAATATGGGACTATGCCGTCCGGCGCGGCATCATAACCGACGAGCGGCGCAACCCCGCAGCCACCGCCCGCCCACTGCTAAACACAAGCAAACCCAAACCCCAGCCCCACATCCGCCCCGACGAACTGACCGACTTTTACCACGCCCTCCAAACCGCCCACGACCTGCACCCGTACGCCCGCCCCCTGCTGCTGCTTGCCGCCCTGACCGTCCCCCGTCCGTCCGCACTGCTTTCCGCCCGCTGGCAAGACATCGACCTCACCGCTCGGTTATGGCACATCCCCGCCGCCGACATGAAGACCAAACACCCCTTTACCGTCCCACTGTCGGACTGGGCGGTAGAAATACTCCGAGAGCTGCACACACAGACCGGCGACAACATCCACCTTTTCCCAGGCATCCGCCCACGGCGCAAACCCGCCCCGCATCCCGACCACATCAGCATCAAATTCGCCCACAACGCCATCCGACGACTGGGCTATGACGGCAGCACCCCCGGCAAATCCAAACACACAATGCACGGATTCCGCCACCTCTTCACCAACATCAGCCTGACCGCCGGAAAAGACACACTCACAACAGACCTCGCCCTCGGCCACATCAGCCGCGCCGCCCTCCAACGCGCCGGCTTCTCAAGCCTGCACCACTACCTGACCGCCGACAGCTACCGCCTCCAAGAGCGGCGCGAACTCGCCGAATGGTACAGCCGCCGCCACCGCCAAGCATACGAAGCCGCCGCCAAAACCCCGCAAAACAAAAAACCGCCTGAAAAAAATTCAGACGGCATCCTGCCCAAAACACTTGCAATAAAACCTAAAAGGTATTAATATACATACATGGCAGACATCCTGCCATCCGACAAGCGGCGGCAACCGCCAAAAACGAAAGGAAATCCAATGAACATAATCGAACAAGAAACGAAACGCGCCGAGTTAAGAAAAATAGATGCCGAAATCGCCAAAATCATTGCCGACGCGCACAAAATCAACGCCGAATCCGTAAAAATAGCCCAAGAGTCCCGCTGGTATCCCATGATGGCGGCAACCGGTCTGGTTACCGCCATCGCCGCCGTGTTGGCACTGATATTCAAATTTGCCTGACCACAAGCCCCGCAAGGGGCTTTATCCCTCAACAAAATGAACAGAGCCGCACTATTCAACCGCTACCCGGAATGGATTATCGGGCAAGACGGCGCGAGCCGTTTCATTACCCATTGCCGCTATCCCCGCCTGATTGCCAAAATCCACAGGCAGACAGACGGCGAATGCCCGGGCGGGCATTACCGCCATTCCGAAAACGGCATCACCCTTTACGATTTTATTTTTTTCGACGGCAAACCGGCAGACGAAGCCCGATTTGCCGCCGTCCTTACCGAAACCTGCCGCAGGGCAGTCAAAAAAATATGCGAAACAAAATAAACCGCAACGACATGGAACTCGGCTACACGCCTTACAACCTCCGCACCCTGCGCAACCGCTGCAAACTGACACAGGCCGAGTTGGCGCAAATCGTCGGGGTGAAGCACTACATACAGGTAGGCCGCTGGGAAGCCGAACCCGATACCGAAACCCGTCGGGCCGATATGCCGCTGGAAAAATGGCGACAGTTCCTCGATTGGATAGAAAAAACAAACGCCGTCTGAAACCTTCAGAGTGCGAAGCCTGCCCGTAGGGTGCGGCATTTTTTACCCCCAAAAACCTAAAAACCACAACCAAGCCCCACACCGCTTGCCCCCGACCCGCCGCCGCCCCAAAATAACCTCGCTCTGTTGGAAGCCCGCCGGAAACGGCAAAAGCCGCCCCGTTCCGCCATTACGGGGCGGCTTCCCACATCAAGACGAGGCAGAAATGACCGACCGCCAAATAGACAACCTCATCAAACCCGCCACCATCGCCGACACCGACCCCGCGTCCAACCGCGTCCGCGCACAACACGGCGGCCTAACCACCGACTGGCTGCCCTATATCGTCCCCTTTGCAGGCGGCGTGTCAGTATGGCGCATCCCCAGTGTCGGCGAAGCCTGCACCATCTTATCCCCCGCCGGCGAACCCGAGAACGGCGTAGTTTTATGCGGCCAAGCCTCCGACCGATACCCCGCCCCGTCCGCCGACCCCGCCGAAACCGTCGTCCGATTTCCCGACGGCGCGCACATCCGCTACAACCACCAAACCGGCGCAATGGAATTAAAGGCCATCGAAAGGCTGACCATCGATACCCCCCAAACCACCATAACCGGCGACCTGACCGTCAACCAAACCACCATCGCCAAAGGGCTGTTAAGCTACCAAAACGGCATGGGCGGACAAGGCAGCACGAACATCAACGGCCCCATCAACCACAACGGCACACTGACCAACGCAGGGGCGGTTGTCAGCAACGGCATCAGCCTGTCCGACCACACCCACCCCGGCGACTCCGGCGGCACGACAGGAAAACCCCAATGACCGACGCAGAAAACGGACGCGGGCAAGACACCCCCGCCCACATCGCCCAATCCATCCGCAACATCCTCTTCACAAGGATAGGAACGCGCCTCATGCGCGAAGAATACGGCAGTTTTATTCCCGACTTAATCGATATGCCCGCCGGCCCCGCCGCCATCGCCCTCATCCACCAGGCCGCCGTTACCGCCCTCGCAAGATGGGAACCCCGCATAACCGTCCGCCGCATACAGGCAGACACCGCCGCCATCGCCGCCGGCAAAATCAAATTAAGCCTAGACGTAACCCTTGCCGACGGCAACGGACGAACCTACCGCATCGAATAATAAAAACAACAGGACAAAAAATGGAAAACAACCGATTAAGCCAACTCCCCGCGCCCGCCGCCATCGAAGAAACCGACTTTGAAAGCATCTTCGCGCGCAAAAAAGCCGCCCTCGTCGCCCTATGCCCCGAAAGCATCCGCGAAACCGTCGCCCAAACCCTCGAATTAGAATCAGAACCCCTAACCATCGACCTGCAACAACAAGCCTATCAAGAGCTGCTCGTCCGCAACCGCATCAACGAAGCCGTCAAAGCCAACCTCTTGGCATACGCACAAGGCAGCGACCTCGACCACATCGCCGCCCAATACGGACTGATCCGCAAAACCATCCGCACCGCCGACCCCGACACGAACCCGCCGGTTGCCGCCGAATACGAAACCGACGACGCACTCCGCGCCCGCGTCCAAGCCCATCCCGAAAAATACGCCGCCGCCGGGCCGCGCGCCGCCTACGAAGCCCACGCCATCGACGCACACCCCCAAATCACACACGCCCGCGCCGTCCGCCGCGCCGCCGGCACGGTAGAGGTATACATCAAAACCCAAAGCGGCACGCCCGACGAAACCATTTTGACCGCCGCGCGCGAATACCTGTCCGCCGAAACCCGCCGCCCCCTTTGCGACAACGTGCAAGTAACCGCCGCCCTGCCGAAAGACGCGGCGGTAGCGTATGCCGCCGAATACCACCCCGCCGCCGATATCCAAGCCGAACGGCAAGCCGCCCGCGAAGCCTTGGAAAACCTATGGCGGCAAAACGCCCGCATCGGCGCATCCGTCGCCCTGTCTAAAATCATCGGCGCGTTAGACACCCCCGGCGTGAAAAAAATCACACTGCACAGCCCCGCCGCCGACATCGTTTGCGGCGAAGGCGAATATATCCGCATCACCGAAATCACCGAGCACGAATAATGAACAGCACCATCCCGTCCAACAACAGCCCCCTGCAACACGCACTGGCAAAGCTGACAGAACGCGAAACCGCCGCGCTCGATACCGCCGCCGTCTCCCGCCAACTCGACCCCCAAAGATGCGACCCCGGATTTTTACCCTTTCACGCCTTCACAAGAAGCATCGGCGAAGAAGAAGGCTGGGACTTCGCCGACACCGACGAAGCCCGCCGCGCCCTCATCGCAGGCTTTGCCGAAATCCACGCCCGAAAAGGCACGCCGTACGCCATCCGCCAACTCTTCCGCATCTTGCGGCTGGGCGAAATCCAAATCATCGAACGCGCCAACGAGTTCAAATGGGACGGCGAAGCCCTGTTCGACGGCGGCCGCCGTTTCGGAGGGCGCGAAGGCGACTGGGCGGAATACCGCATAGTCTTGACGCGCCCCGTCAGCATCCGCCAAGCCGCCCGCATCCGCGCCCTGTTGGCGGAAATCGCCCCCTTGCGGTGCGAACTTACCGCGCTCGACTACCGCAACCATCCCCACCGCTGGAACGGCGAAATCCGCTTTGACGGCGAATACAGTTTCGGCGCGGCATAACGCCCCCCGAAAACCAACAAACAAAAGGAAGCCCCAAAAATGGCAAACGCAACCGAACAAAACCAATTCGACCAAGCCGTCCGCCTCATCGAACCCGGCGACAGCGTCGTCGGCGGCCCCGGCGCGCCCGTCAACCAGCCGCTCCAAGCCCTCGCCAACCGCACCCTTTGGCTCAAAAACCAAACCGAAGCCCTTCAGACGGCATCCGACACCAAAGCCGCCGCAAGCACCGCCGTCAACGCAGGCGACGGACTGACAGGCGGCGGCAACCTGACCGCTTCCCGCACCATCGCACTGGCCCCGCCCGGGCAAATCACCGCGACAAGCCAAAACGCCGTCCAAGAAAACAGCCACACCCACGCCATCGACACCGCCACCACGACGCGCGCGGGCATCGTTCAGCTCGACAATACCATAAGCGAAGCCGAAGACACCGCCGCCACCCCCAAAGCCGTCAAAACCGCCTACGACAAAGCCTTGGCAGCCGCCGCGACCGCCAACCTCAAAGTCTCCCTCACCGGCGACCAAACCGTCAACGGCCAAAAAACCTTTACCGCCCAAACCCAATTCAAAAGCGGCATCCACCTGTCCGCCAACCCGACGCACTGGAACGCCGGCTACAAAGCCTACATCGGCGCGGATAACGACAACGCCCACATCGTCTTCGGCGACGACACCCTGCGCCTGCACGGCGCAAACAACCGCATTTCCTACAACAACCACAACATCTTCCACGCCGCCAACAAACCGCGTTTTGCCGAAGACATCGAAGGCAAGCCGGACACGCTCGCCGGCTACGGCATCGGCAATTTCAAAGTCGAAACATTCCGGGGCGATTTGAACACCCTCAAAACAGACGGCGTCTATTCCCTGCCGACGGCGGTCGGCAGCTCGAACCTGCCCGTTGAAAACACCGCCTGCCATATCCAAGTCATCGCCGGCACGCAACCCGGCTGGTGCCGTCAATTGGGCTATGTAGCTTACACCGGCGACGTGTACGAACGCCACCAGGTCAGCAGCGCAAACGACGACTGGAGCGCGTGGAAAAAACTCAATTCGGACGGCATCCCCGTAGGCGCGATCGTATCCTTTCCCAAAGCCGTCCGAAACCCCGCAGGCTATTTGCGGGCAGACGGCACGACCTTTGCGCAAAACACCTTCCCCGACCTTTACCGCGCCTTGGGCAACAGCAACCGCCTGCCCGATTTGAGCCGTACCGACATCGGCATCACCGCCTGGTTTCCGTCCGACCGAATCCCGACCGGCTGGCTCTCGTTTGACGACATCCGAGAGCGCGTAACCGAAACCGCTTATCCCGAGTTGTACCGTTTGTTGGTTGCCAAATACGGCAGCATCCGAAACGTCCCGCAGGCGGAAGACCGCTTTATCCGCAACGCCGGCAACGGCTTGGCAGTCGGAACGAAGCAGGAAGACGAAATCAAACGGCACGTCCACAAAGTATTTTCACACTGGACAAACCACCCGGACGCGGCCGCCGTCGGTTACGAAGACCGCAACGAAAGGCAGAGAAGCGCGATCGTATCGACGTGGACGGACGGCGATTTAAGCGACAACGGCTTTTTAACCCCGCGCCCGGACAGCAAAATGGCAACGGGCGGCGCAGAAAACCGCCCCAAAGCACTGGTTTTAAAACTGTGCATCAAAGCCGCCGACACCTTGGGCGAAGCCGTGTTCTGGATAAAGTCCCACGGCGAAACCGTTAATGCCGGCGCATTGGACGCGGGCACGCTGGCGCAAGGTTTGCAAGACAAAGCCGACCGCGACCACACCCACACCGCCGCCCAAATCCAAGGGCTGGACGAAAAAATCAGCACCGCCGTTGCCGCGCAATTCACACGCCAAACCATCGGCGGCGTGGATATTGTCAGATTCCCCGACGGCACAATGATACAGACCGGCAGTTACAGGTTTGCACGAAGCGGCGGCCCCATAGAAAACGAAGTCGTCTTCCCCGTCGCCTTTGCCGACGGCAACGTCAAATGCTTCGTATCCGAACGCCATTCGGGACGCGCCAACGGCGAAAGGCAATACAACTGGCTGTTTATCCGCGCAAAAAACCACGCCGCCGCCATTATCACCAACTGGTACGAAGGCAGTTGCGACTGGATGGCAATCGGCAAAGCCGCCTCGGGAAACGCCGCCAGCTCCCCGATAGTCCCCGGAATACCTGAAATCGATGAAGAAACACGAAGAGAGATTGAAAGATTATTAGCCCGCATCCGATAACGCTGCCGTCATTCCCGCGAAAGCGGGAATCCAGACCCCCGACGCGGCAGGAATCTGTCGGAAATGACCGAAACCCCGAGATTCTAGATTCCCGCCTTCGCGGGAATGACGAACAAAGGGGCGGGAATAACGAAAGGCGGGAATAAGCGCGCAAAAAGCCGCCGCCCCCTTCAGAGTGCGAAGCCTGCCCGCAGGGTACGGCATTGCCGACCCGCCGCCAATCCGTAACACCGACCCGAAAGGAAAACCAATGACCATTTACTACAAAGACCGCGCCTTTTACGACTGCGACACCCCCGACCAAGCCCCCGAGGGCGCGCGCCCCGTAAGCCCCGAACAACACGCCGGGCTGCTCGCCGCCCTCAATTCCGGCTGCATCGTGTCCGACGATTTGACCGTTTCCCCGCCGCGCCCGTCCGATTACCACGAATGGGACGGCGGCAGCTGGGTGCTGAAACCGACTGCCCAAAAGAAAATGCTGCAACAGGCGAAGTCTGAAAAACTGGCGGAAATAAACCGCGCCGCGCAATCCTATATCGACCGTGCAGCGTGCTTGGATAAAGTGCCAGAATTTGAGGTGGCAACTTGGACAACGCAGGCATTTGAGGAGAAGGCATGGCATGCCGACCAGAATGCTGCAACGCCGACGCTTGACGCCATTGCCGCTTCTCGAGGCGTGCCGCCCGATGCTTTAAGACAAAAAGCTTATGAAAAAACGCTTAAATTCGAGCGGTTGACCGCTTATGTGGCAGGCTTGAGGCAGGCGGCGGAAGACAAAATCAACGCCGCAGCAAATCTTGATGAATTGGCTGATATATCGCTCGTCTTTGACCTGAAAGCTGAGGCTGGATGATGGCGGAGGTTTATCTGGCACTTTACAAAGGAAAGGCGTGCGGAATACGTGTGAGGTTTGAGGATTGGCTGATACGTACTATAACTCGCAGTCAGTACAGTCACTGCGAAATCGCCGTGCGGCTCCCTACATACTGCGCCTCTTCTTATGCCTGTTATTCCGCCAGTGGGCGCGACGGCGGTGTACGTATGAAAGTGATGCCGCTGCCGTCTGACAAGTGGGATTTGATTCCGCTGCCGCCATCCGCGTACAGTTCGGTCGTCTGCCTATATGCTCAGACACGCGGTTGCCGTTACGACTGGATGGGAGCAGTTGGGACGGTATTCCGTCTGACTCAGAGCAAAAACCGTTGGTTCTGTAGCGAGTTTTGTGCGACGGTAATGGGAATAACCGAAGGTTGGCGGTTCTCGCCCGGGGATTTGGCAGCAATGTTCCGGAGGGAGGCTGTATGACACCCTCTCAATTTTGTCAGACCCAAATCGACGAATGGATGAGGGTCGGCAGATACGCATCGGAAACCGGCGATCTTGCCCTGTTTGAGCGGGCGGAAAAAGAAATTGCCAATTATCAAATGATCCAGAAACGCTATGCAACTGATGGAAATAACATCAATAAAGGAGGATAAAAAATATTAAAGTGGGACGGCGACGTACCGGTGCCGGAACACCGGTACGCCAGCCAAGCAGGGCAAGCTGCATTGACTTCAAGGCCGCCTTAGTCTTTAGAGACTTGGGCATTCTATCCAAAATTGGAGTGGGTGCAAATGCAAAACTACCGCGAACTGCGCTGCAAATATTGCGGCAGGCTGCTTGCAAAAGGCAGCGGATACGTGCAAATCAAATGTGCACGCTGTAAAAACATCAATTCATTCAGTAACTAAAAAATCAGCAGAGTGCCGTTGAGCATCATATTAAATCTGTTTCGAGCGTCCAGAATGCCGTAAACTAGGAGTATATATATGATGCAAAAAACACAACAAACTCTACCGATTATCCCTTGGATGGGCGGCAAACGTCGATTGGCAAAACACCTGTTGCCCATGTTTCCCGAGCATTCGTGTTATGTTGAGCTGTTTTCCGGCGGCGCAGCGTTGTTCTTTATGCGCCCAACGCCTGCTAAAGTAGAGGTACTCAACGACATCAACGGACAGCTCATCAACCTATACCGCGTGGTACAACACCACTTTGACGAGTTCGTCCGCCAATTCGATTGGACGTTGACCAGTCGCGAGGTATTTGCCCGTCTGCAAAGCACCCCACCGGATTGCATGACCGACATCCAACGTGCCGCACGGTTCTTCTATCTCCAGCACAATGCCTTCGGCGGCAAAACCGTCCAACAGCATTTCGGTACCGCAACCACATCTAAAGCATGGGACGCCTCTCAAATCAAAGCAAAACTGACCGCTGCCAAAACCAGACTGAACGGCGTATTCGTTGAAAACGAACCGTGGTAACGGTGCTTTAAACGCTACGACCACGAACATACCTTCTTCTATGCCGACCCACCGTATTGGCAAACAGCAGGCTATGACCGTTCTTTTGATTGGATGCAGTACGAACTATTGGCAAAATCGATGGCTGAGAGCAAAGGCAAAATAATGATGTCTATTAACGACCATCCCGATATTAGAGAGTTGTTCAAAGATTTCCGAACCACCCGCCTTGAGCTTATCTATTCCGTTGGTCGGGAAAAAACGCAAAAAACCAGCGGCGAACTGGTTATCTGCAACTGGTAAAGCAAAAGCGACGGTTATCGTCGCTTTTATAAAAGTGCAAGGGAGTTGCAAATAATGCAATAAACTGCCAAAGTTTTTTCTCAGAAAATGCCGAGATTTTTCTCGGTGCGCTTCAAAAGAATGCGAATTTCGATTTAACTTCGGCACACCGTCTCAACAGCTTAAAATCCTGCGGGATTGGTGTGGAATTTAGGGCTAATCTAGTACAGCCCCAAATTTAATCCACTATAAAATAGGGCTGTAACCTTCAATCGGAATTTGTTGCCTGCGGGATATGCGGTATGAATGTTTGGGATATATGGGGCAGGATGGTGGAAATCTATCATAAGTATAAGAAGCCGTGCCTGGTTTTGGCGGTGGATTTTGTGATGGGTATGGTATTCATAGAGCCGAATGAGGAGCTGTGCATCGGTAGATGCTATGCGCCTATGTCGGAGTCCCCTGATTTTGCCAACGTTGTTGCGATGGCTGTTGCTATGATCTGTATCGTATGGATTGCCGTTTTGTCTATGACTGATTGAAGCGTTGGGCGGAGGCTGCGTGAAACGGTATTGGGCGTTGGGTCGTCTGATTCCAATCAGGCTTGAGGAATGCGAAACGGTGTGCGCTTATGTTGCGGAACGATTTGTTTCGCGGTTTTGCGCCCGAAACGGATGGAGAGGTGTGGGAAACGGTCTGTCGGAGTAGAATACGCGTTTGCGTTTGAATACAGTAAGAAGAAAAGAGAGAAACTTATGCCGTCTGAACATCAACACACATCATCATTACTTGATTTCGACCGTACCCATCTGCTCCATCCCTATACTTCCATGACCGATCCGCTTCCCGTTTATCCTGTCAAACGTGCAGAAGGGGTGTTTATCGAATTGGCGGACGACACACGGCTGATTGACGGGATGTCGTCTTGGTGGTGTGCGATACACGGTTACAATCATCACGTTTTAAATCAGGCGGTTGAGGTGCAGATTAAACAGATGTCGCATGTGATGTTCGGCGGTTTGACGCATGAGCCTGCGGTAGAACTGGGCAAGTTGTTGGTCGGGATTTTGCCGCAGGGGCTGGACCGTATTTTTTATGCGGATTCAGGCTCGGTTTCGGTAGAAGTCGCGCTGAAGATGGCGGTGCAATACCAGCAGGCGCGGGGTTTGACGGCGAAGCAGAATATTGCGACGGTGCGGCGCGGGTATCACGGCGATACTTGGAACGCGATGTCCGTCTGCGATCCGGAAACGGGGATGCACCATATTTTTGGCAGCGCGTTGCCGCAGCGTTATTTTGTCGATAACCCGAAAAGCCGTTTTGACGATGAATGGGATGAGGCGGATTTGCAGCCTGTCCGCGCCTTGTTTGAAGCGCATCATGCGGATATTGCCGCCTTTATTTTGGAACCGGTCGTGCAGGGCGCAGGCGGCATGTATTTTTATCATCCGCAGTATCTTCGCGGATTGCGCGATTTGTGCGACGAGTTTGATATCGTTTTGATTTTTGATGAAATCGCCACCGGATTCGGGCGCACGGGCAAGATGTTTGCCTGCGAACACGCGGAGGTCGTGCCGGATATTATGTGCATCGGCAAGGGTTTGAGCGGCGGCTATATGACGCTGGCGGCAGCAATCACTTCGCAAAAAGTTACCGAAACGATTTCGCGCGGCGAAGCGGGCGTGTTTATGCACGGTCCGACATTTATGGCAAACCCGCTGGCGTGTGCCGTTGCCTGCGCTTCGGTCAAGCTGCTTTTGTCTCAAGACTGGCAGGCAAATATCCGCCGCATTGAAAGCATCTTAAAATGCCGTCTGAAAACCGCGTGGGACATTCGTGGTGTGAAAGACGTACGCGTTTTGGGCGCCATCGGGGTAATCGAGCTGGAAAAAGGCGTGGATATAGCGCGTTTTCAAGCGGATTGCGTGGCGCAGGGCATTTGGGTGCGCCCGTTCGGCAGGCTGGTGTATTTGATGCCGCCTTACATCATTTCAGACGGCATTTTGACCGAACTTGCCGACAAAACCGTGAAAATTTTGAGGGAACACAGCAAATGAAAGGCGTTTACTTCGTCAGCGGCATTGATACGGACATCGGCAAAACCGTCGCCACCGGCGTGTTGGCAAAAAAATTGTTGCAGCAGGGCAAAAGCGTAATCACGCAAAAGCCCGTGCAAACCGGTTGCCAAGACATTGCCGACGACATCGCCGCCCACCGCAAAATTATGGGCATCCCGATGCAGGAAGCGGACAAACAGCGGCTGACTATGCCTGAAATCTTCAGCTATCCCGCTTCGCCCCACCTTGCCGCCCGTCTGGACGGCAGGGTTTTGGACTTGGACAAAATCCGCAACGCCACGCAGCAACTGGCGGCGCAATACGAAATCGTATTGGTCGAAGGCGCGGGTGGATTGATGGTTCCGCTGACGGAAAATCTGTTAACCATTGATTATATTCAGCAACAAGATTATCCCGTCATCCTCGTTACCGGCGGACGGCTCGGCAGCATCAACCACACCCTGCTCAGTTTTGCCGCGCTCAAACAATACGGTATTCGTTTGCACAGTCTCGTGTTCAACCATATCCACGACAGTTCCGACGAATACGTTGCGCAAGACAGCCTGAACTATCTGCAATGCCGTCTGAAAGCCGATTTTTCCGAAGCGGAATGGATGGAGTTGGCAAAAACAGACACGGTATAAAGATTGGGAAAAATATGGAACACCTATTTGGGAAATGGCTGCCCGACTTGCCCGCCACCGTTTCAGACGGCATCGACCTGCCGATGAGCCGGTTATTGAAAGCCCGGTCGCTGACCGCCGCATTGCGCACCTTGCCGCATCTGTTTTCGGTGGAACTACTGAAACTGGGCGAATTGGAAACGGAATGCGGAGGGCGGCTGGTGCGCGAAGTTTTGTTGAAGCTGGACGGTATCCCTGTTGTCGCGGCAAGGAGCGAATGCCGTATCGGTTCGGCGTTTTGGCAAAACATTTTGGACTGCGGCACACGTCCTTTGGGCGAACGTCTGTTTCAAGCCGATTTGGAAGGGGCGCGTTCGGCATTTGAGTTTGCCGTTGCCGGCGAAGGATGCGGGCGGTACTTTGCCGCGCGGCGTTCTCGGTTTTCCCATCAAGGCGAGGAAATGCTGCTGACCGAGTATTTTCTGCCCGAACTGAAACGCTTTATCGGATAAAATACCGTTTTTTCAAGCTGCGCGGCAATATGAATCCTAAATCCCCTTTATTTTTACGCCTGTCCGACCGTTTGGATGTGTACCTTCGCCTGATGCGGGCGGACAAGCCCATTGGGACGCTGCTTTTACTGTGGCCGACCTACTGGGCATTGTGGCTGGCTTCAGACGGCATTCCCGATTTGGCGGTATTGGCGGCGTTTACAATCGGCACGTTTTTAATGCGCAGTGCCGGTTGCGTCATCAACGATTTTGCCGACCGCGATTTTGACGGGGCTGTCGAGCGCACTAAAAACCGTCCGTTCGCACAGGGCCGGGTCGGAAAAAAAGAAGCACTGCTGCTGACGGCATTTTTGTGCCTGCTTGCCGCATTGTGCCTGATTCCGCTGAATCATCTGACATGGCTGATGAGCCTGCCCGCGCTGTTTCTTGCGCTGACTTACCCGTTTACCAAACGTTTTTTTCCGATTCCCCAATTTTATCTAGGACTTGCCTTTTCCTTCGGTATCCCGATGGCGTTTGCCGCAGTCGTCGGAAACGTACCTTTTGAAGCGTGGATCCTATTTGCTGCCAATGTATTGTGGACGTTAGCTTACGATACCGTCTATGCGATGGCGGACAAAGAAGATGATTTGAAAATCGGCATTAAAACGTCAGCCGTCACGTTCGGGCATTACGACATCGCCGCCGTTATGCTGTGTCATGGCGGCTTTACCCTGCTGATGGCAGTATTAGGGGCGGTTATCGGTGCGACATGGGCATATTGGACGGCAATCCCCATCGTTCTGCTGCTGCAATACCGCCAATATGCCGCCATCAAAAGCCGCGTCCGGCAAATCTGTTTTGAAACGTTTTTGGCAAACAACAGAATCGGTTGGGTGTGGTTTGCCGCCATTTTTGCCCATACGTTTTTCGCGAAATAAGGCAGGGCAATGCCGTCTGAAGAGCCGTAAACTGCTTTGGACGGCATTTCTATCTGTGCCGAAAAGCGTTAAAATATGTTTTTAAAACGCTGTGTTATGTCAGCCCATACCGTATGCGGGATTGAGATTTGCCCCGGCAGTCGGTACAATCCTTCTGTTTTGCGATGTCTGAAAAGAGAAGCTTATGAGCCTTATCGGCGAAATTTTGCCTTTGTCCCATATTGTTTTGGATATGGAGGTGGGCAGTAAAAAAAGGCTGTTTGAGGAAGCGGGCCTGCTTTTGGAACGCGAGGCATCATTGCCTCATGCTGATGTTTTCGAATGTCTTTTTGCCCGTGAAAAACTTGGTTCGACCGGTTTGGGACAGGGTGTCGCCATCCCACACGGCCGCCACGCCGGCGTGAAGCAGGCGACGGGCGCGTTTATCCGCACGCGCGAACCCATCGTATTCGACGCGCCGGACGGCAAGCCGGTTTCCCTGGTTTTTATCTTGCTGGTTCCTGAGAATGCGACGGGCGAGCATTTGGAAGTATTGTCCAAACTGGCCGGCAAGTTTTCTCAAAAAAGCATCAGAGAATCGCTGATGACCGTTTCTTCTGCGGAAGAAGCCCGCGCCATTCTGACCGAAGAATAAAATATGCCCAGTATCTCCGTCCGCCGACTGTTTGATGACAACCAATACAAGTTGCAACTTGCCTGGGCCGCCGGCAATTCGGGTGCGGACAACCGTATCGGCGTAGAGGCGGACAAGCCCGTCCTCGCCCTGGTCGGACACCTGAATTTTATCCACCCCAACCAAATCCAAGTGGTCGGTTTGGCAGAGTCGGAATATCTGAACCGCCTCGAATCGGGGGAAACGGGTTATCAGTTCGGAGACCTGTTCGATATTTCCATGTCTTTGGTTATTGTGGCAAACGGCTTGCCGGTTTCCCCGGGACTGCGCGACTACTGCCATAAAAACGATATTCCACTGCTGACTTCCAAACTCGAAAGCCCCTATCTGATGGACGTGTTGCGGATTTACCTGCAACGCACCTTGGCGGCTTCAGCCATCAAACACGGCGTATTTCTCGATGTGTTTGAAATCGGCGTGCTGATTACCGGACATTCGGGTTTGGGTAAGAGCGAATTGGCATTGGAACTGATTTCGCGCGGCCACAGCCTGATTGCCGACGATGCGGTCGAGCTGTTCCGCATCGGTCCGGAAACATTGGAAGGGCGTTGTTCGCCTATGCTGCGCGATTTTTTGGAAGTGCGCGGTTTGGGGATACTCAATATCCGCCATATTTTCGGCGAAACTTCCATCCGCCCCAAAAAAATCCTGCAACTCATTATCAATTTGGTCGAGGCGGACGACGAGTATATGAAGCAGCTCGACCGGTTGAGTATCCGCACCGAAACCGAATCCATCCTCAACGTCAACGTCCGTTCGGTTACGCTGCCCGTCGCCGTCGGACGCAACCTCGCCGTTTTGGTTGAGGCGGCGGTACGCAATTACATTTTGCAGTTGCGCGGCAAAGACAGTACGCGCGAATTTTTGGAACGCCATCAGACGCAGCTTAAAGAAAACGAGCAACACAATGAAGATCGTCCTGATTAGCGGCCTGTCCGGTTCGGGCAAGTCCGTCGCCCTCCGGCAAATGGAAGATTCGGGTTATTTCTGCGTGGACAACCTGCCCTTGGAAATGTTGCCCGCGCTGGTGTCGTATCATATCGAGCGTGCGGACGAAACCGAATTGGCGGTCAGCGTCGATGTACGTTCCGGCATAGACATCGGACAGGCGCGGGAACAGATTGCTTATCTGCGCGGACTGGGGCACATGGTTGAAGTTTTGTTTGTCGAGGCGGAAGAGGCCGTGCTGGTCCGCCGGTTTTCCGAAACCCGACGCGGACATCCGCTGACCGGTCAGGACATGACGTTGTTGGAAAGCCTGAAAAAAGAGCGCGAATGGCTGTTTCCGCTTAAGGAAATCGCCTACTGTATCGACACTTCCAAGATGAATGCCCAACAGCTCCGCCATGCAGTCCGGCAGTGGCTGAAGGTCGAACGTACCGGGCTGCTGGTGATTTTGGAGTCCTTCGGGTTCAAATACGGTGTGCCGAACAACGCCGATTTTATGTTCGATATGCGCAGCCTGCCCAACCCGTATTACGATCTTGAACTGAGGGCGTTTACCGGTACGGACCAACCGGTCAAGGATTATTTGGACGGACAGCTGCTTGTGCAGGAAATGGTTGACGACATCGAAAGGTTTGTTACGCGTTGGCTGCCGCGTTTGGAGGATGAAAGCAGGAGCTACGTTACCGTCGCCATCGGTTGCACGGGAGGACAGCACCGTTCCGTCTATATTGTCGAAAAACTCGCCCGAAGGTTGAAAGGGCGTTATGAATTGCTGATACGGCACAGACAGGCGCAAAACCTGCCGAGCCGTTAATCCCGTTAAACAATTATGCCGTCTGAAACCCCGCTTTTTTGTTTCAGACGGCATTTAAAATATTGAGAAGAAAGAACAGACATGGCAATCCAATGGTTTCCCGGCCATATGAACAAGGCGAAAAAAGCCATCGCCGAGCGCGCCAAAAGCGTCGATATGGTGATTGAAATGCTGGATGCGCGTATGCCCGCCTCCAGCGAAAATCCACTGTTGGCGCAGCTTTCCAAAGGCAAGCCCAAACTCAAAATCCTAAACAAACAAGACCTTGCCGACCCCGAACGCACCAAAATCTGGCTCGAATACTACAACAGCCGCCCCGACACCCGTGCCATCGCCCTCGATTCCTCCGAAACAGGCACACACGGCAAAATCACCCAAGCCTGCCGCGCGATGATTCCCCACCGGCAAGGCATAGACAAACCCCTGCGCGTTTTGATTTGCGGCATTCCCAACGTCGGCAAATCCACCCTTATCAACGGCATGATAGGCAAAAAATCCGCCAAAACCGGCAACGAACCCGGCATCACCAAAGCCGAACAACGCCTTTTTCTTGCCGACGACTTCTGGCTGTACGACACCCCCGGAATGCTGTGGCCGAAAATCATTGTCGAAGAAAGCGGCTACAACCTCGCCGCCGGCGGCTCAGTCGGACGCAACGCATTGGACGAAGAAGAAGTCGCCCTCGAACTTTTAGACTACCTCCGCCGCCACTACCTCCCCATGCTGCAAGAACGCTACCAAGCCGACAAAGATCCCAGCAGCCACTGGGACGACAACTCGTGGCTCGAATGGATAGCCAAAAAACGCGGCGCAGTCCTTAGTGGCGGACGGATCAACTACCAAAAAGCCGCCGAAAACATCCTTACCGACTTCCGCGAAGGCAAAATCGGCAGAATCACCCTCGAAACGCCGAACCAATGGGAAACTTGGCTCAAAAAAGCCCGTCAGAAAGAAGCCGAACTCAAAGCCATACGCGAAGCCAGAAAAGCAGAGCGCAAAGGACAGAAACCTTCGGAAGCATAAAGAATGCCGTCTGAAAAATATTTTTCAGGCAGCTTCTCTCTACTCCAACCGATTTCAGACGGCATATCCAAACCCATGCCGTTTCAGCACGGATACCCGTATGACCGACAAAATTTCTCCCGACGCGCTGATTGAAGCCGCACTGCTGACCCAAACCGAACCGCTGAACGAGAAATCTATGCGCGAATTGTGTGTGCCGCCACTGTCGCAGGACAAACTGATTGATGTGTTGGCGCAGTTGAAAACGCGTTGGCAGGATAGGGCGTTGCAACTGGTGCATACGCAAGAAGGCTGGCGTTTTCAGATTGTTCAGACGGCATTCGAGCGGCTGGGCAGCCTGCAAGAACAACGTGCACCGCGCTATTCCCGCGCCGTGATGGAAACACTGGCGATTATCGCCTACCAGCAGCCCGTAACGCGCGGCGACATCGAAGGTATACGCGGCGTGGCGGTGTCGCAGAACGTGATGCAGACCTTGCAGGATCGGGGGTGGATTGAAGTCATCGGACATCGGGACACATTGGGAAAACCCGCATTGTGGGCAACAACGGCAACGTTCCTCAGCGATTTGTGCTTGGACGGTTTGGAAGAACTTCCTCCGCTGACCGAACTGGGCGAACTGGTTTTGCCCGATTTGATAGAAATGCCGCTTACGGATGAAGAAGAGCCGGAAGCCGTACCGTCCGATACCCTGCCCAACTGAAATTCCAAATACCGTCTGAAACGCACATTGCTTCAGACGGCATTGCAACAAATAAGCAGATAAAAACAAGTACTAAGCAAAATTAAGGAAAAACTTATTTTTAATTTAAAAAATCTTAGTTATAATTCGTATATCTAAAATTGATATTGCTTTTGTCGGTAGAATTGCTAAGGAATCCTCACGATGCTTCTAACACTTTCTTTGCGTGATTTTGTCATTGTCGAAAATCTGAATCTGGATTTTCAAAGCGGCTTTACCGTATTGACCGGAGAAACCGGCGCGGGCAAGTCCATTACTTTGGATGCGATTGGTCTGCTGTTGGGCGACAAAGCCGATTACAGCCAAGTCCGCAGCGGTGCAAAAGAAGCGCAGTTGTCGGCATTGTTCGATATTTCCCATTTGCCTATTTTAAAAGCAGAATTGTATGAACAGGGGCTTTTAAACGACGGAGAAGAAGAACTCAGTATCCGCCGCATTATCGATGCCAAAGGCAAAAGCCGCAGCTTTATCAACAATCAGGCCGCTACCTTGGCGCAACTCAAATCCGTCGGTAGCCAGCTTATCGACATCCACGGGCAAAACGCCCATCATTCGCTTAATCAGGAAGCCGCCCAGCGCGAATTGTTGGACGCATTTGCGGGTAGCAGGGAGCAGGCGGAAACCGTCAGGCAGCTTTATCAAAATTGGGCCAATGCGAAAAAAGCCCTCCAAGAGGCGCAGGAACACGCCGATGCCGTCATTATCGAGCGGGAGCGTCTGGAATGGCAGTTTAACGAACTGAATCAGTTGGACATTAAACAAGGCGAATGGGAAGCCCTCAGCCAAAGCCACGACAGCCTTGCCCATTCTGCCGAGCTGTTGCAGGCCGCCGAAGAAGTCGGAAGCAAGATTGACGGCGACAACGGCATCCAACGCCATATCTATCAATGTCAAAAGCTATTGGCCAATCTGCAAAACATCGAGCCGCGCTTTGCCGAGAGCCTGAATATGTTGGCAAGCATCGAAGCCGAATTGGGCGAAATCAGTGCCAATATGCGCGATGTGGCAGGTTGGAGCGACATCAATCCCAATGAATTGGCGGCACAGGAACAGCGTATGGGCGAACTGATGGGGATGGCGCGGAAATACCGGATCGAACCTGAAGAGTTGCCTGCCAAGTTGGCAGAAATCGAAGAGTGCCTGCAAAGCCTGCAAGCTGCCGCCGATTTGGAAGCATTGACGCAAACCGTTGCCCGCAACCTTGCCGAATATCAGGAAGCCGCCCACATTCTTTCCGCTATGCGCCATCAGGCTGCCGGTAGGCTTAGTGAAGAGACGACAGAAAATATGCAGCATCTTGCCATGAAAGGTGCGCGTTTTGACATTGCCCTACTGCCGTCTTCCCCGACGTCGCACGGCTTGGAGCAAGTACAGTTTCAAGTTGCCGCCAACAAAGGCAATCCGCCCCGTCCGCTGAACAAAGTCGCATCCGGCGGCGAACTTGCCCGCATCAGTTTGGCTTTACAGGTTGTTACCAGCCAATACACGGAAATTCCAACCCTGATTTTTGATGAGGTCGATACCGGTATTGGAGGGGGAGTGGCTGAAATGGTCGGCAAGGCATTACGTGCGTTGGGCAGAAAACATCAGGTGCTTGCCGTTACCCATCTTCCGCAAGTTGCATCCTGCGGCGAAAACCACTGGCGGGTGCGCAAGCACAGCAAGGGAGAGCAAACCGTCAGCAAAATCAGTATATTGGATGAAATCCAACGGATCGAAGAGGTTGCCCGTATGTTGGGCGGGGAAATCATTACCGATACGACGCGGCAACATGCGGCAGAATTGCTGCAACTTGCGTCGGAAAATAGTTTATTTTAAAATCAATAAGTTATAAAAAATAACTAAAAATAAAAGTCTAAAATAATAGACAGAACTCAGATAAATCCGTATTATCACGCTTTCTTAATCACTTGAACAAGTGATTGTGCCGCACCCGTAGCTCAGTTGGATAGAGTATCTGGCTACGAACCAGAGGGTCGGGCGTTCGAATCGCTCCGGGTGCGCCAGTAAGAAAATATAATATGCGCCCATCGTCTAGCGGTTAGGACATCGCCCTTTCACGGCGGTAACCGGGGTTCGATTCCCCGTGGGCGTGCCAATTCAAAATGCCTCCGATTATATCGGAGGCATTTTCAATTTCCGTTTTTATATACGGATATATTCCTTCGAAGTATATATTCTATTTTATCCATTGATTACCTATTATCGTTGGGTTTTGGCGTTATAGTATGTTAAATGTATTGGCATAGATACTGGAATGAAAGTAGGTCTATGGTTAGGCATTTAATATGCCTGTCAGTTGAGGAGCAGATATTACTGGTAAAGTCTGCAATTTAAAAAGGATTCTAGCAACAAAGAAAGTTAAAAACATAAACACAAACTTAAATGACAAAGACAAAGCCATGGATACCGCAATCAGGTTTCAGAAAAGGATGAGGATTCCGAAATTTTTCTTTTTAATTTTCGGAATCACAATAGTTTTGGCCTTTATCCAAGACGTGATAACGGGTTCTAACTTTCTGCAAACAACGATTATGCAAATAATATTTGCGATATATTTAGGCTTTGGAGGTATCATAACTTTAGGGGCTGTCCTAGATAACTAGGGAAATTCAAATTAAGTTAGAATTATCCCTATGAGAAAACTCGTCTAAGCCAGTATAAACAAAATAAACTCATTG
Source organism: Neisseria sp. LACPHL-SPEC-2024-00856 (assembly GCF_047915665.1). Classification (NCBI taxonomy): domain Bacteria; kingdom Pseudomonadati; phylum Pseudomonadota; class Betaproteobacteria; order Neisseriales; family Neisseriaceae; genus Neisseria; species Neisseria sp. LACPHL-SPEC-2024-00856. The sequence goes on from NZ_JBLRPR010000010.1 coordinate 37,692, forward strand.
AGCTATTTGTCGCAGGTGTAACTGCAAGAACAGCAGCAGAGTTAGTAGGCGTTAATAAAAATACCGCAGCCTATTATTTTCATCGTTTACGATTACTTATTTATCAAAACAGTCCGCATTTAGAAATGTTTGATGGCGAAGTAGAAGCAGATGAAAGTTATTTTGGCGGGCAACGCAAAGGCAAACGCGGTTGCGGTGCTGCCGGTAAAGTCGCCGTATTCGGTCTTTTGAAGCGAAATGGTAAGAAAAGTAATGCGCCCCTCTGATGGGGCACAATATATAAGGTTTATACGGTTACTGTACCGAATACTCAAACCGCTACTTTATTTCCTATTATCCGTGAACAAGTGAAACCTGACAGCATTGTTTATACGGATTGTTATCGTAGCTATGATGTATTAGATGTGGGCGAATTTAGCCATTTTAGCTTCGCTGAAACTTCGTTTTCGTATCAATCACAACACACATTTTGCTGAACGACAAAACCATATCAATGGAAGTGAGAACTTTTGGAACCAGGCAAAACGTCATTTACGCAAGTTTAACGGCATTCCCAAAGAGCATTTTTGAGCTGTATTTAAAGGAGTGCGAATGGCGTTTTAACAACAGTGAGATAAAAGTTCTTGTTCCATCTTAAAACAATTAGTAAAATCGAGTTTATCCTAGTTATCTAGGACAGCCCCTTATTTTTTTAGCGTGTAAAACAAAACCGGCTGCATACCTGCAACCGGCCTCAAATCAGCACAATTCCTTATCCAAATCAGCCAACAGGTCTTTCAGACCGTCTCCGATTTCCTGAAGCGTAACCAGACGGTTGCCGTCCGAACCCGATTCCGCACCTTCTGCATACGGTGCAAACGTGCTCTTCAGTTTCAACAGTTTCACCACATCCAAACGGGTGTAGTGTTCGCCGCCGTAACCGACAACCACACCGTGATCATGCTGCCATTGCGCAAAACCATAGGGGCTGATTTGCAACAGTCCGCACAACTCGTCCAGCGTGAAATAGCGTTTTGCGGGAACCTTCAAATTAACGTTGTTTGTCATAGTAGTGTTCCACCATGCCTTTGAGTTTCTGGCTGGCATGGAAAGTTACCACGCGGCGGGCGGTAATCGGCACTTCCTCGCCGGTTTTGGGATTACGGCCCGGGCGTTGCGGCTTGTCGCGCAACTGGAAATTTCCGAAACCGGAAATTTTGATTTCTTCGCCGTGCGCCAAAGTGCTGCGGATTTCTTCAAAAAAGAGTTCGACAATTTCTTTGGCATCGTTTTTGGTTACATTGCTGACTTTGTCTACCAAAATATCGGCCAATTCGGCTTTAGTGAGAGTCATATGATTACCTTCTGTTGTAACAGTTGTGGATTATTACCAATTTTTATTTAAAATTCAAGCGAATATTTATTTTTAACTGCGAAGCCGCGCCCCTGCCTCCGTTGCCGCGCCAATCAGTTTTCCGATAAGCGGCTCGACCGCCTCATCCGTCAGCGTGTTTTCCATATCCTGCAAAATCACTTTGACCGCCACGCTCTTCATCCCTTCGGGCAGTCCCGTGCCGCGATACACGTCAAACACGCTGATTTCCTGTACCAACTTGTTTGCCGCGCCTTTCAAGACAAGCAGCAAATCATCATGGCTCACAGCTTCCGGCATGACAAACGCCAAATCGCGGCGCACCGGCTGGAATTTCGATACGGCCCGATAGCGCGTTTTCCCGCATTCCAACACAACCGCCATATCGATTTCAAATACCAGCGGCGCTTGCGGCAGGTCGTATTTTTGCAGCCATTTCGGATGCAGTTCGCCGACAAAGCCGATGACTTTGCCGTCTGAAACGATATTGGCGGCGCGTCCGGGATGCAGGGCAGGATGTCCGGTTTTAACGAACTCGACCGCTTTGTTTTTCAACAGATTTTCCACATCTGCCTTAATGTCGTAAAAATCCGCATTGCGCGTTTTCCCGCCCCATTGTTCGGGCATTGCCGCGCCGTACCACAGACCGCCGATGCGTTCGTTTTGGACAAACCGGCCGTCTGAACCTTTGCCGAACACGCGGGCGATTTCAAACACGCGCACGCGGTTTTGTTTGCGGTTCAGGTTGTTTTGCAAAATTTCCACCAAGCCGCCGATGAGTGTGGAACGCATCACGGCATATTGCGCCGCCAGCGGGTTTTGCAGGCGGATGGGGTCGGCGTTGGCGGCAAAATCTTGTTCCCACTGCTCGTCAACGAAGGCATAGCTGACCACTTCGCGGTAGCCACGCGCCGCCATTTCGTTGTAAACGGCAAAACGCGAGCGACGTGTTTCGGGCAGTTCCAGCATTTTCAGACGGCCTGACGTGTAATCGTCGGGGATGTTTTCATAGCCGTAAACGCGTCCGATTTCTTCAATCAAATCAGCCTCAATTTCGATGTCAAAACGGAAGCTCGGCGCGGTAACGCGGAAGCCTTCCGCCGTTTTCTCGGGCTGCAGGCCCAAGTGTTGCAAAATGGTTTCCACCTGTTCGGCAGGAATGTCCACGCCCAACACGGTTTTCAGACGGTCCAAACGCAATCCAACCTGCTTCGCTTCAGGCAATTCGCCTTGCGCTTCCACCATCTCGCCTGCCGCACCACCGCAAATCTGCAACACCAATTCGGTAGCACGTTCAATGGCATCCGCCTGCAAACGGTAATCCACGCCGCGCTCGAAGCGGAACGACGAATCCGAACCGAAACCGTATTGGCGCGATTTGCCGGCGATGATTTCGGGCGCAAACCAAGCCGCTTCCAGCACGATATTTTGCGTGCCGTCTGAAACCGCGCTCGCCGCGCCGCCCATTAAGCCCGCCAAACTCAACACGCCTTTTTCGTCCGCCACGACCAGCGTGTTTTCAGACAGGGAAACGGTTTTCTCGTTCAGGCATTCCAGCGTTTCCCCTTCGCGCGCGCGGCGGATGTGCAGGCTGCCGGAAAGTTTGTCGGCATCAAAAACGTGCATCGGCTGACCGATTTCCAGCATCACATAATTGCCGATGTCCACCAGCGCGGAAATACTGCGGATGCCGCTGCGCTCCAAACGTTGTTTCATCCAATCGGGAGTATCCGCTTTCGCATTGACATTTTCAATAACGCGGCTGATAAAACGGCCGCAGTCGGCAGGCGCGTCAATCTGCACGGGCTGTTTTCGACTGCCCGTGATCGGCGCGGTATGGATTTCGGGCTGCCTGAACGCGCAACCCGTCAATGCGGACACTTCGCGCGCAATGCCTTTGATGCTCAGGCAGTCCGCGCGGTTCGGCGTGATTTTCAGCGTGAACACTGTGTCGTCCAAATCCAGATATTTGCGGATGTTTACGCCGACGGGCGCGTCTTCAGGCAGAATGTGCAGGCCGTTCACACCGTCGTCGGGCAGACCGAGTTCGTCGGTGGAACACAACATACCGTTTGATGGCACGCCGCGCATTTTAGTCGGCTTGATTTTGAAATTGCCCGGCAACACCGCACCCGGCAGCGAACACGGCACTTTGATGCCCGCTTTCACATTCGGCGCACCGCACACAATCTGCACCAACTCACCCGTGCCGGCATCAACTTGGGTAACGTTCAAACGGTCGGCATCCGGATGTTTTTCAACGGATTTTACTTCGGCAACAACCACGCCACTGAAAGCAGGGGCGGCAGTATCGATTTCTTCCACTTCCAAACCGGCCATGGTCAAAAGATGTTCCAGTTTATCGGCAGAAAGTTCGGTATCGGCTTGGGTTTTCAGCCATGAATAGGAGAATTGCATGTCACTTAACCTTTGTTTTATCACTACAGAGCCTCTTAAGTTACTTAATAGGACCTCTAAGTTACTTAAATCTTAATCATCCAACAAACGATTTAATATATCATCTAAATTACAATCAAGCTTATTGCCATCCTCATACTGATATGAAATAAAAGGAATATCAAATGTTCGCAAAATTTTCTCAAACTTAAGAAAACCCTGCTGCTCGCGCAAAGCAACCCATTCAACTTTTAATTCATCGCATTGATTTTTATTTTGCTGAGATAATGTATCTGCAATAAAAATTTGTGTATTACGAGCGATAATAGCATCTGCGCTTTCAGGATTACCTTTACCCATTAGCTTCACTTCGCACAAATATCTATTTTGATTTTTAATTAAATAAAAATCAATTTCTCTATCTACACTTTTGGATTTATCTTTTACAAATGTACTAGCATCATAATTATCTTCGGGAACTTGATATAATTGGCACAATGTAAGCATTAAATATTTTTCAACGCTTTTACCTGCAGTACTCCATAATCCCCCACGCAATTGTGATCGCTTAACTGCTAATGTATTGATAACAATCAAACTTTCACTAATACTTAAATCCACACTTACATTTTTTAATTTAATTGTTAATGTTAAATCAATTTCATTTTGTTCATTTTCTACTAACGTTTGAATACTGCTATAAAGTGTTTCAAAATGCTCTATTGATGCATCAATAACAACAGATTTTTTAGCGGTTCCATACATATTTGTAATTGTTTTTTCATTTAATCCTGAATAAATAATTAATTCACCTTTAGGTGAATTTTTCGCTAAAAAATGTTCCTTATACCAATCAATTGTAATATCTTTTGAATTTAATTTAGCGGTAACAACTTTTTTAAAGAAATCAATAGAAAACTGTAAAAATTCCGCATTGAGCAAATTAACAATTTCTATTCTATAATCTTCAGATTTAATAACTCTCTTAATAATGTTTTTTGTAACTTGATTGGTTATTCTCATTTTATTATACTGCCTGCAAATTCAGTTAATGTTAAAAATTTGGTATCTCGTTCAAGAAATAATCTATCTTTTTTCTGGAAAGTTTGCATATATTCAAAATATTTTTCATCTTTCTCAGTCAAAAAGAAATGCCTCCCTAATTTTTTCGCTACACGACCCAATGTGCCACTTCCGCCAAATGGATCAAATACCAAGTCATCTTTAAACGAATAATATTCCACTATACGTTTACACAAATCTGCCGGAAAAATAGCTGAATGTACTTTGTCAGATTTTGGATGAATTTGCCAAACATTCGTTGTTTCAAAGCCATCAGCTACTTTGCTTTCCTCAATAGTTTGTTTATCATATTGGTTCATATTCCAATCCAGTAATCTATCAGTTTGTTTTCGGTAAACCATTAAATATTCTGTTACTGAGTTAGGTTTATATGCTAAAGGTTTACGATGTTGTTGAAATCCACCTATTCGATTTTTAACACTATATTCTGGTTTCATCCAAACAATGTCATCAATAAACTCCCAACCTATTTGAATTAAACGGTGGTGTAAATCAAATGGAATTGGATAACGCTTACTAGAATGAGCACGACTAATCCGTGGCACAATAACAGGGGAAGTATTAACAATTAAAAATCGTCCTTCTTTTGTAATGCGATGAATTTCTTTAAATACTTCTTGTAAAAAAACCAAATAGGCCTCATAACTTGGATAAATAGAATAATCACGTGCATTATAATATGGTGGCGATGTAAAAGTTAGATGAACACTATCTTCAGGTACTAACTGCAACACATCTCGGACATCGCTATTAACTACGACATTTTTCAAAAAAGGATAGGTTTCAGTATGGGGCAATAATGTTTTTTTATTTACCTTCTGTGTGAAATATTCTTTATAGATAACAGAACGAACCATTTCATTCTCATGATTTACTAATTTACGTAAAGCATTATCAATTTCAGGTTGTCCTTTAAATGGCAATAAACCTCGTATTGCCTGACAAATAATTTTAGGATCGTAACTCTGCAAATATTGTAATAGCAGCGTCTGAATTTTTGGATCTCGCATGCGTCCAATAGATGAAACAGCCTCTCGTTTTACTATTGTGCTACTATCGCTTAGGACTACATAATTTAACAAATCAAGTAACTGACTATTTTCTACCTTTCCTAATGTCTTAACTGCCCAAAAACGGACTTGCTCATTATCATTTTGTAATAATTTCTCAATCCAATCAGTTCGAAAATTTTTAGGCAGATTTCCTAAATTTTTCAAAATAAACAATATACTACCAACATTATTTTGGTATTCTTCAATAAGTAAAGGGAAAATATGAGGGGTATGTTGTTTAATTTGTTTAATATACTCTTTGCTTAACATATATATATCATTTATATTTAAATATAATTTAATTCTCAGTCAGCCTGCACGATTATTTCGCAAACTGCTTCAAGAAGTTCAAATCGTTATCAAAGAACAGACGCAAGTCGTTCACGTTGTAACGCAGCATAGCGAAGCGGTCGAGGCCGATACCGAAAGCGAAACCAGTATATTTCTCAGGGTCGATATTGACGTTTTTCAATACGTTAGGATGTACCATACCGCAACCGCCTACTTCCAGCCATTTGCCGTTTTCACCCATGATGTCGATTTCGGCAGAAGGCTCGGTAAATGGGAAGAAAGACGGACGGAAACGCACTTGCAAGTCATCGCGTTCAAAAAAGCGGCGGATAAAGTCGGTGAACACGGCTTTCAAATCGGCGAAGGTTACGCCCTCTTCTACCCACAAACCTTCCGCCTGATGGAACATAGGCGAGTGCGTGGCATCGCTGTCCACACGGTAAACGCGGCCGGGAGCGATAATGCGGATGGGTGGCTCTTTTTTGTCAAGCATATAGCGGATTTGAATCGGGGAAGTGTGCGTACGCAAAACATCGCCGTTTTCAACGTAAAACGTATCCTGCATCGCACGGGCAGGATGGTTTGCAGGGATGTTCAGGGCTTGGAAATTGTGGAAATCGTCTTCGATTTCAGGCCCATCCGCCACTTCGAAACCCATTCCGTGAAAGAGTTCGACCACACGTTGCAAGGTCAGGGTTACGGGATGCAGGCTGCCACCTTCCTGAGCGCGTCCGGGCAGGGTAATGTCAAGGGCTTCGGCGGCAAGTCGGGCTTGCAGCTTGGCTTCGTTGAGGGCATCGCGTTTATTGTTAAAGGCCATCTGAAACTGGTTTTTGCATTCATTGATATGCGCACCTATGGTTTTGCGCTCTTCAGGCGACATTTGACCTAAGGTTTTCAGAAGTCCGGTCAACTCGCCGGTTTTGCCAAGATAACGGGCTTTGATTTGTTCTAAAGTATTGAAATCTTGCGCAGCTTCTACTGCAACAATGCCTTCTGCAACGATACGGTTTACATTTTCCATAATATCAAGTCTGTCAATTAATGATATGCCACCTGAAACAACGAGGTCGCCTGTATAGCCTGACATATCAGACTCTTCAGACGACCTTATTTTCTTCACGGCCAATCCATTGGATAAATTTTCTGCATTTTAACGCAAATTTATTTAAAAAAATAGACTTTAAAGAAAGAAAATCAATTACATAGAATTTCTGCAAACAAAGAAAAAAGGAAGCCGCAGCTTCCTTTTCAATTTTTTGGATTAAGCAGCCAAAGCAGCTTTGGCTTTTTCAACTAATTCTGCAAAAGCGGCTTTATCGAACACGGCCAAATCAGCCAATACTTTGCGGTCGATTTCGATAGAGGCGCGTTTCAGACCGTTCATAAATTTGCTGTAAGACAACCCGTTTTCACGCGCACCTGCATTGATACGGACAATCCACAATTGACGGAATTGGCGTTTGCGTTGGCGGCGGTCACGGTATGCGTATTGACCGGCTTTCATTACCGCCTGTTTAGCAACGCGGTAAACGTTTTTACGACGACCGCGATAGCCTTTGGCTAACGCGAAGATTTTTTGGTGACGGGCACGGGCGGTAACACCGCGTTTTACGCGTGGCATATTCTAAACTCCTTAAGCGTAGGGTAACATTTTAGCAACAGAAGCCAAATCGCGATCATTTACCATAGAGGTACCGCGCAGTTGGCGTTTGTTTTTGGTGGTCTTTTTAGTCAAGATGTGGCGTTTGAACGCATGAGCGCGTTTCACACCGCCGTTACCCAGTACTTTAAAGCGTTTTTTCGCGCTAGACTTGGTTTTCATTTTAGGCATGGGAAAACTCCATTCGTTATCGGATAAGGCATTAGGGGGTTTTAAAACATCGGTTTCAAACACTTGAACCCACAATACCACGGTTTTTTGCCGCAATTGAAAACTTACTCCGAAGCGGCAATCGGAGTAAGCGGAGAATTATAGCTTTATTTTTTCTTCGGCGCAATCATCATCACCATTTGGCGACCTTCCATTTTGGGAAAGGACTCGATTTGCGCCACTTCCGCCAAATCCTCTTTCACACGTTCCAAAAGTTGCGCGCCGAGTTGTTGGTGAGCCATTTCACGGCCGCGGAAACGCAATGTTACTTTGACTTTATCGCCGTCGGCAAGGAAGCGGTTAATGTTGCGCATCTTGATTTGATAATCGCCCTCATCCGTACCCGGACGGAATTTAATTTCCTTAATTTGTACCTGCTTTTGATTTTTCTTGGCTTCGTCGCGCTTCTTGGCTTGTTGGTATTTGTATTTACCGTAATCCATCAGTTTGCATACGGGCGGCTTGGCAGTCGGGGAAATTTCTACCAAATCGACATCTTGCTCTTCGGCCATAGCCAAAGCTTCACGAACTGAAACGACACCAAGCTGATCGCCTGACTCACTGATTAATCGCACTTCTTTGGCGGTAATTTCACCATTGATTCGTGCTTCGCGTTCTTGAGCGATGATGAATACTCCTATAAAAATTAATGATTGACGAGGGCATCAGTAATTTCTTGCTGCAATTGTGCAACAAAATCATCTACATTCAAAGAACCCAAGTCTTCTGCTTTGCGGCGTACCGCAACTTTGTTTTCTTGTTTCTCTTTATCGCCGACAACGATTTGATAAGGGAAACGGTATTGGCTGTTGTCACGGATTTTGTAACCGATTTTTTCGTTACGCAAATCCAATTCGACACGGAAGCCAGCGGCTTGCAATTTAGCAGCCACTTCACGGCAGTAATCCGCTTGATTTTCGGTAATATTCATAATCACCATTTGAACCGGCGCAAGCCACAATGGGAATGAGCCTGCATGGTTTTCAATCAGAATACCGATGAAGCGCTCCAATGAACCCAAAATAGCACGGTGCAACATTACAGGACGCGCACGATCGTTGTTTTCAGTTACATATTCGGCATTCAAACGCTCCGGCAATACAAAGTCCAACTGCAGGGTACCGCACTGCCAAGAGCGACCCAAGGCATCTTTGACATGATACTCAATCTTAGGACCATAGAATGCACCTTCGCCAGGCAACTCTTCCCACTCTACGCCACAAGCGGTCAATGCCTCACGCAAGCCTTGTTCGGCCTTATCCCAAACTTCGTCAGAACCTGCACGTTGTTCAGGGCGGAGGGACAACTTCACAGCAACATCATGGAAGCCGAATTGTTTGTAAATACGAACCAGCAATTCATTGAATGCACGTGCTTCATCAACGATTTGATCTTCGGTACAGAAGATATGCGCATCATCTTGCACAAAACCGCGAACACGCATCAGACCATGCAATGCACCGCTTGGTTCATTGCGGTGGCAAGAACCGAACTCGGCCAAACGCATCGGCAAATCGCGATATGAGCGCAAACCGTTATTAAAAATTTGCACATGACCCGGACAGTTCATCGGTTTCACCGCGTATTCGCGTTTTTCTGAACTGGTCAAGAACATATTGTCTTTATAGTTTTCCCAGTGGCCGGATTTTTCCCAGAAGGTTTTATCCATAATCTGAGGCGTTTTGACCTCTTTATAACCGGCAGCATTCAACTCTTTACGCATATGCTGTTCAATCACTTGCCACAAAGCCCAGCCTTTAGGATGCCAGAACACCATGCCCGGTGCTTCGTCTTGCAGATGGAACAGATCCAATTGCTTGCCAAGTTTGCGGTGGTCGCGCTTTTCGGCTTCTTCGATACGTTGAATATAGGCTTTCAACTCGTCTTTTGTCGCCCAAGCCGTACCGTATATGCGTTGCAGCATTTCATTGTTGCTGTCGCCGCGCCAGTATGCGCCCGCCAACTTGGTCAGTTTGAAGTTTTTCAGGAAACGGGTATTCGGAACGTGCGGGCCGCGGCACATATCGACATATTCCTGGTGATGATACATCCCCATCGCTTCCACTTCGGGCATATCGTCAATCAGGCGCAGTTTGTATTCTTCGCCGCGCTCTTGAAAAATTTTAATCGCCTCCGCACGCGGAGTCATGATTTTGACCACATCATAGTCTTGGGCAATCAATTCTTTCATACGCGCTTCAATGGCGGCAACATCTTCCGGTGTAAACGGTTTTTCCGTGGCAATGTCGTAATAAAAGCCCTCTTCAATGACGGGGCCGATAACCATTTTTGCATTAGGATAGAGTTGCTTGACGGCATGCCCGACAAGATGTGCGCAGGAATGGCGGATGATTTCGATGCCTTCCTGATCTTTCGGAGTAATGATTTGAACAGCAGAATCTTCAACAATCGGATCGCAAGCATCGACCAATTTGCCGTTTACCTTGCCTGCCACCGTCGCCTTCGCCAAACCGGCACCGATAGACGCAGCAATTTGAGCCACGGTAACGGGGGATTCGTATTGGCGGACTGAGCCGTCCGGCAAGGTAATATTCAACATCAAACGCTCCGAAAGATTAAAAAATAACGGCATAAATGCCGTTATGGGGATTTGGTAGGCACGATTGGATTCGAACCAACGACCCCCACCATGTCAAGGTGGTGCTCTAACCAACTGAGCTACGTGCCTTCAAAGAATTTTTGTATTTTATCGGGTCGTTTTAATTTTTGCAAGAGGTATGTGCGTTTCTTTATGCAACATTGCGGCAAGATTTGGGGATGCCGTCTGAAAAACCGTGGGAAATCATTTATAATGCCGTCTTTTAAAATATATTTCGACCCCTGTCGCCCAACTGACATTCAATCTTATGCTTAAATTTACCTTACACAAAAAAGACGGTCTCGCCCGACGCGGCACGCTGGAGTTGAACCACGGCAAAATTGAAACGCCGGTATTTATGCCTGTCGGTACTTACGGTTCGGTTAAGGCGATGAACCCGCAAAACCTGCACGACATCAAGGCACAAATTATTTTGGGCAACACTTATCATTTGTGGCTGCGCCCCGGTTTGGAAGTTATCGGGCAATTCGGAGGCCTGCACAGCTTTATCGGCTGGGACAAACCGATTCTGACCGACTCTGGCGGTTTCCAAGTATTCTCATTGTCTGACATGCGTAAGCTGACCGAAGAAGGCTGTACATTCCAAAGCCCGATCAACGGCGATAAACTGTTCCTCTCGCCCGAAGTGTCGATGAAAATCCAAACCGTATTGAATTCCGACATCGTGATGCAGTTGGACGAATGCACACCTGGAGAAGCAACGCACAGCCAAGCGCAAAAATCGCTGCAAATGAGCCTGCGCTGGGCGGAACGGAGCAAAAAAGCCTTTGAAGATTTGAAAAACCCGAACGCGCTGTTCGGTATCGTGCAAGGCGCGATGTATGAGGATTTGCGCGAAGAATCGCTGCGCGGTTTGGAACAGTTTGATTTTCCCGGCCTTGCCGTCGGCGGTTTGTCCGTCGGCGAACCCAAGCCCGAAATGTACCGTATGCTGCGCGCCGTCGGTCCGATGCTGCCCGAACACAAGCCGCATTACCTGATGGGCGTAGGCACGCCGGAAGACCTCGTGTACGGCGTGGCGCACGGTATCGATATGTTCGACTGCGTGATGCCCACCCGCAATGCGCGCAACGGCTGGCTGTTTACCCGTTTCGGCGATTTGAAAATCAAAAACGCCAAACACAAGTCCGACAAGCGTCCGATAGACGAAAGCTGCACCTGCTACGCCTGCCAAAACTTCAGCCGCGCCTACCTGCACCACCTGCACCGCACCGGCGAAATCTTGGGCGCACAGCTCAACACCATCCACAACTTGCATTTCTACCAAGTCATTATGGCGGAAATGTGCGATGCCGTCGAACAAGGCAAATTTGCCGACTGGCAGGCGCAATTCCACGAAAACCGCGCGCGCGGCACAGACTGACTCCCGGCAATGCCGTCTGAAGCCGCTTCAGACGGCATTTTGCCGCTTTACCCTACCCCCACTATTTTTCAGAAACCGATCATGCTTCCATTCCTTCCAGAACCCTCCCTTTCCTATACGCAACAAAACCGTACCGCCGTTTTGCTGTTGAACCTCGGCACGCCCGACGCACCGACCGCGCAGGCGGTACGACCTTATCTGAAGTCCTTTCTGACCGACCGGCGCATCGTCGAACTGCCCAAATGGCTGTGGTATCCCATTCTGCATGGTCTGGTACTGACGTTCCGCCCCAAAAAAAGCGCGCACGCCTATGAAAAAATCTGGTTTAAGGAAGGTTCTCCCCTAGAAGTTTACACAGCACGCCAAGCTGCCGCGCTTGCCGAACGTATGCCCGACCTCATCGTCCGCCACGCTATGACCTACGGCAATCCTTCGGTGGCAGACGTATTGTCGGAACTGAAGGCGCAAGGCGCGGGCAGACTGCTGGTCATCCCGATGTACCCGCAATATGCCGCCTCCAGCAGCGGAGCGGCAGTAGATAAAGTGTGCGGACAATTACTGCTGCAACGGAACCAAATGAGCGTCCGCACCGTTTCGCGCTTTTATGACGATACCGGCTACATTGATGCGATGAAAAACCACATCCTCCGATATTGGGCGGAACACGGACGTGGGAAAAAACTGATGTTGAGTTTTCACGGCGTACCGCAGAAGCACTACGACCTCGGCGACCCCTATCCCGACGAGTGCCGCCACACCGCCAAACTGCTTGCCGAAGCACTAAATCTGACCGAAGACCAATATGTCGTATCGTTCCAAAGCCAATTCGGCAGGGCAAAATGGGTTACACCGAGCACGCAGGATTTGTTCGGCAAACTGCCCAAACAGGGGGTAACCGAGCTGGACGTATTCTGCCCGGGCTTTTTGGCAGACTGTTTGGAAACCATGGAAGAAATCGCCCTGATGGGGCGCGAACAGTTTTACGAAGCAGGCGGCAAAAGCTACCGCTATATCCCCTGCCTCAACGACAACCCCGACTGGATAGACGCACTCGTCGCACTTGCCGAAGAAAACCTTGGTGGCTGGCGTTGAAACTGTTTGACCCATGTCTAAAATGCCGTCTGAACGCCGTGTTCAGACGGCATTTTCCCGCTACTTTAGCGTATGATGGCATCTATGCCGGACAACACATCAAGTGCAACCTTACTACCGATTCGGCAAAAAAATCTTTCACCCGCTACGCAAAATCAACAACAAGGTTTCAAACATTAAGGAAACACCAATGAACACAACCCGACTGCCGACCGCCCTCGTCTTGGGCTGCCTCTGCGCCGCCGCTTCTGCCGCCGACAACAGCATCATGACAAAAGGACAAAAAGTGTACGAATCCAACTGCGTCGCCTGCCACGGCAAAAAGGGCGAAGGTCGCGGAACCATGTTTCCGCCGCTCTACCGCTCCGACTTCATCATGAAAAAACCGCAGGTGCTGATGCACAGTATGGTCAAAGGCATCAACGGTACAATCAAAGTCAACGGCAAAACCTACAACGGATTCATGCCCGCAACTGCCATCAGCGATGCGGACATTGCCGCCATCGCCACTTATATCATGAACGCCTTTGACAACGGCGGCGGAAGCGTTACCGAAAAAGACGTAAAACAGGCAAAAAGCAAAAAAAACTAAACAGACAAAATGCCGTCTGAAACCGGCAATCCGGCTTCAGACGGCATTCAAATCAAACCTTTCTAACGCGGTACTTTCAGCCCCATAGACCCGATATTGCCGCCACCGTCAACCTCCTTTGCGGTCAGCATAAAGCCGCCGATGTCAATACGGCCACCCTCGACTGGCTCCTGACTGTCGGAACGCTTATCGAAAAGCTCGGCAAGGCTCAAACCCTCTTCGCCCGCTTCCAGCTTCAAACCGTAAGCAAGTGCCAAATCGCCCGAACGTGCTTCCGGCGAAATGACAAACTCGCCGAAGAAATCAAAATACTCACGGACGCCGATACCCGTCTCGGTAAAGTATTTCGCCATTTTATCGACCTTGCCGTCGGACAGGATGTACCACGCCAAATCCCCCGCCTGAAGCACGGTGTCGGACTGCATTTCGATTCGGCTTCCGTTGCGTATCAATGCGAAACAGCGTGCGTCAAACGAATCGGAAATCGGTTCGACCGTATCGGGATGGTATCCCTCCGCTTCAGATTCGGCAACCACTTTAAACGCCGACATTCTGACAATTTCCTTTTCCGCCAGCCAAATATAGTGGATTAAATTTAAACCAGTACAGCGTTGCCTCGCCTTGCCGTACTATCTGTACTGTCTGCGGCTTCGCCGCCTTGTCCTGATTTAAATTTAATCCACTATAATTGAATTTCCACAAACCGCCGAACACTGCCGGCGGACGCGCGACCAACATCAGGAACGCCGCAATCGCCAAGGCTTACGCCGCCCCGTCCAACACGCCGGCGGGAGAAACCAGCAGCAAAGGCATTCCCAAACGTGCGGACAAAGTGGTCGAAACCACGCTCAGAAACAACAGTGCGCCACCCGGCAGGAACAGACTGCCCATCCAATCCATGCTAACGATTCTCCCTTAAAATTTATGAAATTAAAATCGAAAGACTGTAACACGGCATTTTCTTTTCACGAAACTTTACTTCACGTCCGCCACCGCCTTCAGACGGCATTTTCCTGTTTCATGCCGCCTGAAACCGCCCAAATCCGCGTTCTCCTATATAATGTCGGACTTTGCGCCGCATTTCAGGATTCTTTAATGGCATTTGCCTCACTATTTACCCTGCCGGACGACATCACCGCCGTTTTGGACGATGTTGCCCTGATGACCAAAGCCGCCGTAAAGAAAACCGCCGGCGTGGTCGGCGACGATTTGGCATTCAATGTCAACCGGGCTACAGGCGTATCGGCAGAACGCGAGTTGCCGATTGTTTGGTCGGTGGCGAAAGGTTCTTTTGCCAACAAGCCGGTTTTGGTGCATGCGGCCCTGCTGCTTTCCGCCTTCCTGCCGCAACTCATTACGCCGCTTTTGACGGCAGGCGGGATTTATCTGTGCTTTGAAGGCGTGGAAAAGCTGCCGCACAAGTTTCTGCACCGACATGACGCGCATGCTCGTAATGGCGGCAATCGGCATCGGCATGACTGTTTTGGTGTACGGAATCGTCGCCGTCATCGTCAAACTCGACGACTTAGGCATGCTGCTGATGCGCCGCCCACAATCTCGGCCTTCTACACGATTTCCTGCACGCGCAACACTGGAACGCTGGCTGGGCGGAGTACTTCGCCAACCTCGTTGTCAGACTGCTTTCCGGTTCGATTGCCTGCACCCCGCCTTGCCGCTGATGAATCGTTTCGGCAGGCATTGATTCTTTTTTCAAATACCGATGCCGTCTGAAAGACGTTCAGGCGGCATCTTCCGAACAGGCAGACGAATATGTTTTCCAAACTGGACAAATACTGGCAGCACCCCGCCCTCTACTGGCCTTTGCTCATCCTTTTTGCCGCCGCCACCCCCTTTACCTTCGCACCCTACTACCACTTTTGGCTGATGCCGTTGATTTTCGGCGCCTTCGTCCGCCTCATCGAACTGCGTCCGCGTTTTGCCGCCTCTTCCGCCTACCTGTTCGGTCTGACCGCATACACGGCGCAATTCTACTGGATACACACTGCCCTGCACGACGTTTCCGGCCTGCCCGACCTCTATGCCGTACCGCTGACCTTCCTGCTGCCCGCCTACCTTGCCCTTTATCCGGCACTGTGTTTCTGGCTGTGGAAAAAATTTATCCTGCCTCGGGGCATAAAAATCGGTTTGGTACTGCCCATCCTGTGGACACTGACCGAGTTTGCCCGCGAACGTTTCCTGACCGGATTCGGCTGGGGCGCAATCGGCTACTCCCAAATCACCCCGGACAGCCCGCTGGCAGGTTTCGCCCCCTTGGGCGGCATCCATATGGTTACACTGGCGACCGCCTTTCTCAGTGTCTGGCTGGTTTTGGCGAGTGATAACACCACACGTTCGGGCAAACGCCTGCTTCCAATTATCCTGATTGCCGCCCTGCTTGCCGCAGGCTACACCGCCCAACAGACCAACTTTACCCGCCCAGACGGCAGCCGCAGCACCGTCGCCCTGCTTCAGGGCAACATCGCCCAAACCATCAAATGGCGTGAAGACCAAGTCATCCCGACCATACAGAAATATTACGAACAGGTCGGCAAAACCACTGCCGATATCGTCATCCTGCCCGAAACCGCCATCCCCGTCATGCGCCAAAACCTGCCGGAAAACATACTGGCGCAATTCGCCGAACAGGCGCAAAACAACGGCAGCGCGCTCGCCGTAGGCATCAGCCAATACACTTCGGACGGCAACGGTTACGAAAACGCCGTCATCAACCTGACCGGTTATCAGGAAAACAATCAGGACGGCATCCCCTACTACGCCAAAAACCACCTCGTCCCCTTCGGCGAATACAAACCGCTGCTCTTCCTGACCACGCCGCTTTACAAAATGATGGATATGCCCCTTTCCGACTTCCGCAAAGGCGGCGGCAAGCAATCCGCCCTAATGATGAAAAACCAAAAAATCGCCTTCAACATCTGCTACGAAGACGGATTCGGCGACGAACTAATTGCCGCCGCCAAAGATGCCACACTGCTTGCCAATGCCAGCAATATGGCGTGGTACGGAAAATCCAACGCCATGTACCAGCACCTCCAACAATCGCAGGCGCGGGCTATGGAACTCGGACGCTATATGGTCCGTGCCACCAACACCGGCGCAACCGCCATCATCTCCCCCAAAGGCAACATCATCGCCCAAGCCCAACCCGATACGGAAACCGTATTGGAAGGACACATCAAAGGCTATGTCGGCGAAACGCCCTATATGAAAACCGGCAGTTCATGGTGGTTGATGGGCATATTGGCCCTAGCCGCACTGATTCTTTTCATCGTATTTCCTTTTCGGTTGAAACCTCGCCCTTTATGGCGGTAGAATCAGACTTTATTTGGGAGGGGTGCAACCCCTTCCAAATCAGGACGACACATAGGGCGACGCTTTATGTGTCGTCCTGTGTGTTGAAACATCTTCCGAAACAAAGAACACTGATACCTGCACAGCCCGTCCGGACGGGCTGTCTTTTTTCAAAACGGCTATTTACATACAACTACGTATGTAATATAATTCTGAAATCGAATTGAGCCATCAGGTTTACAAAATCAATCAAACTTGCCTTACAAAATTTTCCTGTCTTTCAAACCTTAGCACATATCTCCTGCCAAACATACAAAATACAAGCCAAGCAGTGATATACTGCATCCCAACACACCAAACCGCCGATACGCAGTTTCAGCCAAAAGGAAATGCCTCAAATGAATAACGCTTTCGCATTACCCGCCATCCAAAGCGGCAACGGCAGCCTCGAACAATACATCCACACCGTCAACAGCATCCCGATGCTGTCCCAGGAAGAAGAAACCCGCCTCGCCGAACGCCGAATAAAGGGCGACCTCAACGCCGCCAAACAACTCATCCTGTCCCACCTGCGCGTCGTCGTTTCCATCGCGCGCGGCTATGACGGCTACGGGCTGAATCAGGCAGACCTGATTCAGGAAGGCAATATCGGACTGATGAAGGCGGTCAAACGCTACGAGCCCGGTAGAGGCGCACGTCTGTTTTCATTTGCCGTACACTGGATTAAAGCCGAAATCCACGAGTTTATTTTGAGAAACTGGCGTTTGGTTCGCGTTGCCACCACCAAACCGCAACGCAAGCTGTTTTTCAACCTGCGCAGCATGCGTAAAAACCTCAACGCCCTGTCTCCCAAAGAGGCACAAGACATCGCCGACGATTTGGGTGTCAAACTTTCCGAAGTTCTGGAAATGGAACAGCGCATGACGGGACACGACATTGCCATCATGGCAGACAACAGCGACGACGAGGACAGTTTCGCCCCCATCGACTGGCTTGCCGACCACGATTCCGAACCGAGCCGACAACTATCGAAACAGGCGCATTACGCCCTGCAAACAGAAGGTTTACAAAACGCTTTGGCGCAACTGGATGACAGGAGCCGCCGTATTGTGGAAAGCCGCTGGCTTCAAGACGACGGCGGACTGACGCTGCACCAGCTTGCCGCCGAATACGGCGTATCTGCCGAACGCATCCGCCAAATCGAAGCCAAAGCCATGCAGAAACTGCGCGGCTTTCTCACGGAAGAAGCCGAAGCGGTTTGAAATATACGCAATAAAATACCCGACAAATTGTTTTGTCGGGTATTTTATTTGGGAAACATCAATGCGGTTTGTGCGCCGTGCCGTACACGATTTTATCCGTCCAAGCCATCGCAATCGCCGAAATCAAAAAGCAGACATGCACCAGAAACTGCCACATCAGCTGCTTTTCCGACAGATTGGCGGAATTGATATAGTGGATTAACAAAAATCAGGACAAGGCGGCGAAGCCGCAGACAGTACAAATAGTACGGAACCGATTCACTTGGTGCTTCAGCACCTTAGAGAATCGTTCTCTTTGAGCTAAGGCGAGGCAACGCCGTACTGGTTTTTGTTAATCCACTATACATTTCCCTTCCTTGCAGCAACAAAAGCGCGTGATTCCAATCTACCGCTGCGAAATCTTCAATTTTTCACACCCGAAAACGCTTGCCGCCATACAGATGTGATATATTGATTCCATTTTAACGGACTTCGGAGAACGACATGAGCAGCGGAAATATCCACATCCACAGCATGACCGGCTTTGCCAACGCGGCGGCAGAGTGCGGCAGCAAACGCATCAACCTCGACATCCGCGCCGTCAACCACCGCTTTTTGGACATTCAAATCAGAATGCCCGACGATTTGCGCCATTTGGAAAACGGCATCCGCGAGCAGATTTCATCCCATATGGCGCGCGGCAAAGTCGAATGCAAAATCCAAATCCAAGATGCGGAAAACAGCGGACAGTCCTTGGAACTCAACTCGGATTTGGTGAACCAGCTTGCCGAAATCAACAAAAACCTCCGCAAGCATCACGATTTGGCAAAACTGGGCGTTGCCGATATTTTGCGCTTTCCGGGCGTATTGGCAAGCCAAAGGGAAAATGCGGACGCATTGGCAAAGGTTATTGCCGATTTGACCGATTCGGCACTGAAGGACTTTACCGCCGCACGCCGGCGCGAAGGGAAAAAATTGGGCGAGCACCTGTTACAACGCCTCGAAAGCATGGAAGAAATCATCGATGCTTTGAGCGAAATCTTCCCCGCGCTGGTGGAAGCGCATAAAGAAAAAATCCGCGCCCGCCTTGCCGAAGCAGTCGGCGACATCAATAATGACAGGCTGCAACAGGAATTTGCCCTCTTTATTCAAAAATCCGACATCGACGAAGAATTCAGCCGCCTGCGCACGCATATCGACGAAGTACGCCGTATCGTTACCGAACACAAAGGCAGCAGCGGAAAACGCTTGGATTTCCTGATGCAGGAATTAAACCGTGAGGCCAACACCTTGGGCAGCAAATCTATTGCTGCCGAATGCACCCAGGCCTCTGTCGAACTGAAAGTCTTAATCGAGCAGATGCGGGAACAAGTGCAAAATATCGAATAATCGGTTTCCCCGATAACCCAATGCCGTCTGAAAGCCCTTTCAGACGGCATTTTTTCAGTTTGAAACCTTTGCGGTATAAAGGCTTAAGGCTTTCCTTTGACCGCCACCAATCTTGTTCCTGCAAGAAAATCATACAGAAACTGCCGGTCGGGATTCAGCAGGGCGAACCCCCACGGTAAAATCAGCCAAATCAATGCTGCACCGAATGCATCCTTGGGTGAAATACCGAGCAGGTGGCGTAATCCGGCATAGGCTAACATAGGGATGAATACGATAAATATGCATGCCCAAATAAAACGCAGGCGGAGCAAGTGTAGAGACGGCTGCATACCGTTAACATCGCACAAGCCTATCCTCCATGTCCTCATCGCCAAGGTCTGTCCCTGCCCGTGCCAGTTGGCACGGAAATAAAGCCACCATGATCCCATTATCAGGATACTCGTTACCAATGCAGAAACCGCGATAGAAACGGGATTCAGAAAAATGGCGGCAATACCGGCAAGCAATGCTGCCAAACAGGTTGCCGCACCAACCAGCAGCATCTCATACAGCATGGCGGCAAAGCGGCGTTTGAGAGGGGCGGTTTTCAGTATCATCATATTTTCAGTCGGAATATGCCGTCTGAAACACCAGCGGGTTTCAGACGGCATTCATACAGATATGCCTCAGACGGTTAACGGTGCGGACGTTTCTGACCGCGCGACTGTTTTGCCGCCATTTGATTGATTTCCTGACGGGACGGGCGTTTTTTGAACATGGCGTGCGCCTCGTCCACCGAACATTTTTGCGACAGGCAGATCAGGGTAATCGCATCTTTCTGGTGTTGTCCGCCGCTGTGGTACATACGGCGCAGGTTGGCCTCATTGACTTTGCCTTTTTCCGGATCAATGTCGAATTTTTTCAGACGTTCGATAAACAGACGCTGCTGACGGCGGCTGGTCCAAACAAAACCGCCCGCGGCGGCAGCGACGATGATGGCGGCAAGCAGGATGGCAAGCGGCCAGGAATCGACAATCAATACGATAATGAGGCTTAAAACGGCGGTAGTCAGTAAAATCAGGCCGCCCAAGCGCAGTTTGGTCTTATTGTCCATAGGGTTGATGTTCCTTTATTGAGGTGGTCGTGCCGTCTGAAATGTTTTCGGACGGATTGGTGAATACTTTTCAGGATTAACGGTATTTTACAGTATTTTCGGATTTTAGGGATTGCTGCTTTATTCTGCCAGTGAAATGACGAGCTGTCTGAACGCCGCCCATGAATCGCCGTCTTCCGCACCTTTGATAATCCTGTCGATTTTGGCACAGGTTTTGAGCGCATCAAGCAGGCGGACGACGGAAATCCGCTTGACCGCAAGCGGTGCGAGCGTCTGCTTTTCACCCCAAAGCCTGAGGCTGTTGCGGACGGATTGGATGCTCTGCCCCTGCTTCAGGGCGGCAGCAAGCCGGATCAGCGTCCGCACGTCTTCGGCAACCGCCCACAGAAGCAGCACCGGTTCTTCACCTTCCTCCTGCAATCCGTCCAACAACCTGCATACGCGCGGCACATCACCCTTCATCCATGCGCCGGCAAGCTGAAAAACGTCAAAGCGGGCAACATTGGCAACGGCGGTTTGCGCCTCATCGATATTGACGGTATGTCCTTTCGGATACAGCAGCCCAAGCTTGTCGATTTCCTGACGTGCCGCCAGCAGATTGCCTTCCACGCGCTCGGCAAACAGTGCCAATGCATCTGCCTCGATACCCAAACCGATTTTGTCCAGCCGTCCGCGTATCCATTGGGGCAAGGCCGCCGCGCCGACCGGTTTGGCTTCCCACACTTCCCCCTTTGCCGCCAATGCGGCAAACCATTTGGACTGGAGCTGGGTTTTCTCCAGTTTGGGCAGTAAAACCAGCGTTACTGTATCTTCCGGCAGTCGGGCGACAAAATCCTGCAACGCCTCGCCGCCGGTTTTGCCGGGCTTGCCGTTAGGGATATGCAGTTCCAACAGCTTCAAATCGGCAAACAGACCCGCACTGCCTGCGGTTTGCAGCAGTTCGTTCCAATCGAAAGACGCATCGGCGGTATAGGCTTCGCGATTGAGATAACCCTGCTTCTTCGCCGCCGCCCTCAATGCGTCCAATGCCTCGATACGCAACAGCTCTTCCTCGCCGTGGATGACGTACAGCGGTTTCAAAGGCGTGTCCGTGTCGATGCGTCCGATATGTGCCACCACGTCATTCCGCCTTCAGAAAGGTCAGGCGGCGGACAATCTGTTCAGCGGCATCCTGCCGCATTTCCGCCCACAGGGTTTCTTCTTCTTCCTGTTTGCCCAAAATTTCGTTGTCGGCATAAGCAAGAACGCGGCGGACGGACACGGTCATCGGTTTGCCGACCGGCTCGCCGCGTTTCAATACCTGCGCTTCAACCGTCAATATCAAAAGATATTCGTTGATGACTGCCGCACGGGTAATGGTATAGGTTTCCTTGTTTTGGGAAACGCTGTCTATACGCAGGGTCATCTGCGCGCCGGCAGCATCGTCCACCCTGCCCGAAGCCTGATACAGCGCAGTTTCCAAAGGAAACTGCAATGCCTGTCCGCCTTCGATGTGCCAGCTCCGGTAGGTCAGCGGCGGAGAAATGCCGTCTGCACCTTTCAGGTGGAAACCGCACGCGCCCAGCATCAGCACTGCGGCAGTAAGAAACAGTTTGTTCATGGCTTGCCTTTCTCAAAAGCACAAAGTCGGTAGATTATAGTCGGTAGATTATATCAGCGGCGTGTTCAGACGGCATTGCCGTCCAGCCAAATCAGGCTCGCCATACGCCCTGTCGCTCCGTCGCGTCGGTAGGAAAAGAAAGTGTCCCGTTCCAAAACCGTACAATGCGTGCCGCCGTACACGCCGCCCACGCCTTCGCGCTTCAGAATCAGGCGGGCGAGCGCGTAAAGGTCGGCAAGGAATTTGCCGCCGCCTATGCCTTCAAATGCGGCGGCGGCTTCGGGCATGGGCGTGCAGAACGCATCAAACACGTCCTGCCCGACTTCAAACGCATCCGCACTGATGGCAGGGCCGAGATACGCCATAATTTCGACAGGCGGAACCTTCATCGCGGCAATGGTGTTTTGCAATACGCCGCCCGCCAAACCGCGCCAGCCCGCGTGTGCGGCGGCAACCGCCGTACCTGCCCTGTCGCAAAATAGAACGGGCAGACAGTCTGCGGTCATCACGGCACAGGCAACCTTGCCCGTGTCGTCCACGGAAGCGTCCGCATCGGGCGTGCCGTCCAATGCTTCGGCAGCGTTGACGACAATGGTGCTGTGGATTTGATTGAGGTAGGCAACGGGCAATCCGACCTGCTGTTGCACGATTTCGCGGTTGCGGCGCACGGCTTCAGGGTCGTCGCCGACATGCGTACCGAGGTTCAAACTCTGATACGCACCTTGGCTCACGCCGCCGTTGCGCGTGGTAATCAGGGTTTTCACATTGGCGGGCGCGGGCCAATCGGCGGTCAGGAAGTTTTTGCCTTTCGGGGCAAGATTTAGGGTTTCTGTGATGGTTTTCATTGGATATTGGAATAGGTGTGTGGCGGAAAAGGTTGATTAACTGCCTTCGGGGCAAATGGATGCTTGTTTTTTCGTCATTCCCGCACAGGCGGGAATTCGGAGATTCGGGATTGTTTTCAAACGTTCGGGTTTGGATTCTTGCCGGTGCAAGAATGATGCCCTTATATACTTTCTCCGAGCTTTATATAGTGGATTAACAAAAACCAGTACGGCGTTGCCTCGCCTTAGCTCAAAGAGAACGATTCTCTAAGGTGCTGAAGCACCAAGTGAATCGGTTCCGTACTATTTGTACTGTCTACGGCTTCGTCGCCTTGTCCTGATTTTTGTTAATCCACTATATGTTTCAACAGGGGATGGCACATCAAGCACCGCACTGCGTGTTGCCCGAACGAGACTACCCTCCGATTAGATTCTATCGCCATAAACAGACGGGTTTCAACCGAAAAGGAATGGGAATAAAGTCCGTTTCCGACACCTCTCGGGTGATGCCGTCTGAAAACCAATCTCCACTTTCAGACGGCATTGTTTAGGCGCAGTCATTTTGCAAATTAAGGTTAAGGCGTGTATGCTTGCCTTCCCTTAAAAACAAACACGCAACGCATTATTATGAATATCCTCAGTAAAATCAGCAGCTTTATCGGAAAAACATTTTCCCTCTGGGCCGCGCTCTTTGCCGCCGCCGCTTTTTTCGCGCCCGACACCTTCAAATGGGCGGGGCCTTATATTCCTTGGCTGTTGGGCATTATTATGTTCGGTATGGGTTTGACGCTCAAACCTTCCGACTTCGATATTTTGTTCAAACATCCCAAAGCCGTCATCATCGGCGTAATCGCACAATTCGCCATTATGCCGGCAACCGCCTGGCTGCTGTCCAAACTGTTGGACCTGCCTGCCGAAATCGCGGTCGGCGTGATTTTGGTCGGCTGCTGCCCGGGCGGTACGGCTTCCAATGTGATGACCTATCTGGCGCGTGGCAATGTGGCTTTATCGGTTGCCGTTACGTCTGTTTCCACCCTGATTTCCCCATTGCTGACTCCCGCCATCTTCCTGATGCTTGCCGGCGAAATGCTGGAAATCCAAGCGGCCGGTATGTTGATGTCCATCGTCAAAATGGTTTTGCTCCCCATTGTTTTGGGTTTGATTGTCCATAAGGTTTTAGGCAGTAAAACCGAAAAGCTGACCGATGCGCTGCCGCTGGTTTCCGTTGCCGCCATCGTGCTGATTATCGGCGCGGTAGTCGGGGCAAGCAAAGGCAAAATTATGGAAAGCGGCCTGCTGATTTTTGCGGTTGTCGTACTCCACAACGGCATCGGCTACCTGCTCGGCTTCTTTGCCGCTAAATGGACCGGCCTGCCTTATGATGCACAAAAAACGCTGGCCATCGAAGTCGGTATGCAAAACTCGGGCCTGGCCGCCGCGCTTGCCGCCGCACACTTTGCCGCCGCGCCGGTCGTTGCCGTTCCGGGCGCATTGTTCAGCGTGTGGCACAATATCTCCGGCTCGCTGCTGGCAACTTATTGGGCGGCAAAAGCCGGTAAACATAAAAAACCCTAAACGCCTTTTATCATAATGCCGTCTGAACGGGGCAAACGAAACCGGCGGTTTCCGCCCTGCCCCTTCAGACGGCCTTTGTTTGAAATCGGCGGGGACGATTGCCCGGCTGCTCCGGTTCGGCTGCCTGCGTTCGCCCCGCCTTTCAAGCCGCCTCACTCCCTTACATAAACCACTTCGACATCGTAGTCGTCTTCGTTCCAATCGTCATCGTCGTCCGCGCCGAATTTGTCCTGCCATTCCTCTTCATTGCTCAAAGACGAATCCAAACCGGCTTCAAGACGGAGAACGGATAACAAATGATATATGTCGTTTGGAATCGGTGCTTCAAACGAAACGGTTTCGCCGGTTTCCGGATGGACGAAACTTAAGCGGTAGGCGTGCAATGCCTGACGCGCGCCCAGACTTTTAACGGCTTCTTTCACCGGGTCGCTGCACGGATGGCGCAGGTTGCCGTAAACCGGGTCGCCGACAAGCGGATGGTTGGCTTCGCGCATATGTACGCGGATTTGGTGCGTCCTGCCTGTTTCGAGCGAGCATTCGATATAGCTGTGGGCAAGATAGCGTTCCAACACTTTGACGTGGGTAACGGCTGGTTTGCCGCCGAATTTGACGACTGCCATTTTCAGGCGGTTGTGCGGATCGCGTCCGATTTGGGTTTCAATTTTACCGTCAAAGGGAACGATGCCGTTGGCGACGGCGCGGTAGATGCGTTTGACCGTGCGTTCTTGAAGCTGTTGTACGAGGGAATTTTGCGCCGGCAGGGTTTTGGCGACCACCATCAGCCCGCTGGTTTCTTTGTCCAAACGGTGTACGATGCCTGCACGCGGTACTTGGCTCAATTCGGGACAGTGCGCCAACAGGCCGTTGAGCAGGGTGCCGCTCCAGTTGCCTGCGGCCGGATGAACGACCAGTCCGGCCGGTTTGTTGACGACGATGACGGTATCGTCTTCGTAAACAATATCCAAATCCATAGGCTCCGGCATGAATGCCAGATTCTCCTCACTCGGACGGACGGTTACACGGATTTGCTCACCGCCTATCATTTTGTCTTTGGGTTGCGAAGGTTTATCGTTTACAATAACCGCGCCTTCTCTAATCCATGATGTCAACCGGCTGCGCGAATAGTCTGGCAGAAGTTTTGCCAATACCGCATCCAACCGCCCGCCGGCAAGCTCGAGCGGAACAGTCAGACAAATACAGTTTTCGGTTTCCGGGGCTGACACAAAGTCTGAATCATCGCTATAATCGGATTCATTATCAAAGGAAGTATTCTGCATGAAAAAAATTCTTTTAACGGTTTCATTAGGTTTGGCACTGAGTGCCTGTGCCACCAAAGGTACGGTAGATAAAGATGCCCAGATTACCCAAGACTGGAGTGTGGAAAAACTCTATGCCGAAGCCCAGGACGAGCTGAACAGCAGCAATTATACGCGAGCTGTCAAATTATACGAAATCTTGGAATCGCGCTTCCCTACCAGCCGCCATGCCCAGCAATCCCAACTGGATACGGCATACGCCTACTATAAAGATGATGAGAAGGATAAGGCGCTGGCCGCCATTGACCGCTTCCGCCGCCTTCACCCGCAACACCCGAATATGGACTACGCGCTATACCTGCGCGGTTTGGTACTGTTCAACGAAGATCAGTCTTTCTTGAACAAGCTGGCCTCGCAAGACTGGTCCGACCGCGACCCGAAAGCCAACCGCGAAGCGTATCAGGCGTTTGCGGAACTCGTCCAACGCTTCCCCAACAGCAAATACGCCGCCGATGCGACCGCACGCATGATCAAACTGGTCGATGCTTTGGGCGGCAATGAAATGTCGGTAGCGCGTTACTACATGAAACGCGGCGCATATATCGCCGCCGCCAACCGTGCCCAAAAAATCATCGGCAGCTACCAGAATACGCGCTATGTCGAAGAATCGCTCGCCATCTTGGAACTCGCCTACCAAAAACTCGGCAAACCGCAGCTTGCCGCCGACACACGCCGCGTGTTGGAAACCAATTTCCCGAAAAGCCCGTTTTTGACACACACTTGGCAGCCCGACGATATGCCCTGGTGGCGTTACTGGCATTAAGCCCATCTTCTTCGTAATGCCGTCTGAAGCCCTTTCAGACGGCATTTTCCGTTCCGGCACCAGCCTTCCCATTCACTCAAACGGTTTTTTCTGCCAATAGAATTTATACCCTCTCAAACGTTGAGCCTTCACGCCGCCGCGTCCCAAGCCGAATTGCAGCGCGCCCGACAAATCGGTACGCAGCAGTTTGATGCCGTGTGCGCGGACACGGTTTTGCACCGCTTCGGTCGGATGTTTGTAGGCGTTGGCATAACCGCTTGAAGCAACGGCATATTCTGGCGAGACGGCATTGAGGAACACGCCCGACGAGGACGTATTGCTGCCGTGATGTCCCAACACCAAAACCTGGCTGTACAGGTTGCCTCCATACTTGCCGACCAGGCTTTCCTCGCCCTTCGTATCCAAATCGCCCGTTACCAGTAGTGCCGCACCACCAGCCACAACACGCAAAACACAACTTTTCCCATTATCATCGATGTTTTTGCGTTCAGACGGCCTCAAAAACTCGAAATCTACGCCGTCCCATTGCCAACGCTGTTCCGCACAATGCCGCGCCCCCTCATAAAATTCCGGCTGTCCGGCATAAATCCCGCCGTTCGGTATCTTGCCGACTGCCTGAAAACCGCCGTCGTGGTCGCTGTCGTGATGCGACAGAACCAGCTTGTCCAAACGGCGGACACCCGCCGCATTCAGGCTCGGCACAATCCCCGTCTGTGCCGCCGATGCAGTTCCGGTGTCAAACAAAAGATGATGATTTGCCGTCTGAACCGACACCGACAAACCCTGCCCCGCATCCCAAACCGTAACCGCAGCCTCATTTTCCGGCACGCTGGGCGGACGGTAAAACACAAACCCTGCCAACAGCAACACCGCCCACGGACGCAAACCCAAGCCGCGCGGCAGCAGCAACAGCAAAGCGGCACACACCGCCAACACCAACAGCGGCAAAGGTGCAGAGGCAACGGCAAACTCGGGCGACACATCGGCAAGCCACACCAAAAACCGCAAAGTGTATTCCGCCAAAAATGCCCCCAACTGTTGCAAAGGCGCAAACGGCACGACCGAACCCAGCAACGCCAGCGGGGTCAACACCCAAGAAAACCACGGAATCGCCACCGCATTGACCAAAGGGCTGACCAAAGGCAGCGAAGCAAACAGATAACCGAGCAAAACCAGCGACAACACCGAAGCCGCCCACTGCCCGCGCAAAGCAGTTTGCCGTTTCCCCTCGTGCAAACGCCCCGAACACGCCCATATCAGGGCAGCCACCAAACCGAAAGACAGCCAAGTTCCCACACCCAAGACCGCCAAAGGGTCGAACAGCAGCACCGCCGCCAACGCCTGCCACCACGTTGCCCACGCCGACAGTCTTCCCCTGCGCCACGCCCACGCAAACGCCGCCAACATCAAAACGCTGCGCTGCGTCGGCACGGAAAACCCCGCCAACAGCGCGTAAAACAGCGCGCCCGCACACCCCGCCGCCAAAACCCACACGCGCGGCCGGGCAGGAAGGCGCGGGGAACAGGCAAGCAGCCGCTTCGCCAGCCACGCAAACAGCACCGCCACCATCGTAACGTGCAAACCCGAAATACTGACCAAATGCGTCAGTCCCAACGGCCGAAACGCCTGCCACAATTCGGGGCGCAATGCCGACTGTTCGCCCACGCTCAACGCGCGCATCAGCCCGATGCCGTCTGAAAGCTCGCCGTCCGCATCCGCCTGCCGCCAATTACGGCTGATGCGGCTGCGCCAAACCGCAATCCCCCAACCGCTTCCGTCATGCAGCAAAACCCTGTCCGCACCGACAGTCCCCACGCCGCCTATCCCGTTGGATAATGCCCACGCCTCACGGTTCAGCCCCCTAAGGTTCAATTCTCCTACGACAGGGCGCACGCGCGCCGTTATCCGCCACTTGCTCCCGACCGTCCACTCACGTTGCTTATAATCAGACAGCAACAAGTCAAACCGTCGTCCCTTACCGTCTACGGCCTTTGCCGCAAAACGGACGCTCCGCCCGTCCGAACTCGGCATATCTGCCACTTCCACCGTCAAAGGCACGCCTGAAACGGTTTCTGCCCGCCATTGGGAAGACAATGCCGCCTCCGTCCTGAACACACCGTAGGCAGCACCCGCCAACACGCACAGCATCAGACCGGCAAACGCAAAACGCCTTGCAAACACAGCAAAAACCGCAAAAGCCGCCAGCCAAACCGACCAATGCGGTACAACCGGCAGCGCGAACGAAGCCAACGCACCGACAACCCAACACGGCAAAAACCAACGACGGAACACGTCCCCTACCCCCGATATTTCAAAAATAAACGGATAATAAAGCAAATCCGAAAAACCGTCATAGTCGAGGACGCAGTCCCATACTACCTCGCCCTTGCTGTCTAGAGCTTGTATGGGCGTACCCAGATAGTCCGTCCTGCACGATGGTGTAGCTGTCCTCCTCGGCAAGCTTTGCCACCGGGGTGTAGCTACCACCGTCATACACCCACGTTCCGAGGTTTTGCACTAGCTCTGCTTGTCAAAAGATACTTCGCCTAACTTATTAACAACTCGGCGTGGGGCGTTTTCTTTTTCATATTCCCATTCGTGTAAAAGAACGTTGCCGTCCCAATATTATTAATTTTTCTTTTTCCAATTTTCATAGCGAATTTGTAAATTTTCTCGCCATTCTTCACTTGGACATTTATCTATAAGTTTTTGATATTCTTCCTCTGATGCACTTAAAATACAAGTTTCAAAAAGATGCAATAATCCCCAATGCATATCATAGAAAAAACCATCTGGAAAAAGAGATACTAATACCTCTGCTTCTTCAAGTGTAATAGGTTTTTCTATACTTGATATAAGCTCATTATATTGTTCTATCAATTCATCTATTTTTTCATCATTGTCATCTGCATCTGATTCTGTTGGCATTCTACCAATTGCTTTCAACTTCAAAAGTTGTTCTCTCATCATTTACAAGCTTCTTTAATTTTACAAGGAAAGTTCGTAAAAATGCCGTCTGAACTCAGGCTTCAGACGGCATTTTTATCAGACGGACGAGATTACAGTTTAATACCTTTGAGCTTCGCCACGGTATTGATGTCTTTGTCGCCGCGGCCGGACAGGTTGACCAGAATCACTTGGTCTTTACCCATTTTCGGCGCATTTTTCACCGCCCAAGCAACGGCGTGGCTGGATTCGAGCGCGGGGATGATGCCCTCGAAGCGGCAGAGCAAGTCAAAGGCTTCGAGTGCTTCGTCGTCTTTGGCAACGGTGTATTCGACGCGCTTGATGTCGTGCAGATGGCTGTGTTCCGGGCCGATGCCGGGGTAATCCAAGCCTGCGGAAACAGAGTGCGTCCCCAAAACCTGGCCGTTTTCGTCCTGCATCAGGTAGCTGCGGAAGCCGTGCAATACGCCGATGGGGGCTTTGCTGGTAATCGGCGCGGCGTGGTCAGGCGTATCCACACCCAAACCGCCGGCTTCCACGCCGACGAGGCGCACGTTTTCTTCGCCGATATACGGGTGGAACAAACCGATGGCGTTCGATCCGCCGCCGACGCAGGCAACGGCAACATCAGGTTGGCGGCCGATGGCTTCCAACATTTGTTCTTTGGCTTCATTACCGATGACGCATTGAAAATCGCGCACCATTTCGGGATACGGTGCGGGACCGGCGGCGGTACCGATGATGTAGAACGTGTCGTCCACGCGGGCGACCCATTCGCGCATCGCTTCGTTCATCGCGTCTTTCAGCGTGCGGCTGCCGCTTTCTACACCGACCACGTTCGCGCCCAACAATTTCATGCGGAACACGTTGGGCATTTGGCGTTGGATGTCGTCCGCACCCATATACACGTCGCAAGTCATACCGAAGCGTGCGGCGACGGTGGCACTCGCCACGCCGTGCTGCCCCGCACCGGTTTCGGCGATGACGCGTTTTTTGCCCATGCGGCGGGCGAGCAATGCCTGACCGATGGTGTTGTTGACTTTGTGTGCGCCGGTGTGGTTCAAGTCTTCGCGCTTCAACCAGATTTGCGCGCCGCCCAGATGCTCGGACAATCGCGCGGCATGGTAAACGGGGCTGGGCCTGCCGACATAATGTTTCAAATCGCGGCGGAACTCCGCCCAAAATTCAGGATCGTTTTTCGCTGCCTTATAGGCATCCGCCAGCTCTTGCAAAGCCGGAATCAGGGTCTCGGACACGAACAGCCCGCCGTGTTCGCCGAAAAACCCCTTCTCGTCGGGCGCGTGGTAGTTTTTCATCGGATTCTTCCTTGTGCTTCAGGTTTTCAGACGGCATTTCCGTTTTTTCAAATGCCGTCCGAACGGGAAATTGCCGGCAATTATAACTGCTTTTCACACAAGCCCGCCATTTCGAAAAACGCCCGATACGCCGCCGCTTTTTTCGCCAAACTCAAAGGATAGGCACGCGAAGTCGAAGGCAGGCGTGTCAGCGTCAAATCCCGTCCGGCAAACGGAAACGGCACGGTTTCGCCCGTTTTCGGCATTTTAATGCCACCGCCCTGAATATCGAGCAGGATTTCCGTCGCCTTGCCGCCTGTCGTACAAATATGGCGGCAGTCTGGTATTTTCGCCAACACTGCCGCCAAATCGACGGTTTCAACTACCTTTAAAAACTTGTCGGACGCATTGCCGTGCTGACGTACCGCCTTCAACACGGTCGGGCAGGACGCAATCCCCCGTTCGTGCAAAAACGTTTTGATTTTCTCCGCGTCAAACGCTTTTTCAGAGTGCGCAGCCTCCCCGTGGGACGGCATCTGAAAATGCGCCGCATCGTTAAAAAACACCAGTCCGTAAACGCGCCACATATCGTTTTGGAAATTCGGATAATGAAACTGCATCGCGCGTTTGTCTTCCTTGGGCGGAAACGTCCCCATCATCATGATCGATGCCCCGTTCGGCAAAACGGGATCGAACGGATAACTTTCAATTTCCAACCCGACCGCATTATTTTCCATTTTCACCCCATATACCCGGCCGCCCGCTTCAGGCGGCATTTTGTCCCAAATGTATCAAAATCATGCCGCCGGCTGCCGCCGCACAACCCGCCGCCAAAGAAATATGCAGCGGCTCCCCCAAAAACCAGACCGAACACAACATACCGAAAATCGGTACCAATGTTACATAAACAGACGCACCGCCCGCCCCCAATACTTTCACGCCTTCAAAATACCACGCATACGCCAAAACAGTCGCACCGACCGCCAACCACAGCAATGCAAGCCAGCCGCGCCCATCCATGACCGCTACCGCCCCAAGCGGCAAACCTTCCGCAAACCATGCCACGGCGGACAACATCAGCGCACCGGACATCGACGTAACCGCGGCAACCGTCAGCGCATCAATCCCGCGCAAAACCTTGCGCCCTATCAACGTATAAGCTGACCAGCAAACCACACATCCGAAAATCAGCCATTCCCCGGGCTTCAACCCGTCCGCCAGCACCGCTGCCGGATTACCCTGCGTAACCGCAGTTACCGCGCCGCCGACGGTCAGCAACATACCCGTCAGGATTTTCATATTCAAATATTCCCCGAACAACCATACCGCCAACAGCAGCGTCAACACCGGGTTCACGCTCATGACGACCGCGGCTTTGCCGGCAGGCATCTGCTGCAGGCCCAACATGAAGAATACGGCATACCCGCACACGCCGAACAAAGCGGCAACCGCCAAACCCAGCCATTGCCGCGACGACAAAATCGACAAAGCCGCAAACCTGCTGCGCGCAAACAACCAACCCGACAGCAAAACCGAAGCCAGCAGAAACCTGACCGCCCCGCCCGTCAACGGCGGCAGAGACTGCCCCAATATCCTGCCCATAGGCCAAGATGCACCCCATAATACCGCCATACCCAGCAGCTTCACATGAATCAGATAAGTCCTCATACAGTATCCAACCGTAAAAATACCAAACCGACGGATAAGACCGAACAAAACAGCATTATCAAGCCCCGCCGTTTTCGGTTACAATGTCCACATCAAACCGATATTGTAAACATATTCACATTTAAATGCCGAACAAGATGTCCATACGGCTTGCCGGATTCCCCCGAAACAGAAGGGACACCTTCCCAAAAATCCGGCCCGTATCCTCAAAACCGGTTGCACCGGTCAAGGAAACCCGATGAAAGAACACAAAGCCCGCAAGCGTTTCGGGCAGAACTTTTTACAAGACACGCGGATCATCAGCGATATTGTCAACGCCGTACGCCCGCAGGCGGATGATGTCGTGATTGAAATCGGCCCGGGTTTGGCGGCGATTACCG